>NZ_JACCAE010000001.1:1503404-1804084 GCF_013409205.1 Janibacter cremeus
TCGCGCTTGAGGATCTTGCCGCTCGGGTTCTTCGGCAGCTCGGTGACGATCTCGATCCGCTTGGGCTGCTTGAAGGGAGCGAGCACGCCGGCGCAATGCTCCTGGATCGCGGCGGACGTGAGGTCCGAGCCCCCCTTGGCGACGACGGTGGCAGTGACCGCCTCGACCCACCTCGGGTCCGGCAGCGCGAAGACCGCCACCTCCGCGACGTCCGGGTGGGAGTAGATCGCCTCCTCCACCTCGCGGGAGGCGACGTTCTCGCCGCCGGACTTGATCATGTCCTTCTTGCGGTCGACGATCGTGATCCGGCCGTCCTCGTCCTCGATCGCCAGGTCGCCGGAGTGGAACCAGCCACCCCGGAAGGCCTCGGCGGTCTTCTCCCCGTCGCGCCAGTAGCCCGCGGCGATGTGCGGGCTGCGGTGGACGACCTCGCCGATCTCACCGACCGGAACCTCGGCGTCCTCGTCGTCGACGAGCCGCGTCTGGACGTTGAGCACCGGGAATCCGGCCGATCCGGCGTGGGTCAGCTGCTCGTGCGGAGGCAGGATCGTTGCGACCGGGGCGAGCTCGGTCTGCCCGTAGAAGTTCCACAGGTCGACGTCCGGCAGCCGCTGCTGGATCTCCGTGAGGATCTCCACCGGCATCGGGGAGGCGCCGTAGTAGCCCTTGCGCAGGCTCGACAGGTCCGTGGTGTCGAAGTCGGGGTGGCGCAGCAGGGAGATCCACACCGTCGGCGGGGCGAAGTACTTGGTCACCTTGTGCTCGGCGATGCTCGCCAGGACCCTCGCCGGCTCCGGGGCGGGCAGAATGATGCTCGTCGCACCGAGCATGAGGTCCGGCCCGAGGAAGCAGTCCAGCTGGGCGCAGTGGTAGAGCGGCAGGGTGTGCAGGTCGATGTCCTCGCCGCTCATCCCGCCGTCGACGATCGTGCTGAGGTACTCGGCCTGCAGGGCACGGGAGGTCAGCAGCGCGCCCTTGGGGCGGGACTCGGTGCCGGAGGTGTACATCAGTCGGATCGGGTCGTCGTCGGCGACGATCGGCGGGGTCCAGCCGGTGGCGTCGGTCGCGGCGAGGTCGGCGAAGGGGGCCCACTCCCCCTTCGCATCCCCGGTGGTGATGAGCGTGGGTACCGCCTGACCGCTCGCGGCGATGGCTTCGGTGGCGGTGGCGACGAACTCCGGCTGGGCGATGAAGGCGACCGGCTCGCTGTGCCCGACGATGTAGCCGACCTCGTCGGCGGTGAGCATGAAGTTGATCGGCACGAGGATGACGCCCAGTCGCGCTGCGCCCCAGGCGATGGCGGCGAAGTCTGCGGAGTTACGACTCAGCAGGGCCACCCGGTCGCCGGGGTTGATGTCGTGCCCGGCCAGGCCGGCGGCCACGCGGGTGACGAGGTCGTCGAACTCGCGATAGCTCAGGCGGGTCTCCCCGTCGATGATCGCGGTCCTGTCCCGGAAGCGGGCGGCGCTGCGGCGCAGCACCTCCCCCAGCCCGTTGGCGCGTGCGGTGGCCATCTCGGTCCTCGTCGACATGACGGCAGTCTGCCCCTCGGGAGGGTCCTGCGAAAGGGGACCCCGTGCCCAAGAGGGACTGCGGGGGCCACACCCCCGAGGGAACGCTCACGATGGCGGCTGGGAGTCCCCTTCGTGCACGAACGCTGCGTGGCTGGGCTCGCGCCCCGACCGCAGGTGGCGCCGCGCGGCCAGGTGTGCGGCAGCAGCGATCACGAGCCCAACCAGCCCCACCGTGACGAAGGTGCCACGCGGACCGAGGACGGTCCCGAGCCCTCCGCCCAGCGCGAGCGCGATCATCCCGCAGGAGCGTGAGGCACCACCGACGAGGGCGACGATGCGCCCTCGTCTCGTCGGGTCGGTGGCCGTGACCATGAGCGTCATGACGATCGCGTTGAGCCCGCCGAGCAGCAGGCCCACGGCTGCGGCCAGCGCGATGTAGGCGGCGATCCCGGGCGCGAGCCCCTGCCCGATCTGGACGAGCGAGATGACCCCCAGCAGGGCGAGGACGCCACGGACACGCCCGTCGGTCGTGCGCACGACGACGGCGAGCAGGGCACCGACCACCGCAGCCACCCCTGCCGCCGCCTCCGACAGCCCGAACTGGCTGGAGTTGCCGCCGAGGACGTCCTTGACGAGGAAGACCTCCACCGCGTTGACCGACTCCAGCGCGACGATGAAGGGCAGCACCGCGGCAGCGAGCACCGCCAGGAGTGGATGGGCGCGCAGCGAGGTCAGCCCGTCGAGCGGGACCACGGTCCGCAGGAAGCGGCGACGCCATCCCGCTCGCACGACGCGCTCCTCCAGGGTGGGCCAGGAACGCAGCAGGAGGCCCGCACCGATCAGGGGCAGGAAGGTCAGCGCGTCGAGGACGAAGGGCGCGGAGACGCCCCAGTGCTGAACGAGGACGCCCCCGAGCGCGGCTCCGGCAGGAACGGCGATGCCCACCACGCTGTGCTCCACCGAGACGAGCGCGCCCACGTGCTCCTGGTCGACCAACTTCGGGAGGGTCACGACCCAGGTCGAGTTGGCCAGGGCGAAGCCGGTCTGCAGCACGAGCACCCCGATGCCCGTCAGGACCAGGTCGGCGCGCCAGGCGAGACCGAAGGCTGCGACGAGCTGGACCCCGGCCGCGCCCACGACGACGGGGCGCGGGTCCGTCCGCTCCGCCAGGGCGCCGGCAACCCCGGACAGCAGTACCAGCGGCAGCGCGAAGAGGACGAGCATGACGGCCAGGCCGGAGGGCCCGGCCCCTGCGTCGTGCACCCGCAGGAGCAACGCGACCTTGGCCGCGCCGTCACCGACGACCGAGAAGGCGAGTGCGGCGAGGACCAGCCGCGCCCGCGTGTTCGACAGCACCTGCTCGAAATCCTGAAACATTCGTTTCACATATATGAAGATAATGCTTCACGCCTTGTCCGGGCAAGTATCATCACGGCATGATCAGGAGGAAGCGCACCGAGCTGAATATCACCGAAGCCCGAGCGCTGCGCACCCTCGCCCACCCGGCGCGGCAGCGACTGATCACCGAGCTGTACTCGGGGGAGGTGCTCACGGCCACCGAGGCGGCCGAGCTCGTGGGGCTGACTCCTTCGGCGACGAGCTACCACCTGCGTGCACTGGAGAAGGCCGGCATCGTCGTTCGGGACGAAGGCACCTCAGATGCCCGACAACGCCCGTGGCGGGCAGCGGCCGACAGCCTCTCGGTCCGACCGGAGGCCTACCGACACTCGCCGGCGGGCGTCCAGGACGCCAACTTGGCCGGCTGGAGCAGCGACATCCAGGCCGGGATGGAGCGCGCGGAGCGGGCAATGGCCGCAGGCCGCGACGACGTCGGCCACATGAGCCACAGCAGACTCTGGCTCACGTGGCAGGAGGTGGAGGAGCTCGCCGACCGCATCATGGAGCTCACCGAGGAGTACAAGGTCCGCACCCGGGCCGACCACCCGGAGGGCGCGCGCGCCTGGGACGCCTATCGCCTCGTGCTCCCGACGAAGGAGATACCGGACACCCCGCGCGAGGACCGATGAGTCAGCGAGATCGACGACTTCTGGTCGGAGCCGCACGAGCCGCCGGCCCAGGGGTCCCCGATCGTCGGTCGCTACTGATCCGCCACCGAGCGGCCGCTCACGTGGCGCATACGGTGCATCATCGTCGCCGAGGGCACGACCCGACCCGTGCGATAGGTCGATAGTCGGCTGCGAGAGGTGCCGACCCCGCGAGCGAACTCCTCCATGGTCATCCCGGACTCCACGACGAGTTGCCGCACCTCGTCGGCCACCACCGCGCGCTCGGCCGCCTCGGCCTGGCGTCGAGCCCGTGCGATGGCGCGAGCCATCAGCGGTCCCACGCCATAGGGCGACTCGTAGGACAGGTAGTCCTCGACCTGCCGGGCCACCGCCCCCCACGGATCGGCGTCGATCGCCCGGGTCAGCGTGATCCAGTCGGAGATCGAGCCGCGCTCGATGACGGTGACGATCGCCTCGTACGGCCACGTGTCGACCGGCGCGCCCGCGTCGACGTCCACATTGCGGAAGGAGACGCTCACGACTCCTCCTCGAGTCGCTCCACCACGGCGTCGGCCAGCGCTTGGCAGGCCTCGACGACCGCACTCCAGTCCTGCCACCGCTCGACGAGGCCCTTGTAGGACGCGAGCTGCAGGGTCACACGCGCGTCGCGCGGATCGGGTTCGGACAGACGCTGGACGAGCACGGTCCGGACGGAGTCGTCCTCGCCCGAGCGATCTGCGTAGTAGGCGTCGATCCCGCACACCGTCGACACCGCCTCAGTCAGCCCCAGCCGATCGACGAGTGCCACCACATCGAGATAGTCGCGCACCTGGTTGCGCTGCACGACGAGGTAGGCCTTGATCCGCAGGCACTCGCCCAGGGTCGGCACGCGCAGCTCATGACCGCCGACGTCCACGACCTCGATCTCCAGCGGTCGGGTCCGACGCAGCTGCCGCAGGCCTGCCTCCACGCCGTCGAGCGAGCCGAGCAGGGTCAGGGGCGGCGAGCTGGCCCGCACACTCGTGGCCCAGCCCTGGGTGGCCTCGACCGCCTCGACGACGTCGGCGTACCTTGCCGCCAGGTCCGCCACGACGTGGTCATGGTCGAAGGACTGCCGGTGGCCGGCATAGAAGGCGGCGGCCGACCCCCCGACCAGCACGGCGTCAGGGACGATCTGCTGGAGGCGCGCAGCCGACTCGAGGACTCGGGCCAGCGCGTGTTGCGTGCTCATACATCCAATCGTATCGGATCCGATACGTCAGAGCCGAAGGTCCGACCCGTCAGCCGCTCGTAGGCCTCGACGTACTTCGCCCGGGTCTGCGCGACGACGTCCTCGGGCAGGGCGGGGGGCGCCTCGCCGGAGGACTTGTCCCAGCCGGAGGCCGGGGAGGTGAGCCAGTCGCGGACGAACTGCTTGTCGTAGCTGGCCTGCTGGCGGCCCGGCTCCCACTGGTCCGCCGGCCAGAAGCGTGAGGAGTCCGGGGTGAGGAGCTCGTCCGCGAGGACGATCTCGGCGTCCGCCCCCCGGGCGCGGATCGCGGCACCCGGGTCCTCCCCTTCGCTCAGCTGGAGGCCGCGCAGGCCGAACTCGACCTTGGTGTCGGCGAGGATGATCCCGCGCTCGGTGGCGATCTCGTTGCCGCGCTGCAGGATCGCCACGGTCAGATCGCGGGCACGATCGGCGAGCGCCTGCCCGACTTCGTCGACCACCCCGGCGAAGGGGATCGGCTCGTCGTGCTCACCAGCGGGCGCCTTGGTGGACGGGGTGAAGATCGGTGCCGGCAGGCGGGACCCGTCGACGAGCCCCTCCGGCAGGTCGACCCCGCTGACCGCGCCGGTGGAGCGGTACTCGTTCAGGCCGCCGCCGGTGAGGTAGGCGCGGGCGACGCACTCCACGGGCAGCATGTCGAGGCGCTCGACGAGGACGGCCCGACCGGCGACGGCGGTGGGCACGTCGGTGGAGACGACGTGGTGGGGCACCAGGTCGGCGACCTGCTCGAACCACCACAGCGACATCTGGGTCAGCACCGCCCCCTTGTCTGGGATCGGGGTGTCGAGCACGAAGTCGTAGGCCGACATCCGATCGCTGGCCACGAGCAGCAGCTGGTCCTGCCGGGGCGCACCGTCCTGCCCCATCGGCGCGTACAGATCGCGCACCTTGCCCGAGTAGAGGTGGGCGTAGCCGGGCAGGTCGAGGGGAGCGTCACTCGTCATGGGGCCATCTTGGCAGGGCGGTATCAACGCGACGCTCCACGTACCCCGCCGGACTCCCTGACCATCCGTTCGAGGTACCTACGCGCACCCTGCCACGCGGGGATACCTCGACCCGTCGTGAGATGTGCGCCGGGAAGGGATCAGACCCGGATCTCACCGCGCGAGGCCCGCAGCGCGATGTCGGTGCGGTGGTGGCTGCCGGGGAAGTCGATCCGCCCGACGGCCTCGTAGACACGCTCGCGCGCCCGGGTGAGGTCGTCACCGGTCGCGACGACCGAGAGCACACGACCACCGGAGGAGACGAGCTGCGGGGCCTCACCCTCGACATCGACCCGCGTACCCGCGTGCAGGACGTGGACGTGCTCGGCCAGGTCGCTCGCGGCGAGCTCCTGCAGGCCGTCGATCTCGATCCCGGTCACCGGCGACGCCGGGTAGCCCTCGGCGGCCAGGACAACGGTCACGGCGGACTCGGGGCGCCACCGCAGCGGGTCGTGGTCGTCCAACTCCCCGTCCGCGGCAGCTGCGAGGAGCACACCGAGGGGTGAGTCGAGGCGGGCGAGGACCGCCTGGGTCTCCGGGTCGCCGAAGCGCACGTTGAACTCGATCACCCGCGGACCGCGGGAGGTGAGGGCGAGGCCGACGTAGAGCACCCCGGCGAAGGGGGTCCCCCGCCGGGCCATCTCCTCGACCACCGGTTGCGCGACCCGGGTGACGACGTCGTCGACGAGCCCCTCCGGGGCCCAGGCCAGCGGGCTGTAGGCGCCCATGCCTCCGGTGTTCGGCCCCTCGTCGCCGTCGAAGATGCGCTTGAAGTCCTGCGCGAGGTCCAGGGCGACGACCCGCTGGCCGTCGCAGATGCAGAAGAGGCTCGCCTCGGGCCCGTCGAGGAACTCCTCGATGACCACGGTGGCGTCGTCCCCCTTCGCCAGGCAGGCCATGCCGTGCTCGATGGCGACCTCACGGTCATCGGTGACCACGACACCCTTGCCCGCGGCGAGGCCGTCGTCCTTGACGACGTGGGGGACGCCGAACGCGTCGAGGGCCTCGACCAGCTCGTCCCGGCTCGTGCACACCCGCGCCAGGCCGGTCGGCACGCCCGCAGCGGCCATGACCTCCTTGGCGTAGGCCTTGCTGCCTTCGAGGCGGGCAGCTTCAGCGCTCGGCCCGAAGCAGCGGATCCCGCTCTCGCGCAACGCATCGGCGACTCCGGCAACGAGGGGGACCTCCGGCCCGATGACGACGAGGTCGACGGCGTGTCGTCGGGCCAGCTCGACGACGGCCTCGGGGTCGCCGGCATCGACCGGTTCGTTGAGCGCGAGCGCGTCGGTACCGGGGTTGCCGGGGGCCGCGATGACGGCGTCCACCGTGGGGTCGTGGGTGAGGGCGCGCACGAGGGCGTGCTCGCGGGCGCCGGAGCCGATGACGAGAACCTTCACGGGGTGAGCCTACGAGACCCGGTGGCTCGGTGATCGCGGGTCCCGTGCGGGCACGACAGACGATGGATCAGGCAGGTCCGCGAGAAAGGCGGAGCGCAGCCCGCGGCAAGCAGGGGGGTCTGCCGCGAACTGCGCCCCGAGGTCGCGGGTCCAGACATCAGGGGGGACACCGACCGCGCGACCACCGGCCGTAGCCGACTCGACTGATACTGGCATCTGGATGAAGGTGAAATCAAGTACTCGCGCCGACGCCGGGCCCCCTCGTGTCGAATCCGCCCGCGCAGTCGGGATCGCGCCGGGAGACCGCGTCCTGGGCACACCGTCCCGGCAACTAGACTCTCTCCTTCTGCCCAAGCTGGAGGGGAGCAGGACTCCACCGTGACCGACACCCATGTCGACGCCGTCGCTGCCGAGATCGCCATCGAGCAGCAGCACCTCGACCGCGTGAACACCGAGCTGGCCAAGGCCGGACAGAGAGCCGAGCTCGTCGCCGTGGACGGCCTGTCCCGCGGTCGCACGTCGCGTACCGGCGACGTGCGGGACGAGGAGATGTCCGGGCTCTTCGAGCGCGATGCGCTGGTCTACAACGCCGCTCGTCGCCAGGCGCACCTCGAGCGCCAGCACGAGGGCCTGGTCTTCGGCCGCCTCGACCTCGAGGAGGAGCCCGACCACGAGCGGGAGATCCGCTACATCGGTCGCCTCGGCGTGCGCGACGACGACTACGAGCCGCTCGTCATCGACTGGCGCGCGCCGGCTGCCTCGCCCTTCTACCGCGCGACCCCGGGCAACAACCTGGGCGTCATCCGCCGCCGCGTGCTGCGCAGCCGTGGCGAGGAGGTCATCGGCGTCGAGGACGACCTCATGGTGCCCGAGGCCCCGGACGACATGGTCGTCGTCGGTGACGGCGCCCTGCTGGCGGCGCTCACCCGCAGCCGCGGACAGCAGATGCGCGACATCGTCGCGACCATCCAGGCCCATCAGGACGAAGCAATCCGCGCGACCGACCGTGGCATCACCGAGATCACCGGCGGCCCCGGCACCGGCAAGACCGTCGTCGCCCTGCACCGTGCCGCCTTCCTGCTCTACGCCAACCGTCGACGCTACGAGTCCGGCGGCATCCTCGTCATCGGCCCCTCCTCGGCCTACACCGCATACATCGAGCGGGTCCTCCCCTCGCTCGGCGAGGACTCGGTGACCCTGCGCTCCCTGGGCGACGTCGTCGATGTCATCACCGCGGTGCGGCACGATCCGCCCGAGGTCGCCGCGCTCAAGGGATCACTGCAGATGCGCACCGTCCTGAATCGGCTGGCCGCCATGGCCGTCCCCGGTGCCCCGACGAGTCTGCGCGTCATGGTCGACGGGCGGGCGGTCCACCTCGACGAAACGACGCTCACCGACATCCGCCGCCGGGCGCTGCGCGACCGCAACCGCAACCAGGCGGCCAACGCGGTGCGCGACCTCCTCGCCGAGGCCGCGTGGCGCCAGGTGCGCGAAGGCGAGCGTGAGGACTTCCTCGAGGCCTTCGACAGCTCGATGGCGGTCGACACCTTCCTCGGTCAGTGGTGGCCGCAGGTCGACCCACGCGAGGCCCTGCTGTGGCTCCAGGACACCGAGCTGGCCTACGACGTCAGCCGGTCCGTGCTCAGCCACGGTGATGCCGCCGCACTGGCGCACGCCACCCGCGAGACGCTCGAGCTGGGCACCTGGACGGTCGCCGACGTCGCGCTCATCGACGAGCTGTCGGTGCGCCTGGGGCCGGTCGAGCACGAGGCCCCCGAGGAGCGCTCCTTCTTCGAGGTCGAGGAGCTGGACGGGGTCGAGGAGCTGCGCGCCATGGGATCGGCGATCAAGGACCCACTCGTCGAGCACCACCTCAGCCCGACCAGCGCCCACGAGCGCCTGCTGTACGACACGATCGGGCCGGCCGACGAGTACGCACACGTGCTCGTCGACGAGGCCCAGGACCTCTCGCCGATGCAGTGGCGGATGATCGGGCGCCGTGGTCGGCGGGCGTCGTGGACCGTCGTCGGCGACGTCGCCCAGGCCTCGTGGCAGGACGCCGCCGAGGCCGAGCACGCGCGGCTGGAGGCGTATGGCACCCAGCAGCGGCAGTCCTTCCACATGACGACGAACTACCGCAACGCGCAGGAGATCTTCGACTACGCGCGCGCCGTGATCCTGCCGGCCGTCCCGGACGCCGACATCCCGGATGCCGTCCGCGAGACCGGGGTGCAACCGGCGGAGGTGACCTTCGGCGACGCGCTGGACACCTCGCGCCCCGCCGTCGGCACGGTCGCCGAGCAGGCGCTGGCCGACCTCGCGCAGGAGCTCGAGGGCTCGATCGCGGTCATCACCCCGCAGCGTCACGCGAACGCCGTCGCGGGTCTCGCGGAGGGCTACGAGGGACGGGTGACGGTGATCGACCCGCTGTCGACCAAGGGCCTGGAGTGGGACGCGACCCTCGTCGTGGACCCGGACGCCATCGTGGATGAGTCCCCCGGCGGCGCCCGCATCCTCTACGTCGTGCTCACCCGCGCGGCCCACCGGATGAGCGTCCTGCGCCCGACCGACTGACGGACCCCCTTCGCCCTACGGCGATCTGCCCACCCGTCACGCGAAATTGCGGGACACGGGTGCGTACAACGCCGTCAGGCAGACGACGTGAACGCGCGAACGGCCCCGGAAGCACGCTGCCTCCGGGACCGTCCGCTCGGGAGAGTGGGTCAGCCGCTCTTGCGACGAAACATCTGCTGGGCGCCACTGGTCTCGGCGTCGTGTGCGCCGCCGACCTTGCCTCGGGCGCCGTGGGGCGAGACATCTGCTCCGCCGTGCGACTGCTTCTTCTCCAGCGCCTCCCGGAACTTCGCCTTCATGTCCTCGGGTGCGCTCTCATGCGTGCCCATGGGGACCTCCCTTCGTCGCCGGTCGGCATCGCTGCTGCGGTGCCTGCACCCACCATTGCAGCGCGAAGGGGGCCCGGCAACGGATTATCCGGCGGCACCGCTCCCCCCTTCGGCCGGTGGAGGTATCCCCGCGTACTCGAGCGCGCGTGGATACCTCCACCCAGGCGACCGGGGCCACACCCCGGTTCAGGCGTCCAGGAGCGGGTGACGCTGGATGATCTCCTCGCGGCCGGGACCGACGCCGATCGCCGAGACCCGGGCGCCGATGAGCTCCTCGGCGCGCAGGATGTAGGCCCGGGCGTTGGCCGGCAGCTCCTCGAAGGTGCGACAGCCGGTGATGTCCTCCGACCAGCCGTCGAGGTACTCGTAGATCGGCTGGGCGTGGTGCACGTCGGACTGGTTGACCGGCATCTGCTCGACCCGCTCGCCGTCGATCTCGTAGGCGACGCAGATCGGCACGCGCTCCAGACCGGTGAGGACGTCGAGCTTGGTGATGACGAAGTCGGTGACCCCGTTGATCCGGGTCGCGTACCGCCCGACGACCGCGTCGAGCCAGCCGGTGCGGCGTGGGCGTCCGGTCGTCGTGCCGTACTCGTGCCCGGTGCTGCGCAGGAACTCTCCGTCGTCGTCGAAGAGCTCGGTGGGGAAGGGCCCCTCGCCGACGCGGGTGGCGTAGGCCTTGAGGATCGCGATGACGCGGCTGACCCTGGTCGGCGGGATGCCGGAGCCGGTGCACGCGCCGCCGGCGGTGGCCGAGGAGGAGGTGACGAAGGGGTAGGTGCCGTGGTCGACGTCCAGCAGCGTCGCCTGACCGGCCTCGAGCAGGACGTTCTTGCCCGCGTCGAGCGCCTGCTCCAGCTCGAGACTGGTGTCGGCGACCATCGGGCGCAGCCGGTCGGCGTAGGAGAGCAGCTCCTCGACGACGGCATCCACGTCCGAGGCGCGGGTGTTGTAGACCTTGGCCATCACCTGGTTCTTCAGGAAGAGCGCGGCCTCGACCTTCTGCCGCAGGATCCCCTCGTCGAAGACGTCCTGCACGCGGATGCCCACGCGGTTCATCTTGTCGGCGTAGGTCGGGCCGATACCGCGACCGGTCGTGCCGATCTTGCGCTTGCCCAGGAAGCGCTCGGTGACCTTGTCCAGGGTGCGGTTGTACGGCGGGATGAGGTGCGCGTTGGCGCTCAGGCGCAGCTTGGAGACGTCGACGCCCCGGGCTTCGAGCCCCTCGAGCTCCTCGAAGAGGATCTCGAGGTCGACGACGACCCCGTTGCCGATGACCGGGATGACGGTCGGGGTGAGGATGCCCGATGGCAGCAGGTGCAGGGCGTACTTCTCGCCGTCGATGACGACGGTGTGCCCGGCGTTGTTGCCGCCGTTGAACTTCACGACGTAGTCGACGTCGCTGCCCATCAGGTCGGTGGCCTTGCCCTTGCCCTCGTCGCCCCACTGGGCCCCGATCAGCACGATCGCCGGCATCGGTCCTCCTCGCCCACCCTCACGAGCAGGTCTCGACAACACGGAGCCGCGGGGCGCCCCCGCGGCTGCTGACCGGCACAGTCTAGCGATCGGCGCCGGTGAGCCGTCCGTCGCGCTCGAGGGCAGCACCCAGCTGGAAGCGGGTGTCCACCCCGTACTGGTCCATCAGTGCCGCGACCCGTCGACGCACGGTGCGCAGACCGACGTGCAGGATGCGGGCGATCGCCTCGTCCTTCGTCCCGAGGGCGAGCATCCGCACCAACGCCTCGTCGGACCGACCGACCGGGGCCCCGACCTCCGGGGCCTGCTCCCAGAGCAGGCCGAACCAGGCGGCGAAGCAGCCCACGAGGGCCGGGTTGCGGATGAAGACGTACGGCGAGTGCGGATCGCCCCAGACCGAGAGCGTCACCACGGCCTCCTCGCCGAGGACGAGGAACTCCGTCCCCAGTCGGTCGGTGACGCGTTGTCGCTGGCCGGCCTCCCGACTGGCGGCGAGCCGGCTGCGCCCGAGCTCGGTCTCGAGCACGCCGGGATGGACGAGCGTGCGTTGCCGCTGCCCGTCGGCGGCGCGGGTGAGCTCGTTGCGGGCGTTGACGTGCTCGGTGCCCGCACCGACATCGATCGAGAGCACGACGTTGTCGACCCGGTCGACCCCTCCTGCGACGCGATCGATCATCGGAGCGGCCATCTCCGGGGTGAGCACCTGCACTCCCGGGTCGTCACCGAGGTCGATGTTGTGCATGCGGGCCCGCAGGGTCATCAGGGCATCACCGATATCGGCGAGTCGGCCACGCGACTCCTCCACGCGGGCCGCGTCCGCGGCGAGGTGGGCCTCGAGACGCCGCAGTGGCTCGTCGGAGTCGGACGTAGAGGACATGATTGGCAGGATAGTGCCACTGGCCATTCGATGCCTCAATTCGAGGGTGACGTACGGCATACTGGTCCTACGCGGGGGCGCCGCCGACGGTTTCAGGGGAGCTGTCACCGGCGCCCCCCTTACGCATTCCGGACACGGGACACCGGGCCGATGGCGAAGGGCGTCACGACCAGCAACGGTCGTGACGCCCTTCGTCGTGGTTTCGAGGTTTCGGCCGCGGCCGGCCTGCACACCTCAACCACCTTGGGTCGAGTCGCTATCCGAGCAGCTCCCGGGCCGCCTCCGCCGAGGAGTCGACGAGGAGGGTGCGGCAGCGCTGCTCCTCCTCGGTCTCCTCGATCTCGTCGGCCGCCTGGGACAGGGCCGCCAGGGCCCGCAGGAAGCCGCGGTTGGGTTCGTGCGACCAGGGCACCGGCCCCTGGCCCTTCCACCCGGAACGGCGCAGCGCGTCCAGCCCGCGGTGGTAGCCGGTGCGGGCGTAGGCATAGCCCTCGATGCTGCGGCCGGCGTCGAGCGACCGCTCGGCCAGGACGGCCCACGGCAGGGACGACGAAGGCAGGTCCGCCGCCACGGTCGTGGGGTCCTCGCCCGCGTCGATCCGCGCCGTGGCCGGGTCCTCGGGGAGCAGGGTCTCGGGGATGCTCAGCAGGTTGTCCATCATGCCTTCACCGACGTCCCCGCGGAGCGCAGGTTCTCGCAGGCCTCGACGACGCGGGCCGCCATCGACGCCTCCGCCTCCTTGCCCCAGGCCCGTGGGTCGTACTGCTTCTTGTTGCCGACCTCGCCGTCGATCTTCAGCACTCCGGTGTAGTTCTCCAGCATCCAGCCGGCGACCGGACGGGTGAAGGCGTACTGGGTGTCGGTGTCGACGTTCATCTTCACCACGCCGTAGTCGACCGCGTCGGCGATCTCCTGCGGGGACGACCCCGAGCCACCGTGGAAGACGAGGTCGAGCGGACGGCTACCGCCGTCCTTCCCGTACTTGTCGGTGACCGCGTCCTGGCACTCCTTGAGGATCTCCGGGCGGAGCTTGACGTTGCCCGGCTTGTACACGCCGTGCACGTTGCCGAAGGTCAGCGCGGCCATGTAGCGGCCCTTCTCGCCGAGCCCGAGCGCCTCGACCATGTCCAGGGTGTCGCCGGGGGTCGTGTAGAGCTTGTCGTTGATGTCGTTGGCGACACCGTCCTCCTCGCCGCCGACGACACCGATCTCGACCTCGAGGATGATGTCGGCCGCCGCGGCGAGCCCGAGCAGCTCCTGCGCGATGGACAGGTTCTCGTGCAGCTCCACGGCTGAGCCGTCCCACATGTGCGACTGGAAGATCGGCAGGCCGGTGGCATCGCGACGCTCCTTGCTTGCGGCGAGCAGCGGCCGCACGAAGCCGTCCAGCTTGTCCTTGGGGCAGTGGTCGGTGTGCAGCGCGATGTTGACGTCGTAGTTCTTCGCCACCTCCTGCGCGTATGCGGCGAGCGCGAGCGAGCCGGTGACCATGTCCTTGATCGTCGGGCCGGAGAGGTACTCACCACCACCGGTCGAGACCTGGACGATGCCATCGCTCCCGGCCTCGGCGAATCCGCGGATGGCGGCGTTGAGCGTCTGGCTCGAGGTCACGTTGATCGCGGGGTAGGCGAATGACCCGGCCTTCGCGCGGTCGAGCATGTCCCGATAGACGTCGGGAGTAGCGATGGGCATGACGGCCTCCTGGCGTACTGGGGTGGTCTTGTCGATGATCCTCGCAGATCATCGGTGGCCCGGGCGATGGGGCCGACTCCCCCGGCCCTGACCGGGAAGGATGCCCTGGACCGGGACACGACGCGGTCGGACTCAGATTTCCCGGCCAAGTGGTGGCTTCCCGGTCCGCCGGCCACGACGGCGGAGGCCCCGTTCACCGGCGCGAGCGCTGCCAGACGATGATCCGCTCCAACGCCTCACCGATCGCCTCGGGCCCGGCGGCGAGCGACAGTCGCACGCAGTGGGGGCCATCGACCGGGTCGAAGTCGGCGCCCGGTGTCACCGCCACCCCCGTCGCCTCCAGGAGCGCGGCCGCGTACTCACGGGCGTCGGTGAAGCCCGCGAGCTGGTCCCCCAGATCGGCCCAGTAGTAGAAGGCTCCATCGGCGGGCGCCGCTGCGCCCCAGCCGAGCTCGGGCGCGCGGGCCAGTAGCACCTCGCGCGCCTTCGCGAAGTCGACGAGGGCCGCCTCGCACTCCGCGTAGGTCTCCTGCGTGAAGGCTTCGACCGCCGCCTCCTGCGCCGCGGCCGGCGGGCACAGCGCGATGTTGCCGGCGAGCGCGTCGACTGCCGCCCGCAGGTCCTGCGGCACGAGCAGCCAGCCCAGGCGCCACCCGGTCATCCCCCAGTACTTGCTGAAGGAGGAGACGACGATGGCGTGCTCGTCGACCTCACGGGCGCAGACCCCCTTCGCGTCCGGGTTGTCGGGGTCGGCGTAGGTGACGCCGTGGTAGATCTCGTCGCTGACCAGGCGCACGTCGTGAGCTGCGCACCAGGCGGCGATCGCGGTCAGCTCACCACGGTCGACCATCGTGCCGGTGGGGTTGGCCGGGGAGGCGAGGACGAGCCCGGCCAGCGGCGCCTGCGTGTGGGCCGCCTCCAGCTGGGCGACGGTCGGCTGGTAGCGCTCGGCCGGGCCGGTCGGCAGGTCGACGACCTCGCAGCCCAGGCCGGCGAGGATGTTGCGGTAGGCCGGGTAACCGGGGCGGGCGAGCGCGACGCGGTCGCCGTGGTCGAAGGCGGCGAGGAAGGCCAGCACGAACCCGCCGGACGACCCCGTCGTCACCGCCACCTGCGCCGGGTCCAGGTCGAGGCCGTACCAGCGGGCGTAGTGCCCGGCGATGGCGGAGCGAAGGGGGGCGGTCCCCAGCGCAGGCGTGTAGCCCAGCGGCCGGCGCTCGGTGTGGATCCGGGCGGCTGCTGCGTGCACGGCGGCCGGAGCGCCTTGGCTCGGTTCACCCGCGCACAGCGAGATGACGTCACGACCCTCGGCGCGCATGGCCGCCACGCGCGCGAGCACGTCCATGACCTCGAAGGGGGCGACCTCGGAACGACGGGACGGTGCGGGGCTCATGGCTCGATCGTGGCAGCCTGCGCCAGCTGCTCGGTCAGTGGCCCGCCGCGAGCGCGCCGGCGAAGCCGAGCATCGCCGTACCGGTGCCGCCGTCGATCCCCCGACGCACCCGCACCCGCTGGATCGCGCCGCGGGCGAGCTGGGCGGCCAGGACGATCGCGACGAGCACGACCGCGCCCAGGGCGGTGAGCGTGAGGGCGTAGGCGATGAAGGTGGCGGTCCCGGCGCCCGCGGCGAGGAACTGGGGCAGCACCGCGAGGTTGAACAGCAGCACCTTGGGGTTGGTGATGTTGCACAGGAATCCGGTGGCGAGCGCCCGCCACGGACGCTCGACCGGCCCCTTCAGCTCGCCCACGGCCCAGGCACCCTCGCTGGCGAAGGCCGACCTCAGGGCGGTGACCCCGAGGTAGAGCAGGTAGGCGACGCCCACCCAGCGGATCGTCTGGAAGAGCGGCTCGATGTGCGCGACGACCCCTCCCAGACCCGCGGCGGCGAGCACACCCTGCACGACACCGGCCGCACAGATCCCGACGGCTGTCCATGCGCCGCGGACCCGGCCCCCCACGACCGAGCTGCGCAGGGTCAGCAGGGTGTCGGGTCCCGGCGCGACGGCCACGACGGCCGCGAACGCGACGAAGGTCAGGTACTGGCTCACCCGTCGATGGTACGGCCGCAGGGCCGGGTCCGACACCCTCTTCTCGGCCGGTCCGGGACTACCCCTCGCGCACGCCCTGGCCGAAGTGATGGCGCCGCACCCAGGCGTGCATCGCGATCGCCGCGGCCGCACCGGCGTTCATCGACCGGGTCGAGCCGAACTGGCTGATCTCCAGCACGTCGTCGCAGGCCGCGAGCATCTCCGGGGAGATCCCGGAGCCCTCCTGGCCGAAGACCAGGACGCAGTCGCGCGGCAGGTCGTAGGTCTCGATCGGCAGCGAGCCGGGGACGTTGTCGATGCCGATCAGGCGAAGGGGGGTCCCCCCTTCGCCCGCCGTCGCGGCCCACTCCACGAGGTCGGCGACGCACGGGTGGTGGTGCTCGACCTGGTAGCGGTCGGTGACCATGGCGCCGCGCCGGTTCCACCGCCGCTTGCCGACGATGTGGAATGCCGCCGCCCCCATCGCGTTGGCGGTGCGCACGACGGAGCCGATGTTGAAGTCGTGCTCCCAGTTCTCGATCGCGACGTGGAAGGCGTGCCGCCGGGAGGCGAGATCGGCGGTGATCGCCTCGTGCGAGAAGTACCGGTACCGGTCCTGCACGTTGCGCCGGTCGCCCTCACGCAGCAGCTCCGGGTCGAGTCGTGGGTCATCCGGCCACCGCCCCGACCACGGGCCGACACCGTGGCGCACAGGTGACGCTGAGGGAGCACCCTTAGCCTTGTCCTGATCATCCGGGGTGCCCACGAGCCACCACCGTAGACGCCACTGCCACTGAAAGGCCTCATGAACACGATCGTCGAGTGGGTCCTCGACCTGATGGAGCGGATCGGGGGCCCCGGCATCGCGCTGGGGATCCTGATGGAGAACGTCTTCCCGCCGATCCCGAGCGAGGTCATCCTGCCGCTCGCGGGCTTCACCGCCTCGCAGGGCAGGTACTCACCGGCCGAGGCGGTCCTGTGGGCGACGCTGGGCTCGGTCCTGGGCGCGATAGTGCTCTACGGCATCGGCGCCGCCCTGGGTCTGGACCGGCTGCGCCTGATCGCGAAGAAGATGCCGCTCGTGGACGTCGCGGACGTGGACAAGGCGGACACATGGTTCACCAAGCACGGGCCCAAGGCGGTCTTCTTCGGCCGCTTCATCCCGGGCGTGCGCAGCCTCATCTCCATCCCAGCGGGGATCGACCGCATGCCGATGACGACCTTCATCGGCTTCACGACGGCAGGGTCGCTGCTGTGGAACTCGCTCTTCGTCTGGATCGGCTACCAGCTCGGGGGGCGCTACCACCTCGTCGAGGAGTACATGGACCCGATCAGCAAGGTCGTCTACGTCCTGATCATCATCGCCGTGCTGGCCACCGTCGCGTGGATGGCCCGTCGCTCGATGCGTCGCCAACGGGACCCGGACGACGTCGTCGACCTCGACACGGACTGAGGACGAAGGGGGCGGATCCGGTCAGCGGGGCCCGTGGCCGAGGACGAGCGTGGCCAGCTGGGTGCGTGAGCGCACCCCGGTCTTGCGGTAGATCCGCGTCAGGCCGCCCTCGACGGTCTTGACACTCAGGTGCAGACGTTGGGCGATCTCGCGGTTGCTCGCGCCCTCGGCCACCAGGCCGGCGACCTGCTGCTCGGTGAGGGTGAGCATGGAGAGCGTGGTGTGCGGGTCCGTGGTGTCCGGCTCCTCGATCTCGAGGGTGTGCAGCGCGGCGCCCTCGGGGAAGCGCATCTGGACCCACTCGGCCCAGGGCACCGCGTGCAGCGGCCGCAGCACCTCACGGGCGCGGGCGGCGGCCTCGCGGCTGCGGCCACCCCGGCGGGCACGGCGCTCGATGTGCGCCAGGGTGACCAGGGAGCGGGCCAGCTCGATGGGCAGCCGGCACTCCTCGGCTGCCGCGATCGAGCGCGCGGCCAGGGTGCGTGCAGTGTCCAGGTCGCCACGGGCGGCGGCGATCTCGGCAGCGGCCCGGTCAGCGGCGGCAGCGACACCGGGCGCGCCCAGCCCGTCCTCGAGGGCGGCCCGCACCTCGGCGAGGAGTCCCTCGGCCTCGTCCGTCGCACCGATGGCCACCAGGGCCATCACGGCGTCGGTGTGCCACCGGACCGAGGTCAGGTCCCTGATCCCGGAGTCGGCGTCGATGCGGCGCAGCTCCCGATGGGCGGCGACGGCCCCCTCGGGGTCGTCGAGGTGCAGCAGTGCGAGGCCGAGATAGCCCAGGTGGCGGCGCAGGTAGCGCTGGTCGCGCTCGCTGCGCGCGAGGTCGACGCCGCGGGCGCTGACGGTCCGGGTGCGCTCGAAGGTACCGCCGACGCTCTCGGCGATCGCCTCGATGAACCACGTGGTCGCCATCGGGGTGTCGAAGTGCGTGGCCGCCCGCGTGGCCCGGCCGGCGAGCTCGAGCGCCTCGCGGCCGCGTCCCTGCCGGGCGACGACCTCGACGAGGGAGCGCAGGACGTGGACGGTGTCGAGGCCGGCGTCCGGGCCGACATCGGTGAGCATGTCGCCGAAGGCTGCTCTGGCACGGCGCAGGTCGTCGTCGTGCAGGGAGAAGCGTGCAGCGACGTAACGCGCCGAGGTGTGCACCTGGCCGGGCCTCGGGTCGCCCGCGATCTCGGCGGCCCGCTTGATCAGCCGCAGGGCGTCCGGGTCACCGAGGGTGCGCCCGGCTGCCGCCCCGACGGTCAGGGCGTCGACCTCCAGGTCGGTGCGTCCCGCGCGGCGCGCCAGCTCCACCGCGCGCCCGGCGACGTCCAGTGCCGCCCGCAGGTCCTGACTGCCCAGGAGGAGGCGGGCCCGTTGGAGGAGGACCCGGGCCTGCAGGGTCGGGTCCGCGCGGGACTCGTGCAGGGCGGCGACGAGGACCTCGTCCGGGGCCGGGTCCCCGAGCTCGACGAGGGCGAGCTTGGCGCGCACGGACAGGCTGGGCTCGGTCAGGTCGGCGGCGGCCCGGGTGGCGCGGTGCAGTACGCGCGTCTCCTTGCCGATGACGGCGTTCTCGAGGCTGAGGGTGAGCCACTCGTCCCGCTCCGGGGTTCCGGCGTCCGCGGCGAGGAGGTACAGCTGGGCGGCGAGGTCGTGCTCGCCCCTCGATGCGCACCCGGTGGCCGCGGTGGCGAGGTCGGCGGGGGTCGTCCCGGTGTCACCGGCGAGGGCGAGGTGGTAGCGGGTCAGACCCTCGCTGTCGGCGTGTGCCGCGAGCTCGCGGTGCAGTGCGATCAGCTCGTCGCTGTCGACGGACTCGAGCAGGACGTCACCGAGGACCTCAGGGGTGAGCCGCAGGTACTCGTCCTCGGTGACGACCAGGCCCAGCGCGCGCGCTGCCCGGATGCTCTCCGCGGCGGTCTCGCCGCCGAGGCGTCGCAGCGTCGCGGTCGTCGGCTGGTGCATCGCCGCGACTCGCCGCAGGGTCTGACGGACCGGCGCGCTCAGCTCGTGGACGCGCTCGCGCGCGAGGCTGCCCAGCTCGCGGGCAGCCAGCTCGGGAGTCAGGCCGTCGACGGCTGCGGCGATGTCGCGGGCCAGGCCGGGGTTGCCGCCGGACTCCCGGTGCGCCCACAGGGCGGTGTCGGTGGGCACGCCCTCGGCAGCGAGCAGCTCGACGGTGTCGGCCGCGGCGAAGGGCAGCAGGTCCACGTGCAGCAAGGACAGCTCGCGCGCGGCGACGGTGCGCGGGTGGCCGGTCGCGGGGTCGATCTCTGCCGGGCCGACCGCGGCGAGGGCGCCGAAGGTGCCGGGGCCCAAGGAACGGGAGGCTGCCGTCCGCAGCGCGGCGAGGCTCAGGGCGTCGATGTGCTGGGCGTCGTCGATGACCAGGACGAAGGGGGCAGCGGCGGCCTGGGCGGTGAGCAGCTCAGTGAGGGCATCCCCCAAGCGCTCCCGGGGGTCGTGGGCGGGCAGCGAGCGGGGGTCGAGCAGGAGGGAACGCATCCGCTCGGGGAGCTCATCGAGAGTGGCCTGCGGGAACCCGGCGGCGATGAGCGAGACGCCGTTGCCCGGCACGCCCCGCCGCTGCATCCGCACGCTGATCGCGTGCGGGACACCGGCGGCGACCGCCGCGAGGAAGGTGCTGCGTCCCATGCCCCGGGGGCCGTGGACGGCCACGGCCTGACCCTCCAGGACGCGGGCCGTCACCGACGCGATGAGGCGAGTACGACCGACCGGGTCGTTGGTGCCCGCCGGAAGATGCCGCACAGCCAGATTCAATGCACCCTCCTGCTCGATGTCGTGTCCCAAACGTAACCCGGCAACATGAACGCGGGAGGCTGGGACCCCTTCGTCGTGCCACCGGATGCCGTCGCGACGGCGGGGCGACGCGGTCAGCGCGGCGAGATGACCTCCATGCCGAGGAAGGGGCGCAGCGCCTCGGGCACGCGCACGGACCCGTCGGCCTGCTGGTGGTTCTCCAGCAGGGCGACGATCGGGCGGGTGCTCGTGATCGCGGTGCCGTTGAGCGTGGCGAGCGTCCGCGTGCCCGATCCCTGCGGGTCGCGCTCGCGGATGTCCAGCCGGCGCGCCTGGAAGGTCGTGCAGTTGCTCGTCGAGGTCAGCTCGCGGTACTTCTGCTGCGTCGGCACCCACGCCTCGCAGTCGTACTTGCGGCTCGCGGGCCCGCCGAGGTCCCCCGCGGCGACGTCGATGATCCGGTAGGGCAGCTCGAGGGCGTCGAGGACCCGGCGCTCGATGCGCAGCAGGTTCTCGTGCTCGGCCACCGCGTCCTCGGGCCGGCAGAAGACGAACATCTCGGTCTTCTGGAACTGGTGCACGCGGAAGATGCCGCGGGTGTCCTTGCCGTAGCTGCCGGCCTCCCGCCGGTAGCAGGTCGACGTCGCGGTGTAGCGCAGCGGGCCGTCGGTGAGGTCGAGGATCTCGTCGGCGTGGAACCCGGCGAGGGCCACTTCGGAGGTCCCGGTGAGGTAGAGGTCGTCGGCGGGCAGCCGGTAGACCTCGTCGTCGTGGGCGTCGAGGAAGCCGGCGCCGGCCATGGTCTCGGTGCGCACGAGGTTCGGCACGACGAGGGGGGTGAAGCCCTCCGCCACGGCGATCTGCTGCGCCAGGCCAGTCAGCGCCCACTCCAGGCGCGCACCGATCCCCGTGAGGTAGTAGAAGCGGCTGCCGCTGACCTTCGCCCCACGCTCCATGTCGATCGCCCCGAGCAGCTCGCCGAGCTCGAGGTGGTCCTTGGGCTCGAAGCCCTCCGCCGCGAAGTCGCGTGCGGTTCCGACCTCCTCGACGAGGTCGAAGTCGTCCTCGCCGCCCGCGGGGACGCCCGGCTGGATGACATTGCCGATGGAGCGAAGGGAGGTGTCCAGCTCCGCCTTCGCCGCCTCGGCTGCCGCCTCCAGCTCCTTGACGCGGGCCGACATCGCCGCGCCCTTCTCCCGCAGGTCGCTCGCCTGGGTCTCCAGGGCAGAGAGGTCGGCGCTGTCTGCGCTGTCCGAGTCGCTCTTGCGCAGCTTGGTCAACCGACCCATGACGGGGCCGAGCTCCTTGCTCGCGGCCTTCTGCTCCGCGCGGGCGGACTCGAAGACCCCGATCGCCGCGCGGCGCTGCTCGTCGGCGGTCAGGGCGGAGTCGACGAGGGACGGGTCCTCACCGCGGGCACGCTGGCTCGCTCGGACGGTGTCGGGCTGGTCGCGCAGGAACTTGAGGTCGATCACACCTCGCAGGGTATCGGCGATGGCGACCGGGGCCGCGCCCGCCGCAGCCACCTCGTCCCTCCCGACCCGGGGGGCAACCCTGCGGTAGCGTCACCGCCGTGTCTGATTGGACCCTGCTGGCCTTCGTCGTGGCCCTGAGCCTCCTGCTCATCGGCGTCTCCGTCGCCCTCGTGCTCATGGGCTCGGGTGTGCGTCGCGGGCGTGGCGTCCCGTCGCGCCCGGAGCGCAGCACCTTTCGGCGCAAGGGAGAGAAGCGGGCACCCCGACGGGCAGGGATCATCATCAACCCGACGAAGTTCGATGACGTCGCCGCCGTGCAGCTGGAGCTGACCGCTGCCAGCCGGGATCTCGGCTGGAACGAGCCGCTCTTCATCGAGACCACGATCGACGACCCGGGCACCGGCCAGACCCGACAGGCCATCGAGGAAGGCGTCGACGTCGTCTGCCCCCTCGGCGGTGACGGCACCATCCGAGCCGTGGCCGTCGCCCTGGCGGGTACCCGGACCCCGATGGGGCTGCTGCCCCGCGGCACCGGCAATCTGCTGGCCCGCAACCTCGACATCCCCTTCGGCGACCTCACGGAGGCACTCAAGGTCGCCTGCAGCGGGCGCAACAAGCCGATCGACGTCGGCTGGCTCGAGCTCGACCCGGTCGAGGAGCCGTCGACGCAGGACAAGGGCCAGGCCGAGGACCCGGTCGAGGGTCCACCCGTGGTGCGCCACCCCTTCCTCGTCATGGCCGGGATGGGGCTCGATGCGGAGATCATGGGCGGCACGAGCGAGGAGCTGAAGAACAGGGTCGGCTGGAGCGCCTACTTCGTCACCGGGGGCCGCAAGCTCTTCGTCAAGCGGTTCCGCGTGCGCTGGAGCATCGAGGGTCGGGAGCAGCCCGAGGTGCACGCCCGCACGATCCTCGTCGGCAACTGCGGCACCCTCCAGGGTGGTCTGCAGCTCCTGCCCGATGCCGCGTACGACGACGGCCGGCTCGACGCGGTCGTCGTGGCACCGAAGACCATCTTCGGCTGGGGCTCAGTCGCGGTGCGCGTCATCGGCCGCTCCCGCAAGGACGCTGCCGAGCTCATCCGCACCTCGGGCACGACCTACACCGTCGACGTCGACGAGCCGCGCTCGGTCCAGGTCGACGGCGACGTCATCGGCGAGGCCAGCCGCATGCGCCTGACTGTCGACAAGCAGGCGGTCATCGTCCGCGTCGCCGGCGCCGACCGAGCAGCCTGAGCAGCCGGGGATCGTGTGCCCCAGAGGGACTCCCGGCGACCGGGCCCCCGAAGGATCAGGCGGATCTGCGCCGGGAGTCCCTTTTGGGCACGGACCGGTCAGGGGAGGATGCGCTCGACCGCCTCGGTGACCAGCTCCTGCGGTGAGTGGCGTACGTCGAGCACGAAGCCGTGCTCGTCGGGCTCGAGGTCCTCGAGCGTGTCGAACTGCGACTGCAGCAGCGACTCGGGCATGAAGTGACCGCGGCGGCCCTCCATCCGGCCGGCGATGACCTCGAAGGGTCCGTGGACGTGCACGAAGACCACGCGGTGCCCGCCCGCGAGCGCGGCGACGTCCCGGCGCAGCACGTCACGATAGGAGCGCTTGAGGGCGGAGCAGGTGATGACGGTGTCGTCCTCGGCGGCAGCGTGCTCGGCCATCCACCCACCGAGGTCCCGCAGCCACGGGGCACGGTCCCGATCGTCCAGCGGGATGCCACGGGCCATCTTGTCGATGTTGGACTGCGGGTGGAACTCGTCCGCCTCCGCGAAGGTCCAGCCCAGCCGCTCGGCGACCCCCTCGGCGACGGTCGACTTGCCGCTGCCGGAGACGCCCATGACGACGACGTGCGTCGTCATCTCAGAACACCAGACTGAGCAGGAAGGCGAGCACGAAGCCGATGGTACCGATGAGGGTCTCCATGACGGTCCACGTCTTCAGGGTGGTCTTCTCGTCCATGCCGAGGAAGCGACCGACGAGCCAGAAGCCCGAGTCGTTGACGTGCGACAGGACGGTCGCGCCACCGGCGATCGCGATGACGACGAGCGTGAGGTCCATCGGGCTCAGCCCCGAGGTAGCCGCGATCGTCGGCGCCATCAGCCCGGCGGTCGTCGTCAGGGCGACGGTCGCGCTGCCCTGGGCCACGCGCAGGATCGCCGAGACGGCGAAGGCCGCGACGATGACCGGCAACCCCGTCTCCTGGAGCGTGCCGGCAAGGGCCTCGCCGATGCCGCTGGCGCGCAGCACGCCACCGAACATGCCACCGGCACCGGTGATGAGGATGATCGCGCAGACGGGGGCGAGGGAGTCGTTGAAGATCGTCTCGACGTCGGCTCTGGAGCGCCGGGGCCAGCCGAGGACGACGGTCGCGACGAGGGTGGTGATCAGCAGCGCGATCGGTGTCTTGCCGATGACCTGGAGCGCAGCGACCCAGGTCGCGTCGCCGTCGACCGTGCCGGTCGTGGCCAGGGTGTTCAGCCCGGTGTCGATGAAGATCAGCAGCATCGGCAGCAGCAGGACGGTGAGCACGAGGCCGAAGGAGGGCAGGTTGACGTCGGGGCGGTCCTGGGCAGGTGCACCCTCGGTGGGCCCGTCCGCGCCGGAGAGGAAGTCCGGGACGTCGACCATGTACCGGCTGCCGGCCCACACGCCGTAGAGGTAGGACGCCAGGTACCAGGTCGGCAGGCCCACGAGCAGGCCGACGAAGAGCAGCAGGCCGATGTTCGCGCCCACGAGGTCGGCGGCGGCGACCGGCCCGGGGTGGGGCGGCACAAAGGCGTGCATCACGGCGAAGGCACCGGCGGCCGGGAAGGCATAGCGGATCACGGACCCGCCGAATCGTCGGGCCACGCTGAAGATGATCGGCAGCATGACGACGAGGCCGGCGTCGAAGAAGATCGGGAAGCCGAAGAGCAGGGAGGCGACACCCAGGGCGAGTGGGGCCCGGTCCTCGCCGAAGCGCCCGATGAGGGTGTCAGCCAGAACCTGCGCGCCGCCGGTCACCTCGAGCAGCCGGCCGATCATCGCGCCGAGACCGACGAGCAGCGCGACCGAGGCGAGTGTCGAGCCGAAGCCGTCGGTCATCACCGTCACGATGTCGCCCGGAGCGATCTTCGTCGCGAGCGCGGTCAGGAAGCTGACGAGGACCAGCGCCACGAAGGCGTGGATCCGCAAGCGGACGATCAGCAGCAGCAGGAGGGCGACGGCAGCAGCGGCGATGGCGAGCAGGACGCCCGAGCCGTAGGCCGGCTCCGGGGCTGCATCCGCGACGAGAAGCATCAGTGGTCCTTCGTGGGCGGGGCGGCCGATTCCGGCCGGTGACGCCATATCGTGGCAAAGGTATGCTTAATTGACAAGGTGTGACCCGGCCAACGCCGCCCAGCATTGGCGGCCGCCCTGGGCTCTGCCACAATCCGCGGCATGGGGAATGAGCGCACCGGCGGGTTGCACCACAGCGTGCTGGCCCGGGTCGGGTCCGATCTCACCCACGCTCGAATCGTCCCGGGCGACGTGCTGTCGATGGAGCAGATCGAGGAGCGCTACACGGTCTCCCGCACGGTCGTTCGCGAAGTCGTCAAGGTCCTCGAGTCGGTCGGGGTGGTCACCTCCCGCCGCCGCGTCGGCGTGACGTTCCGGCCGGAGAGCGCGTGGGAGGCGCTGAGCCCGCTCATCATCCACTGGCGCCTCGAGGGCCCGCAGCGCCTGGAGCAGCTGCGCGAGGTCAGCGAGCTGCGCCGAGGCATCGAGCCACAGGCCGCTCGGTTGGCCGCAGAGCGCGCCGGCGAGGACGAGGTGCGGCAGTTGCGGGACGCCGCGCAGGGCATGGTCGACACCGGTCCCAGAGGCGACCTGCAGGCCTACCTGGCGCACGACATCGACTTCCACCGCGGCCTGCTGGCCGCCTCCGGCAACACTCTGCTGGTCAGCTTCGCCCCCTTCGTCGAGGAGGCGCTGCGCGGGCGCACCGACCATGACCTGATGCCCGAGGTCCCTGCGCAGCGGGCCATCGACTGGCACGTCGAGGTCGCCGCCGCCGTCGCCGACGGCCGGGCCGAGCTCGCGGAGGAGACGATGCGACTCATCGTCTCCGAGGCGCAGCAGGCGATGGACGAGCTGGCCGGGGACTGACCGCCCGTCAGCGCTGGGACGGCTGCGCTGCGAGGTCGTGGTCCTGCGACCGCAGAAGTGATGCCGCCGCGCCATCGAGCAGAACGGTGACGTGCGGGTGCTGCTGCAGTGCCGTCACCGGGCACTCGGCGTTGACCCTCCCCTCGACGAGCTCGCGGACGGCCTGCGCCTTGTGCTCACCCGTGGCGATGAGGACCAGGTGCTTCGCCTCGAGGATCGTGCCGATCCCCTGGGTGAGGCAGTGCTGCGGCACGGCATCGACGTCGCCGCCGAAGAACCGGGCGTTGTCACGTCGGGTCTGCTCGGTCAGCGCCGCCTCGCGGGTGCGGGATGCGGCGGGGGAACCGGGCTCGTTGAAGGCGATGTGGCCGTTGCCCCCGACGCCGAGGATCTGCACGTCGATGCCACCGGCAGCAGCGATGCGTTCCTCGTAGGCGGCACAGCTCGACCGGGCGTCCGCGGCGCTGCAGTCGAGGCCGCCGACGTGGGCGCTGTCGATGTCGACGAGCCGGACGAAGTCGCGCTCGATCACCGCGCGGTACGACTCGGGGTGATCGGCGGGCAACCCGAGGTACTCGTCCAGGAGGAAGGCCCGGCACCGGCGCAGGCTCAACTCGCCGGCAGCAACCCGCCGGCCCAGCTCCCGGTAGACCCGAAGGGGGCTGGACCCCGTGGCCAGACCCAGCACCGCTGTCGGGTCGGCGAGGACGTGCTCGGCGACCGCGTCGGCGCCCAGCATCGCGATCCGCTCGAGGTCGGACGAGATGATGATCTCCATCCGGGGACCCTAGCGCTGCTCACCGGCGGTGATCGGCGTGGGCCCCGTCCGTGTCGGCGCAGCCCTCGTCCGATCAGCCCAGCAGACCGGCCCGCTCGATGATGACGGCCAGCTGCGCGCGGGAGCCCACGCCGAGCTTGGTCTCGGCACTACGCAGATGCGTCTTGATCGTCGACTCGGCGAGGTGCAGCTGGGCCGCCGCCATCGCCGTCGTCGCCCCGTCGGCGAGCCGGACACAGATCTCGCGCTCCCGCTCGCTGAGTGCCGCGACCAGCCGGGCCGCCTGCTCGCGACGCCCACCCGCGTCGCCATTGCGCACGTGGGTGACCACGTGCTGCGCCGACTGCGGGGAGAAGGGGGCGTGGCCCGCAGCCGCGTCCCGCACGGCCCGGGTGATCTCGTCCGGGCCGGCCGTCTTGAGCAGGAAGCCGTTGGCGCCGGCCTGCACGGCCTTCAGCGGCAGATCGTCCAGGTCCCAGGTGGTCAGCAGCACGACCTTGGGGGACGGGTCGAGTCGCCGGATCTCCCGGGTGGTGCTGATGCCGTCGAGCTCGCCCATCCGGTAGTCGAGGAGCACGACGTCGGGTCGATGGGCGTGGATCGCCGGTACGGCCTCCTCCCCGGAGCCGACGTCGGCGACGACGAGCAGGTCCGGGGACGCCTCGAGCATCAGCCGCAACCCGGAGCGCAGCAGCGGGTCGTCGTCGACGAGGAGAACCCGGATGGGGGTGTCGGTCATGGTGTGGTCCCTTCGGTCGCCGTGGTGAAGCGCCACGGCAGCCGCACCGCCGTGCGCAGCACGCCTTCGTCATCGACGTGCACGTGCGCCTCGCCGCCCGCCGCGGTGACCCGCTCGTCCAGGCCGATGAGGCCGTTGCCCTTGACCAGGGGGGCGACGTGGCGGCTGTGGTTGGCGGCCTCGATGGTCACCCCGTGGTCGGGACGGGCCTGTACGACCAGCCGGACCCCGGCCCCCGGGGCGTGGCGGCGGGCGTTGGTCAGCAGCTCCTGGACCACGCGGTAGGCGGTCTGGCCGAGTGCCGGGTCGAGAGTCGCGGCGCCGTCGATCATCACGGTGGCCACGAGGTGCATGCCGTGGGCGATGGTCTCGTCCACCAGGGCCGGGATCGCGTCCAGGCCGGGGACGGCCTCGGCCAGGTCCGGGTCGTCGGGGCGGCGCAGCACCTCCAGCAGCGAACGCAGGTCGGCAGAGGTCTGGGCTGCGGACTCCCGCACGAGGGTGGCCGACCCGGACAGCCGGTCGTCCCGGTCTCGGGTCTGGGCCTCGAGCGCGCCGGCATGGATCGAGAGCAGGGACAGCCGGTGGCCGATCACGTCGTGGACCTCGCGGGCGATGCGCTCACGCTCCGCCTGACGGGCGACCTCGCCGGTCAGCTCGGCCGCGACCACCCGATGACCCTCCTCCGACGCCTGGCTCTGCGACAGCTCTCGCCGCAGCCATCCGATCCCGACGAAGGCCACCATGACGACGACGGTGATGATCACCGGCGCCCACCACTCGAAGGCGCCCATGACAGCGCCCTCCTCGCTGGAGAACCAGATCCACCAGAAGGATCCGTGCGAGGACGTCCCGCGGGTGTCCCGCCACGTGGCGGCGAAGGTCGCGGCGGCGACCAAGGCGGTGCTCGCGGCAACAGTGCGCCAGCTGCACCGGATCCACACCTGCAGCAGCGCCACCAGGGCCACGAGCGGGTCGAGCGGGGTCAGGAGCGTCGCGACCGAGGCGACGGCTGCGATCTGCCACGGCCAGCGACGGCGCCACCAGAGCAGGACGATGAGTGCGAGGCCGAGGATCCACAGGAGGACCCACCAGTCGCCGGAGACCGCATCGGGGACCCTGCCGGCCTCGCGGTCGGCACGGGCCTCCCCGGCATCTACGGCAAAGGTGACGCTGCCAAGAGCGGCGAGGGTCCACAGCACCGAGCGCCACCACGTGGCGCGGGCCCACCCCTTCGCCCTGTCCGTCAGGTCCATGGCCCGCATCGTATGGCCGTCCGGGGACAGCCGGCTCCTCCCTTTGGTCATCGAGGTCCAACCGTTCGGTCGAGGCCGACCACCCTCGCCGAGCGGTTGTATCTGCGGTGACACCGAACGACGACGCAGGAGAGACGAACATGAGCCAGCAGCCCCCGCAGCCGCCCCAGTGGCAGCCCACCAACCCGCCCGTCCCCGAGGTCCGGCAGAGCTGGTTCGCCCGGCACAAGGTCCTGTCGCTCGTGCTCGGGATCGTTTTCGTGGTCGTCCTCGTGTGCTGCGGCGCCGGCGCCCTCGGTATGGGCGGCGACGACTCGTCCACCAGCGCGAGCACCGAGTCCGCACAAGCACCGAAGACCTCGCAGAGCACGCCGGAGAGCGAGGCGGCCACCGAGGAGACTCCCGCCGAGGAGGCAGCGGAAGAGCCGCAGGAGGCACCGGCCGAGGACGAGCCCGAGGCCGAGCCGGAGATGACCACCGAGCAGGAGAACGCGGTCCGCTCAGCGCAGGACTACCTGGAGTTCATGCCCTTCTCCAAGCAGGGCTTGGTCGACCAGCTCTCCTCGTCGGCGGGCGATGGCTACCCCAAGGACGTGGCGCAGTTCGCCGTGGAGCACATCGAGTCGGACGTCGACTGGAACGAGCAGGCCGTCAAGGCCGCGGAGAGCTACCTGGACCTCATGGCCTTCTCCCGCTCGGGCCTGATCGAGCAGCTGACCTCGGACGCCGGTGACGGGTACACGAAGGAGCAGGCCGAGCACGCAGCCGACCAGGTCGGCCTGTAGAGACCTCCGGGGGGAGGAGCGAAGGGGGTGGCTGCGGCCACCCCCTTCGTGCTGCCCCGACCCGGTCGGTCACCAGCCCTGTGGCAGGTGCACACCGAGGTGGTACTCCGGCTGGAGAACCCGAGGGCCGTGGACATCGACCACGCCGTCGAGGCCCACGCCCACATGCTCGACCAGCTCGAGGCGGGGGACGTCGAGGCCTACCGGGCGGCCGTCATCGCGCACTACCGGCCACTACTGCGGGTCATCGAGTCCACAGGCGTCGAGATGGCACCCGCCGACTGAGCCTCTCGTCAGTCGGGCTGACCAGCGACGGCAACCCGTCTGGACTTGGTCACCCCACTGGCGTCCCACGCAGCCAGGGGGACGATCCCCACCGAGCGGTTGTCATGATCGAGGACGTGACCGATCCGCTTGCGGGAGGCGATGTGCACAATGGTCTCACCCACGATGACGTCCGGGAACTGGTTGACCACCAGATTCTCCAGCTGACGGATCTCGGCCACGTTGGCCAACCACATCGTCGACAGCAGGTTGTACGAGCCTGTGACCGCTGCGGCCAGCCGACACGATCCCAAGGACGTGAGGAAGTCACCCACCCGATCCAGCTGTGCCGTCGGCACCCGGAAGAGATAGGTCACCGAGATCATCGGCCGAGCCATCTGCGTCGCCATCTCACAACGCAGGCTGATCGTCTGCGAGGCGACCAGCCAGCCGATGCGTCGCTTGGCCGTGGGAGCCGTGGTCCCGCACCGGACAGCCAGCTGCGCCAAGCTGATCCGCCCGTCCAGCGTGAGCTCACCGATGATCCGGCGGTCCAGTCCGTCGAGTCGGTGCCGTTCGGCCCGGCCGACACGCTCCGAGGTGGGAGCGCTCAAGCGGGTGACCTGCTCGGAGTCGAGGGAACCCACCCGCCATCGGGTCCCACCCGCATAGACGGACGTGTTGACCATGGACGTCACCTGCTCCACTCCCGGCAACCCCGGGAGACGCTCCCCGACGTATTCACGAAGGTGACTGATGTCCGGCGTGAGCACGTCCAGGAGAAGGTGAGTGCTGCCCATCGTCGTGTCCAGGGTCGCCACCGTGGGCTCGTCAATCAGCCTGCGCGCGAGGGCCTCCTGGTCGCCTGCCCGACATCTCAGCAGCACGAAGCCGACACCACCGTCCCTCAACAGGTTCCGGCCGGGCCCCACGCCCACCCAGGCCAGACCGCGCTCCCGCAACGACTTCCAGTGCTTGGCGACCGTGGCCGCGCTCACCCCCAGAGGTCGAGCGAGCTCCGCCCACTCCGCCCGTGGTCGCAACTGCAGAGCGTGGATCAGCCCAAGACCGAATTCGTCTATCGGTTTCGATGTGGTCATTCAGCCACCTCTCAACATTCGATTTCGATGAATTCCAGACCAATAGGCGTGAGTACCCATACTTTCAGAACGACCACCTGGCCGGACCCTCGCCGGCCCCACCACTTCGATGGAGCAGCCAATGATGCCTGTCCGCACCCCCCGCACCCTGTCCATCGTCGGCGTCGCGTTGAGCGCGTCGTTGGCGGTCAGCGCCTGCGGTGCCGTCTCATCGGTCGACACCGCAGCCGAGAACACCTCGCCCTCCGACACGAACAGCGGGTCGGATCTGACCGATCTCGTCCCGGAGGACATCCGGTCCAAGGGCGTGATCACCGTGGGCACCGACCCCACCTACCCGCCCTTCGAGGAACTCGACGCCCAGGAGAACATCGTCGGCCTCGACCCCGACCTGCTCAACGCGATCGGCGAGAAGCTCGACATCGACGTGCAGTTCACCAAGGCGAGCTTCGACTCGATCATCCCGGGCCTGACCTCCGGTCGCTACGACATGGCGATGTCAGCCATGACCGATACACCCGAACGACAGGAGCAGGTCGACTTCGTCGACTACTTCATGGGTCTGGGCGTCATCGTCATGAAGGACGGCGACGAGATGGCGGACAAGTCGGATGACAGCCACCTGTGCGGGGAGTCGGTCGGCATCCAGACGGGCACCATCCAGGCCGACCGGATCGAGGTGCTCAACGCCGACTGCAAGAAGGCCGACGACAAGCCCATCGATGTTCACAACTTCGCCTCGGTGCAACAGGCGGCGCTGGGCATGACATCCGGCCGGATCGACTACGTGATGACCAACAACGTCAACGGCGCCAACATGGTTGAGGCCAACAAGGGGAAGTTCGTCACGATCAACGATGGCGTCCCGGGCAAGCCCGCCTTGATGGTCTTCGACAAGGAGAGCCAGGAGCTTCGCGATGCCGTGGAGGCGGGCCTGCAGGCCGTGATCGATGACGGCACGTACGCCGATCTGATGGCGGAGTACGGCCTCGAGGACGGCATGGTGGACAAGGCCATGATCAATGCGGGAAGCGACTGATCACCATGACCTCTGTCTCTGATGTCTCCAGCCACGTACGCGATGAACCACCACCACAGTCGGTGACACCGATCGAGGCGATCCCGGTACGCCGCCCCGTGCGCTGGCTGGTGACAGCGGCGTGCCTGGCCGTCGCCGTCTCATTGGCCTACTCCGTGAGTGTCAATGAGCGATACCAGTGGGACGTCGTCGGCAACTACCTCTTCGCGGCACCCATCCTCCAGGGCCTCGTGGTGACCATCGAGCTCACGGCGATCGGCATGGCCATCGGCATCGTCCTCGGAGTGCTCATGGCGGTGATGCGGCTGTCCGACGTCCCGGCAGCACGCGTCTTCTCCTGGCTGTACCTCGGCTTCTTCCGAGGAACACCCGTGCTCGTGCAGCTGATCTTCTGGTACAACTTGGCGGCCCTGTATCCGGAGTTGACTCTCGGGATCCCCTTCGGTCCGGACCTCTGGCTGGTGGACGTCAATGTCCTCATCACGCCCTTCGTCGCCGCCATCCTGGGGCTCGGACTCAACGAGGGCGCCTACATGGCCGAGATCGTGCGGTCGGGCATCCTGTCCGTCGGTACCGGCCAGAGCCAGGCCGCGGCAGCACTCGGCCTGAGCCGCCGACAGACCATGCGACGCATCGTGCTGCCCCAGGCGATGCGCGTGATCGTGCCGCCGACCGGCAACCAGCTGATCACCATGCTCAAGATGACCGCGGTCGTCTCGGTCATCGCGATGTCTGAGCTGCTCTACTCGGCCCAGACGATCTACAGCCAGACCTACGAGGTCATCCCACTGCTCATCGTCGTCAGCATCTGGTACCTCGTGGTGACCACTCTGCTGACGATCGGTCAGTCCTTCCTCGAGCGTCGATTCTCGCGGGGCTTCTCCCGCGGAGAACGCATCTCCGCGAAGCAGGCCCTCCTTCAGGCCCTGCCCATTCCCTCCCGTTCGCGACACACCAGGAGCAACGCATGAGCACGGCCACTCCCCTGATGCGGGCCGAGAGCGTCCACAAGTCATACGGCACGGTCGAAGTGCTCAAGGGCATCTCCCTCGAGGTCCGCGCCGGCGAGGTCACCTGTCTGGTCGGGCCGTCCGGGTCCGGGAAGTCGACCTTCCTGAGGTGCATCAACCACCTGGAGAAGATCAATGCCGGACGCATCTACGTCGGCGATGAACTGATCGGCTACCGGGAGCACCGCGGGAGGCTCCACGAGCTGCGCGAGAAGGAGGTCCTCAAGCAGCGAGCAGGCATCGGGATGGTCTTCCAGGACTTCAACCTCTTCCCGCACAAGACCGCCCTGGAAAACGTCATCGAGGCCGTCGTCCTCGTGCGCAGGAAGAAGAAGGAAACTGCCATCAACGAGGCGCAGGCGCTGCTGAGGCGAGTGGGGCTGGCCGACAAGTTCGGGGCCTATCCCGCGCAGCTGTCCGGAGGACAGCAGCAACGGGTGGCGATCGCCCGGGCACTCGCCATGGAGCCACAGCTCATGCTCTTCGACGAGCCCACGTCCGCGCTCGACCCGGAGCTGGTGGGCGAGGTGCTCGACGTGATGAAGCAGCTCGCCGCCTCCGGCATCACGATGATCGTTGTCACCCACGAGATCGGTTTCGCCCGCGAGGTCGGCGACAAGCTGGTCTTCATGGACGACGGCGTCATCGTCGAGGCCGGCGACCCGCGCGAGATCATCGCCGATCCACAGCAGGATCGCACCCGCGCCTTCCTGTCCCAGGTGCTGTGATGAGCACTTCGTCACCAGCGCCCGGCATGACCGTGACCACCCCTGACCTTGAGGAGAGGCTCCACGCCTCCGCGACCGACTGGCGTGAACGGCTGGTCGCTCTCAGCCACAGCCTGCACGCCGAGCCGGAGCTGGCCATGCAGGAGCACCGCTCCTGCGCCAAGGTCGCTGAGCTCATGGCGGCAGCGGGCTTCGACGTCGACGTGGGAGTCGGCGGACTGCCCACCGCCATCTCCGCCACGAAGGGCACAGGTGAGCTGGTCATCGCCTTCTGCGCCGAGTACGACGCGCTGCCCGGGATGGGCCACGCCTGCGGTCACAACGTCAACGGAGCCGCCGCGGTGGGGGCAGCGATTGCGCTTGCCGAGGTGGCCGACGATCTGGATCTGACCGTGCGTCTCATCGGCACCCCCGGCGAGGAGGGCGAAGGGGGCAAGGTCTACCTGCTGGAGGCCGGCATCTTCGACGACGTCGCCGCGGCTGCGATGGCCCATGCCCACCCGCGGGACACCTTCGGGGCGACCTCCCTGGCGCTCAGCTGCTGGGACGTCTCCTTCCACGGCCGGCCGTCACACGCTGCGGCGGCACCCTGGCGGGGTATCAACGCCCTCGACGCAATGACGCTCTCGTACACGGCAATCGGAATGCTCCGTCAGCAGTTGCCCCCCGGAAGTGTGGTGTCGTTGTCCATCACCGAGGGTGGCGGTCCGGTGAACGTCATCCCCGACCTGTCCCGTGCCCAGCTCGAGGTTCGGGCGCCCACACTGGAGCAGCTCCGCGAGGTGCAGTCGCGAGTCCGAGCGTGCCTCGAGGCAGGGGCCGTTGCCACCGGGGCAGAGCTGGAGGTCACGCCACACGGCAAGGACTTCGCCGAGCTGCGCCAGGACGAGTACATGTCCCACGCCTACGCGGCAGCTGCTCGACGCCTGGGCCGCGATCCCTTCGACGCAACCGGCACCACCACGGCCTCGACGGACATGGGCAACGTCTCCCACGTGCTGCCTTCGGTCCACCCGACGATCGGCTACGAGACGCAGGGGTCCACGCCGCACACCGCCTCGTTCGCAGATCACGGCTGCTCGCCGTCGGCAGACCGGGCCATCACCGACGGCGCAGTCGCGCTCGCAGGTGTCGGCGTGGCACTGGCCACGGATCCGCAGCAGAGGCGGCGCCTCCTGGAGGACCTGTCAGCGCGGTGATGACGCTGGACGAACCAAGGTCCGAGCCAAGCTGGGCTCTCCGACCATCCGATCGAACTTCAGGTGGCCTCACCCAACACCGGTGGGGAGGGTAAGGGAGGCGTGCGGGTGCAGTCAGACGGCGGAGCTGCTCTCTTCAGTGCCAATCGGCGCCGAACGCACTTCCTCCTCGTGGGCACGGACGGACCGCTCCACCTTCCGCAGGAGGGGCTGGAGCGCCGCCACCTCGTCATCGGTGAGGTCGGAGAGCAGTCGTGACTGGGCCTTGACGTGCATCGGATGAATCCGTTGGATCAGTTCGCATCCCTGACCGGTCAGGCTGACCAAGACGATCCGTCGGTCCTCGGTGCTTCTGTTCCGCGTGACCATGCCATCTCGCTCAAGGCGGTCGATACGCATACTCACCGCACCGAGGGTGAGTAGTGATGAGTCAGCAATTGCTCCAGCACTGAGGGTGTGCTCCGGGGCACGGCTCAGCGTTGACAACACATCGAAGTCACTCAGCGTCAGCCCGGCGATCTCATGACGACGGTTGAAGATCGCCCGCTGGTACATGACGATCCGGGACAACCGGCCGAACATGGCCATGGCCATGAAGTCCTCATCCGGGCGCTGCGCCTGCCACTCGAGGATGGCACGGTCGACGGAATCTGCGGGAACGTCGTTTTCCATGTGCTGACTTTCAGTGCGCTGGTTGGGGTTCGGTGATGCTACAAGGCCGGGACCGCACTGCCGTGACGGTCCCGGCCTTGGTGGGATCACAGGGACCCGGCCGCCTCGAACGAACGTCCGCTCCGGCTTCCTCGCACGAGAACCCTCTCGATGATGCTCACGCAGGCGAACAGAATGAGACCGATGATCGACAGAAAACCGATACCGGCGAACACCGCGACAGTGTCGAGGTTCCCACGGGCCTGAGTTATCACGACACCCAACCCCTGGTCCGCCCCGACGAACTCGGCGACGACAGCACCGACCACGGCCAACGTGATCGCCACCTTGGCGCCGGCGAAGATGCTGGGCAGAGCCCACGGGAAGCGCACCTTCCAGAACGCCTGCCACCGACTGGCTCCCATCGACCGCACAAGCATCAGGCTCTCGGGACGTGCGGCCTGAAAGCCCACGACGGCGTCAACAACCAACGGGAAGAAGGCGATCAAGACGACCATGAAGATCTTCGGCGGGGTGCCGAATCCAAACCAGATGATGAACAGGGGCGCCAAGGCGACCTTGGGCACGACCTGCGAGAGCACGAGCAGGGGGTAGATCGCCCGCTGCAGCAGCGGGCTGTAGACCATGCCGATGGCAATGGGCAGAGCGATGAGGACCGAGATGGCGAACCCCAAGAGAATCGCCGTCAGGGTCGGCAGCGAGGCCCTCCAGTACAAGTCGAAGTCGGCCACCATCTCGTGCACGATGCTCCACGGCGAGGGCAGCACGTACGTCTCGACGAGTCCAGCCGCGGAGATGGCCTGCCATGCAGCCACGATGATGACGATCAGGGCGATCGCCGGCCATGAGGCGCGCAGGGTCTCAACCAACCTGCTCACGATGCTGGCACCCGTGGCACGATCGGATCCGGCGGTGCCGACCGGGGCGTTGCTATCGGTGGCGCTGGCCTGTGTCATCGTCATCACCTGCCTTCCACATCTCGGTCGGAGAAGATTCCCAGCTTGCCGAACTCATCGCGGATCCCGTTGACGTAGGCAGTGAACTCGGGTGAGCCACGGTCCGCGACGTGTCGCGGTCGGGGCATGCTGACCCGGATGTCAGCCGCGATGGCCGCTGGCCTGGGAGAGAGGACGATGACGCGATCGGCGAGGAAGACGGCCTCCTCGATGCTGTGGGTGATGAACATGACCGTACGTCGGGACTGCAGCCACAGGTTCTGCAGATCCATCTGGACCTGGTCGCGGGTGATGGCGTCGAGAGCGCCGAAAGGCTCGTCCATCAACAGGATGGATGGGTCGTGGAGCAGCGCTCGGCACAGCGAGACGCGCTGCTGCATCCCGCCAGAGAGCTCATCCGGGTAATGGTCCTCGAAGCCACCGAGCCCCACATCGGCCAGCAGTTGACGGGCGCGGTCGCTCAGTGACCCCCGCGGGAGCTTGCGCACCTCCGCCTGTAGCAGCACGTTCTCCAAGGCGTTTCGCCAGGGCAGTAGCTCTGCATTCTGAAAGACGACGCCGGCTTTGGTCACCGGCCCGGCAATAGTGCTCCCCTCAAGGGTGACCGTGCCGCTGGTGGGGGTAGTCAGACCCGCGAGTGCCAGCAGGAGGGTGCTCTTGCCGCAGCCGCTCGGGCCGACGATTGCGAGAAACTCACCCTCGTTGACGGTCAGGGAAAGCTCATCCAAGGCTGTGACGGTGCCGCTCTTGGTGCGAAAGCTCTTCTCTACACGGTCGAACTGCACATACGGTTCCGCGGCCGGATGGTCGGTGGCCTGCTGGGTCATTCCGAGCCCTCCGAGAGGGTGTCTGTGCAGTCACCCGGAAGGAATTCGTTGGAGGCGACGTCGGAAACCGTCGCCGAGCCCTCGGTGACGTCCCCGTACTCCTCCATCAGGTCGATGGTCTCCTTCCAGTCATCGGTGGCGATACAGCCGAAGCCTTGATCCGCGGTGTTGTCGGTGTGCAGGAGCTCGCTGGAGTTGTGCCACTGGTCGGCTACTTGACCGGGCTCGAGCTGGCTCTCCGTGGCCATCTCGAAGAATGCGTCCACGGCAGCGTCGGTGTCGTTGTCGGCGAACTCGACGGCCTCCTCAAGGGCAGCGAGAAACTCTTCAACCGTCTCGGGGTTGTCCTGGATGAACTCGTTGCCCACGACGATGCCTGAACTGAGGGTCTGCACACCGGCATCCGCGTACGTCATGGTGACCAACTCGCAATCGCAGGCGAGCTCGAGGTTGGGTTTGCTGACGTTGGTCAGACCGAAGGTGAAGTCGGTTTTATCGCCGAGGAAGAGCTGCGTTCGCGTCGGGATGTCAACGTTGCGGAAGGTCACCTTCGTCTCGTCGATCCCGGTTGCTTGGGCGTAAGCGGGGAACAGCCGCTCGGCTGCCGAGCCAGGGGTATATCCAGCGGTCTCGCCGACGAGGTCCGAGGGCTTGTCGATCCCCGAATCCTGAAAGGCGAAGACGGCCAAGGGGGACTTCTGGACCATGCCCGCCACCATCGTGACCGGCATGCCCTGCCCGACGGACTGGACCATGGTGGCGGCGTCCGCGTAGCCGATGTCGTCTGAGCCGTTGGCGACCGTCTGGATCGTGGTGGCCGACCCGTTGCCCTCCTTGAGGTCGACCGTCAGACCGTGCTCCTCGAAGATGCCGGTCTGCACGCCAGCGACGAGCGGGAGAACAGCTCCGGTGAAATAGACGTCGGCCCGGACCGTCACCTCGTCCGTCCCGCCCTCATCGCTGCTGGAGCCAGAAGAGCCCCCGCAGGCAGCAAGCAGGGCTACGGATGTCACGGCGGCGAGGGCCCCGAGGGTCTTGCGGTGGCGTTGGAGTGTGGACACAGGGGTCTCCCTTGACTCGTTCGTGTGTCTTGACAAGGGCACTCTAGGGTAATTCAAGCGTGAAATGTCAAGGGCTGAACTAAATGCGAACGAGGTTGACCGCAGGGGCAGCCCAGAGATGTCCGGGTTGCCCCCTCCAGGCGGCGACACAATCAGTCGCGCCTTACGCCCGCCGTCTCCTCGGGCCTCAGCGGGTTACGCCGTGCATCACAGAGGTCTCGGGGTACACGGGCAGCTGCGGCTTCTGAGTTCCGATGATCACGCAGAAGAGGGCGTCCTTGTCTGTGTTGTTGACCAGGCTGCGAGGCACTCCCGCCGGAACCACGACGATGTCGCGGTAGCCCAGGGCGCGAGTTGCCTTCTTTGTCCCGTCCTCGACGTCGTGGACGCTGACCTCGATCTCGCCCTCGAGCACGAAGAACGCCTCCTCCACGTCGTTGTGAGTATGCTCCGGACCCGCTGCACCTGCAGGCAAGCGCATGTTGGAGAAGGTGAACCCTCCTGCCGGGATGATGCGCGAGTCGGTGTCGAAGTTGCCTGTCGCACCAGAGCCGACGTACCGGATCTGGGCGCGGCGGAACTGCTCACCCTTCGCGTCGGCCTGGAAGCCCAGGGCGTCCCAGTCCTCATGGCGTGTCTCTCGACTGGCGACGCAGCTATCGATAAGGGCTTCGAGATCGACGCCGGGCTGGATCATCTCGGTGGGGCGCGGGTCAGCCTGCTGGGTCATAGCCATCTCCTTGGTTGCTGGACGATCATGAACACTTTAGTGCTGAACTACACTCTGTCAATATTTTCAGCACTTAAGCAATCTTCAAAGAGTGTGTGGCAAGCCTCTTAGGGCTAAGATCCTTAGCGTGCCTGCAACTATGTCGACGATAAGGACCCCTATGAAGACGAAGCCGGACCCGGTCGACCACATCATCAGCACCTGGGGCGATGTCAGCCCCGATCTCGACGTCACGCCGATGCACGTCTTCGGTCGACTGCACCGTGCCTACCTGCTCTACCGACAGGAGATCACCGCCCTCTTCGAGGAGCTCGGGACCAGCACGTCCGGGTTCGAGGTCCTGGCCGCCCTGCGTCGTCAGCCCGAGTTCCGTGCCGCTGCAGGAGACCTGGCACAGGGCACCTTGGTCACCACTGGCGGCCTGACCCTGCGCGTGCGACGTCTCGAGGCCGAGGGGCTGGTCACCCGCTCCCGGGACACCCGGGACAACCGTGTGGTCTACGTCGAGCTCACCGAGATGGGACTGGAGCTCGTCGACCGGGTCGCCCGGATCCACTTCGCCAACCTGGGCCGGCTGCTGGACAGCCTCTCGGAGCGAGAGCGCAGCTCCCTCGCCGGGGGCCTGAACAAGCTCGAGCAGTCCATGACCTCGGCGACCGGAGCGGCACCCAGCGAGTGAGCGACGCTTATCCGGGCGCCGTTTCGGCTCGGAGACGGTCCAGCTCGGCGTAGAACGAGTCCACCGCGTCCTGCGCACCGGCGCGCATCTCCTCACGACGCACGGACGCGTCACGGACCTGCGCTCCTGACTCCCCCACGGCGCGCGACACGTCCTGGGCGAACCGGCAGACGGGCTCGCGCCGACGCCCGAAGAGCGTGAGTGCTGCCTCGAGGTGCCCCTCCCGATCCAGGCACTCGGCGAGGACAAGAGCGTCCTCGAGGGCCATCGCCCCGCCCTGCCCCATGAAGGGGGTCCCGGCGTGCGCCGCGTCACCGATGAGCAGGACGTGCCCACGGTGCCAGGGCAAAGGCAGGACGACCTCCTCGACGGCGGTGTAGAGGACGTCGCTGTGCGTCCCGATCTCGTCGAGAAGGGCACGAGCGGGTCCGTGGTGTTCCGCGAGCGCTTCCCGCATGAGTCGGGGCCACTCGTCGCGCGCATGCCGCGTCTTATCCGGGTCGCTGACCGTCCCGAAGGTGTACAGCCAGTCGTCACTGATCGGCATGATCCCCAAGCGGGTGCCGATCCCCATCTGCATGATCTTGTCGGTCAGGTCCGTCGGCCGTTCGTGGATGCTGCGCCAGATCCCGAATCCGGAGTAACGCACCTCCACCTCGGGAGCCACGTGCTGGCGAAGGGGGGATCGCAGCCCCTCGCCGGACACGACCAGGTCATACGTGTGGAGGCTGCCATCGCTGGTGGTGACGCGAGCCGCCTCGGCATCGTCGACCAGATCGGCGATCGTGGTGCCGAGCTCGACCCTGACGCCGACCGCTGACAGGCGCGCGGCCAGGATGCGGTGCAGCTCGGCCCGCTTGATCCCGACGATCGCGGGGATCCGTCCTCCGGCTGCCGTCGGGTAGTAGGTCGTGACGATCGCCTCACCACGGTGGTCGAGGTAGGGGTTGCGTCCCTGCGGGACGACGAAGCCCGCGGCGAGGACCTCGTCCAGCGCCCCAAGAGCCTCGAGGCTGACCAGAGCGTTGGAGTAGAGGAAGATCCCAGAACTGGCAAAGGCCCACTCCTGCTGCCTCTCGATCAGCCGGAGGTCGTGCCCTCGCTCGGCCAAGGCGATGGCCGCCGCGCAGCCGGCGATGCCCGCGCCCGAGACGAGGATCCTGCGCCGGGCGGTCATGACCCCGCCGGGGTGCCGGATGCGGCCGTGGCAGCGATCACTCCCTCTGCCTCGACCTCGACCTTGAGCCCGGGGTCGACGAGGGCGTTCACCCCGACGAGCGTGGAGCAGGGCATCTCACCTGAGAAGACCTCCGAGCGCGCCCGACCGACGGCGGCCTTGTCGTCGACGTCGGTGAGGTAGACCCGCAGGACGGTCACGTCTGCGGGCGTCGCGCCACAGGCCCGGACGAGCTCGACCACCCGACGGAATGCCTCCTTGGCCTGGCGGTAGGCATCATCACCGCCCACCGGACCACTCGGGCCGCCGGCGTGCATCCCCGAGGTCCAGAACCGGTCGCCGCGGACGACGGCATTGCTGAACATCCCATGGCGCGGCGGCTCAGGGACGGAGTCGGCTGAGACCTTCATGCGCGCTCCCTTCGCTCATCGGCCTCGCGAGTGAGGCGCTCGCGTACCGGCAGGAAGTCATAGGTCGGGTAGAAGTCGGTCTCGAAGACTCCCCAGGCCCGACGCTCGAGCTCGACGTTGACCGCTGCCAGGCGCTCCGCAGGGAAGCGCAGGGTGACGATCTGGCCGATGCCCATCGCGACGACCCAGGAGACGATCTCACAGCCCTCGGGTGGGAAGCCGTGCCACCAGTCACGCTCCTCGAGGGAGGACTGGATCTGCTCGAGGTGCTGTGACTGGTCGTGCCGGAGGAGGACGGTGAGCATCAGCTGCCCATCGTCCGCCTGCGGCGTGGTCACGCCTCCCCGGCGAGGATCTTCGCCTGGGCCTTTGCGTCCGCCTTGTACAGCCGCCGAATGCGCGAGACCCCGAGGTCGTGCTGGTACAGGTGCTCGTGCGTGTCAGCGTCCTTGGCCAGGATCTCCAGGACACTGCGGTCCTGCTCCAGCACCGCGAAGTGCTTCTCCTCCAGGCTCGTGCGGTAGAGGAAACGCCACACCTCGCGCTCCCAGCCATCGACCTTGCGAGTGCGCCAGTGGAAGACCGCGACGTTGTCCGCGTCAATCGGCACGGACATCCCGACGATGCCGAAGGGCCCGCCCGGTCCGGCCTCGTCCCCGTAGGGGATCTCGAGATCGACGTGGTCCATCGCCCCGCGCACGAACTCCACCCAGTCGAAGTTCTTGCCACGCTGGTCGGTCTTCTCGAAGAAGAACCCCCGGTCGGTCTCCCGGATGCGGAAGCGCGCCGAGGTGTCTCCACCGGACATCGAGTGCGAGTCACCGTGGAGGAAGGCACCGTGCATCGGGTCCAGGACGTTGTCCATGTAGAAGCGCCACTGCCCGGCCCACTCGACATAGTTGAGGAAGTGGGAGTGCTCCTCCTGCTGCAACCTGTCCGGGAGCTCGAAGGGAGTCGGCTCGGAGTCCTCGGTCAGCGGCATGAACGCGAAGATCGCGTCGGCTGCCTCGACGACGGCGAGCGACGGTGTGGACTGCCGTCCCTCGAGGGCGCAGCCCGGCATGCCGGGCACGGCGACGACCGTGCCGGTGCCGTCGACCTGGACGCCGTGGTAGCGGCAGGCCACGCGGTCACCGAGGTGCTGGCCGGCGGACAGCGGGGCGCTGCGGTGCGGGCACCGGTCCTCGAGCATACGCACCCGCCCGGTGGCATCGCGGAAGAGCAGCCAGTCGACGCCCAGACGGGTGACCTTCTGCATCGCCCCGTTGGCAAGCAGGTGCGAGGGCAGGATCGGGTACCAACGGTCGCGCAAGCCGTAGGCGGACAGCTCCTCGGCGGTGAGCGTGCGGCGGGTGCCGACGGCGTGCCGAGGCTTGGGCTTCTTCGGGGTGGTCGTGGTGTCGGTCGTGGTCATGTCAGCGGCCCATCCTGCGCATCTCGTCACGGAAGGACTCCTGCGTCCACGACGAGCCGTCGGGCGCATGGAGACCGAGGTCATTGAGGCCGGAGACGAGCCCCGGCAGGTCGTGGACCCCACGACCGAAGATCTCCTGGATCGAACCCGAGAGCTTCAACTCGTAGGGACTGAACGGTTCCGGGTGCGTCTGGTGCACCTCGAGGTACTGCGACATCGCTCCTCCTCAGGACTTGTCAACGGTGGTGATGAGGTCGTTGCGGGCCTCGGCGAGCCCCTCGGCGATCGACATGAAGGCACTGGCCCACTCGATGACCGAGGCCGGTCGGTTGACGAGAGTCGGTGCCTCGGAGCCGTCGATGATGACGAAGACGCCGTTGTCGATGCCGCCGGCGATCGACTGGGCTTCCTCGACCGGGTGGTCGGGGGTCGGTGCGGACGCGATGACCAGTGTTGGGACGGTCACGGCGTCCATGGTCGTCAGGTGGACCGGGTCGTCGAGCCGCACGTCGGGGTCGACCAGCACGAGGGAGACGACGTGCTCCACGTGTCGAGCAGCGAGCGAGAGCGCGCCGGGCGCGTCCGCGCCGATGGCCACCACGTGCGCTGCCTCCGCGAGCTGCACCGCGGCACTGTCCGCGGACTGGTCGCGGTCGTCCCCGCTGACGGTGATTGTCGTCATCCCGGGCGGCGGCGTGCCCGGGTCCGTGCCGATCAGTGCAACGGGTCGGGTGAGGTCGTCGGTCATGCGCCACCTCCGTGGTCGGGCTGGGGTATGTGCACCGGCGGGGTGAAGGCCCCCGGAGTCGGGTCGAGCGCGGTGACATCGACCTCGACGAGCGTCGGTCGACCGGTGTCGAGCGCGGCTGCCAGGGCCGGCCCGAAGGTCCCCGGTGAGCCCGTGCGCCAGTAGGGCATCCCCATGGCAGAAGCCAGGTCCTCGAAGTGCGGCGTCCACAGGTCGACTCCGGCGCGGTCCAGACCATTGGCCTCCTGCATGTTGCGCAGGACGCCGTAGCCCGAGTCGTTGAAGACGAGGACCACGCAGGAACCACCGAGGCCGCGAAGGGAGGCCAGCTCGCCCAGGTGCACGGCGAGTCCGCCGTCGCCGGCAATGACGACCGTCGGGGCCTCGGGCCGCGCTGCGGTGGCCCCGACGCCCATGGCCAGGCCCTGTCCGATGCCGCCGCCGAGCGGGAAGACGTTGGTGTCGCGGGAGTACAGCTCCAGCAGGCGGTTGCCCCACTGGCTGGAGGGGATCGTCACGTCCCTGGCGACAACGGACTCCCTGGGCAGCTGCCCCCGCAGCTCCCGGCAGATCTCCGCGTAGCCGCCGATGTATCCGGAGAGCTGGTCCCGGACCTCGTGGCGGACCCTCGTGACACGCTCGCGCCACCCGGCCTCGGTGTCGGAGCCCGTCACCCGGTCCAGGAGCGCCGCGACGACGGACGAGGCATCACCACGGACACCGACCTTGGCGGGGTGCACCCGCCCGATGGCGGCCGGGTCGACGTCCACCTGCACGTGCTGCACCGGCAGCGGGAGGGAGTAGGTACGCGTCTCGTTGGACCGGAAATGGGTGCCGATGCTCAGCAGCACGTCCGCGTCGCCGAGCAGCGCAGCCCCCGAGGGTGTGGAGGCGAAGTTCCCGATGACCAGGTCGTGGTCCTCCGGCACGATCGCGCGCCCGGAGTTGCTCGTGAAGATCGCGGCGCCCAGCCTGTCGGCGAGCGCGCGGATCTGCGTGCCCGCGCCGTCCGCTCCCCCACCCAGCCACAGGGCGGGACGTCGTGCGGAAGCGAGCACGTCGACTGCGGCCGCGAGCTCGTCCTCGTCGGGGGCCTCCGGCATCGGCACGGGCACGGGCACGGGGGAACCGTCCACCTGCGCGTCGGGCTGTGCGAGGTACTGCAGGTCACTCGGCCACTCCAGGGAGTAGGGCCCGTGCGGTGCCGCAAGGATCGTGGCGATGGCCAGCTCGAGGCTCTGCGCGACCGTCTCCGCGGACGGGACGCACGCCGCTCCCTTCGAGATCGCGGTGAGCATCTCCAGCTGGGCCGGGACCTCGTGGATGACGCCGCGGTTGCTGCCGACCCACTCACTCTCGATCTGACCGGTGATGTGCAGCACCCGCGAGCCTGCCGTGAGGGCCTCGAGCATCGATCCCGCCGCGTTGCCGGCCCCGGTGCCGGTGCTCGTGAGTGCCACGCCGATCCCGCCCGTGACGCGGGCGAAGGCGTCGGCAGCGTTGACCGCTGCGGCCTCGTGGCGCATCTCGACGAAGGTGAGGTCGCGGTCGACCGCCTCCACCAGCGGCAAGTTGTGGATGCTGATCACGCCGAAGGCATGGGTGATGCCGTGGCGCCGCATCACCTCGACGAGGACGTCCCCGCCCGTGGCGGGACGGGCGGCCGGGTCAGGGAGCACGGGGTCGGACGCGCTGGTGTGGGTCTGGGTGTCGGTCATGGCTGACGAGTCACTCCTCCGCCGACGTCGATGTGCGCGCCGGTGATGTATGAAGCACGGGGTGAGAGCAGGGAGACGATCGCGAAGGCGACCTCCTCGGCGCGGCCGAAACGACCGACCGAGATACCACGGTCGGCAGCGATCTCGGCGCTCCAGGTGTCATAGTCCTGCGCGCCCCCTTCGCTGCGGTAGGCCTCGTAGCGACGACGCCACTGGCCGGTGTCGATGAGTCCGAGGTTGACGGAGTTGACCCGGATGCCTTCGGGAGCAAGCTCCTCGCCCAGCGTCCGGCTGAGGTTGAGCAGGGCGGCCCGCGCCGCGGACGTGATCGCGAGCTTCGCCTCGGGCTGCTTGGCGAGGATGGCGTTGGTGTTGACCACCGCTCCCACCGACGATGCCGCCAGGTGCGCTCGTGCCGCGCGGATGACGTTCCACGCGCCGAAGACCTTCAGCTCGAGCTCGTCGCGGACCTGCTCGTCGGTGGTCTCGCTCAGCGGGGCCATGAGCGAGCGACCCGCATTGCAGACGACGGCATCGAGCGAGCCGAAGTGTGCAGCGCCTGCGGTCACGGCCTCCTCCACCTCGGTACGGATGGTCACGTCCGCCTCGGCCGCGAGAAGTCGGGAGGGGTCGGCACCGAGCGCCCGCGTGGCGTCGTCGAGACGGCCCCGGTCGCGAGCGACCGCGATCACGCGGGCGCCCTCCTGCAGCAGCATGTCGGTCACGGCGAGGCCGACGCCGGAGCTGGCGCCGGTCACGAGGACCGTGCGGTCGGTGAGCTGGAGATCCATCGTGTCCTTCGATCAGGTCGGCATGACGAAGCCACCGTCGACGACGAGGGACTGCCCCGTCATGTACCCAGCGGCTTCGGAGGCGATGAAGTGCACGACGTCGGCGACGTCGGCGGGAACGGGCTCCCGGGCCAGGGCCCGGTTGTCCTCGTACAGGGCATAGCGGTCGGCGGGCACGCGCTCGGTGGCTTCGACCTTGGTCAGCCCCGGGGCCACGGAGTTGACCCGAACACCGTGCGGGCCGGCATCGCGGGCCATCGTGCGGGTCATGGCGAGCACGGCGCCCTTCGAGCCGACGTAGTGCACGAGGCGTGGAGAGCCGTAGAAGGCGGCGTCCGAGGCGATGTTGACGATCGCACCGGCACCGCGGGCCAGCATCGGTCCGACGAGGTGCTTGCTGACCATCCACGTGCCCGTGACGTTGATCCGCACGAGCTCCTCGAAGCGGTCCTCGTCCAGCTCCCAGAAGGCATCTCCGCCGACCCCGTCCGCCTTGGCCGCGTTGTTGACGAGCACATCGGCACCGCCCAGCTCCTCGACGACACGGCTGAACGCGCGCACCGAGTCGCGGTCGGCGATGTCCAGCGGCAGGGCGTGCACCTCGGTGCCGTCTGCGCGCAGGGCCTCGGACGTCTCGTCGAGCTGCGCGGTGAGCACGTCACCGATGACGAGCCGGTCCTGCGCGAAGCGCTCTGCGATGGCCCTGCCCAGCCCGCGGGCAGCGCCGGTGACGACCACGAGACGGGGCTGCGTCATGGCAGGCCGTCCCAGAATTCGGTGACCGCGTCGGTGAACTCACCCGGTACCTCGGTGATGGCCGCGTGACCCGCACGCGGCAGGACCGTCAGCCCGGCACCGGGGATCCGCGCGGCCAACAACCGGGACTCGGGGACACCGGTGACGACGTCGTCCTCGCCGACGACCACGAGGGTGGGCGCGGTGATCTGCGGCAACACCGCACTGGTGTCGGTCCCGGCCATGAACTCCGCCGCCACCCGGTATCCGGGGACCCGCACACGGGCCATCTGCTGACGCACCCGCACTCCCACGGCGTCCTGCGCGTGGGGAGAGACGAGACGCCCGGCGCGCCGGGCAGCGAACTGCTCGGGTCCGAGGTTCTCCAACTCGGTCACCCGCGCACGCATGGCAGCGGCCTTCGCCGGGTCCGTCGCGGATCCGCGAGTCGAGTCCGCCAGGACGAGGGATCGAACCATCTCGGGTCGGTGGTGGGCCAGGCACGTGGCGATCACCCCTCCCCAGGACGTGCCGACGAGGTCGACCGGGCCGAGCCGGAGGGCGGTGATGGACCCGGCCAGGCTCTCGACGAGGTCGACATCACCGAAGGGGTCGCGCGAGCGGCCGTAGCCGGGTGCGTCCCACGCCAGCGCCCGGGCGCCGTACTCGGCGAGCCGCTGCGCGACGTCCGTGCAGGAGTGGGCGCTTCCACCGATGCCGTGCAGGAGGACGACGGTGCGGGTCGGGCGTTGCTCCGGGAGGAACTCGACGAAGGAGGTGCCGTCCGGAGCGCGGAGCCGGGAGTGGGTCGTGTGGGCCATGGTCGGCATCAGAACCGTCCCCGGGCAGCGCGCTGGTCCGGCGTCTCCGTGCCCGACTGCACCTCGTCGAGGAAGTACCCGTCCGATGCCTCGACGGCTGCGCGGGCGCCCAGGTCGGGCACACCCGCCATGGCGGAACGCACCCCGGACGTGGGTGGCCCGGCCGTGCGCCACTGGTCGGAGAGCTCCGGAGTGCGACGCCAGGTGCGGCACAGCCACGTGTCCTCGTTGATCTCCTCGACCTCGGAGGTGTACTCGCACACGAGTCCGGCCGGGTCGGTGAAGTAGGAGAAGGTGTTGTTGCCCGGGCCGTGCCGACCGGGACCCCACTGCGGTTCGATGCCGTGCGTCTTGAGGTTGCCGATCCCGCGCATGAAGTGGTCGATGGTCGACAACTCGTAGGCCACGTGGTTGACCGAGGTCCACGCCGCCTGGTTGAAGGCGATGACGTGGTGCTTCGGCGTGCACCGCAGGAAGGCCATCTGACGCTCCGACCAGTCCGAGATCCGCATGCCGAGGACCTGCGTGTAGAACTGCGTGGCGGTCTCGATGTCGACGGTGTTGAGCACGACGTGCGCCAGTGCCCGGGGCACGCTCGGGTGACCGTTCTCGTCGCCGCGGACCACGGCGTTGACCTCGCTCACGAGCTCGACGATGCGCCCCTCGGGGTCGACAAAGGCGAGTCCGTACCCGCCGGCGGCGTCGTCGTCGTTGCGACCCGGCTCCCGCAGGAGGGGGATTCCCGCCGCGACGAGACGTCGCCCGGCCTCGTCGACCTCGCCGGGCGTGCCCACCGCGAACGACAGTCCGCCGAGCGAGTTGGCCTCGTGCTCCTCGAGCTTGAGGATGTGGTGCTCCTGGCCCGTGCCACGCAGCCAGAACCGGTCGCGGTCCTCCTCGGTCAGGCCGAGACCCCACACCTGCGTGTAGAAGTCCTTCGACGTGACGACATCAGGGACCCGCAGGGTCACCGAGCGCAGGCCGCGCAGGGTGACGACGGGCTCGTCGGTGTAGTGCATGGGTACTCCTTCGTCGGTGGTTGTGGGACTCAGAGGTCGAGGACGAGCTCGGAGCCGCGGCATCGGGAGACGCAGATGCACATCGTCTCTCCCGACTCCTTCTCGTCGTCGGAGAGCAGGTAGTCGCGGTGGTCGATCTCCCCGGAGACCACACCGGTCTCGCAGGTGCCGCAGATGCCCTCGGTGCAGGAGAAGGGCACATCGTGGCCGACTTCGGCCAGGGCGTCGAGGATCGAGGTGTCCGCCCCGACGTGGACGCGCTCACCGGTGCTGTCGACGACGACGTCGAAGGCACCGTCGGGAGTGTCCGGGGCAGCCGCGGGCTCGGGCGCGCGGAAACGCTCGAGGCGCAACCGGGAAGTGTCCGGCACCGAGATCTCGACGGCCTCCATCAGCGTCGCCGGCCCGCAGCAGTAGACGACGGTCCGCTCATCCACTTCTGCGAGGATGCTCGAGATGTCGGCGAATCCACCCACCTCGTCGTCGACGTGGACGGTGACCCGATCGCGCGGCAGACCGGAGATCTCGTCGACGAAGGCCATGACCTCGCGGGACCGGCCGGTGTAGAGCAGGTGCCAGTCTGCCCCCTTCGCCTCCAGAGCCCGGGTCATGGCGACGATCGGCGTGATGCCGATACCGCCGGCCACGAGGAGGTGACGCGGTGACTCACCATCGAGCTGGAAGAGGTTGCGCGGGCCGTCGACGAGGATCTCCGCGCCGATCGGCAGCTCGTCGTGGATGAGCCGACTGCCGCCACGGGAGTCCGGCACCCGCAACACGGCCACGGACCACCGCGAGGTGTCATCGGGGTCGGAACACAGCGAGTACTCGCGCACGAGCCCGTTGGGCAGGTGCAACGAGAGGTGCGCGCCCGGTTCCCACCGCGGCAGGGCTTCGCCCTCGGGGTGGACGAAGGTCACGCTGGTGACTCCTTGGGCCTCCCAGGTCTTCTGGTGCACCCGCAGGACCTGACTCGACTCCGAACCGATCTTCATGTCTGCTCCTCGCGCTGGCCGTGGCTGGTCGACGTCTGCTCAGCGGGTGACGCCGTGCATCTCGGACGTCTCGGGGTAGGTCGGGATCTGGGGCTTCTTGGTACCGATGACCACGCAGAAGAGGGCGTCCTCGTCGGTGGTGTTGGCGAGACTGCGCGGCACGCCTGCCGGAACCACGATCATGTCGCGGTACCCGAGCGTACGAGTCGCCGTCTTGGTGCCGTCGGCGACGTCGTGGACACTGACCTCGATCTGGCCCTCCAGGACGAAGAAGGCCTCCTCCACGTCACCGTGCGTGTGCTCCGGGCCGACCGCACCGGCCGGCAGGCGCATGTTGGAGAAGGTGAATCCACCGGAAGGGATGATCCGGGTGTCGGTGTCGAAGTTGCCGGTCGCGCCCGAGCCGACGTAGCGGATCTGCGCACGACGGAACTTCTCACCCTTCGCATCGGCCTGGAAGCCCAGGGCGTCCCAGTCCTCGTAACGCGTCTCGCGGCTGGCGACGCACGAGTCGATGAGGGCATCGAGGTCGGCCCCCGGCTGGAGGGTCTGCTCGGTCTGCTGGTCGTTGGTCTGGGTCATCATGCTCTCCTTCTCGTGTGGTGCGTGGTGGGTCATGAGCCGGTCGACGTCGGGTCGACCGCTCGCGCCTGCTCGGCTGCCCACGGGAGGGGCTCGCCGCTCAGGTCGATGTAGATGCTCTTCTGCCGCATGTACGAGCGGATCCCCTCTCTGCCCTTCTCGACGCCGACACCGCTGTCGCGGACTCCGGCGAAGGGGGTGGAGATGCTGAACTGCTTGTACGTGTTGACGTAGACGGTCCCGGCGACGAGCCGCCCGGCGATCCGGTGGATCCGTCGGTAGTCGGCCGTCCAGATGCCGCTGGCCAGCCCGTAGTCCGAGTCGTTGGCCATGGCGATGAGGTCCTCCTCGTCGTCGAAGGGCAGGACGACCGCGACCGGGCCGAAGACCTCCTCCTGGCAGATGCGTGCGGAGTTGTCGACGCCGCCGATGATGGTCGGCAGGTAGTAGGCCCCGTCCGCCAGCTCGGGGTCGGCCGGAACGCCTCCGCCGATGAGGACCTGGGCGCCGTCCGCGACCGCGGCGTCGACCATGGCCGCCACCTGGTCCCGGTGGCTGTGGCTGACGAGCGGGGCCACCTGGGTCCTCGGGTCGGTGCCCGAGCCGACGCGCAGGCGCCGGGTGGCCTCGACGAGCCGGGCGACGACGTCGTCGAAGATCGTGCGCTGGACGAAGATCCGTGACCCGGCGATGCAGCTCTGACCGGTTGAGGAGAAGATCCCGTAGAGCACCCCGGCGATCGCCTGTGTCAGGTCTGCGTCGTCGAAGACGATGGTGGGCGACTTCCCACCGAGCTCCAGGGTCGCCGGCATGAGCTTCTCGGCGGCGACGTGGGCCAGGTGCCGGCCGGTCGTCGTGCCACCGGTGAAGGTCAGCTTGCCCACGCGGGGGTGGGAGGCGAGCGCCTCACCCACGGTGCGTCCCGGTCCGGGGAGCACGGAGAGCAACCCTGGCGGCAGCCCCGCTTCCTCGGTGATCCGCGCCAGCAGCAGGGTGACCCAGGGGGCCCAGGCCGGCGGCTTCGCCACGACTGCGTTGCCGGCGGCGAGCGCCGGGGCGATCTTCTGCGCATCACTGGCGATGGGCGAGTTCCACGGGGTGATCGAGGCGACGACCCCGACCGGCTCCCACGTCGCAATGGTCAGGTACGGCCCGCGGGGCGGGGTGACCTGGTCCTCGAGGGTCTCCAGCGCCGCCGCCGTGTAGCGGAAGGTGGCCGCGGCACTGTGGGCGAGGGCCAGGGTCTCTCCCCGGGTCTTGCCGGTGTCCAGGGTCTGCAACGCGGAGATCTCCTCCGCCCGACGCTCGATGGCGTCCCCGACGCGGCGCAGGACCCCGGCTCGCTCGTGGGGCAGTGCTGCCCGCCAGCCGCTCTCGAGCGCCGCGCGCTCTCCCGCCCGGACAGCCTCGTCCACGTCCTCCACGGTGGCTGCGTGGAGGTGGGCGAACGTCACGCCGGTGGACGGGTCGACGGTGTCGATGACGGCACCGGTCCCGGTGCGCCAGCGGCCGCCGACGAGCACCTCGTCACGTAGGAGATGGCCAAGGGCCAGCCCTGAAGTCAGTGGAGCGATCTCAGTCGACATTGAACCGAGGCCTACCTTCCGTCGTTGCAATAAGTCTGAGCGCAAAGATGTTTTCTGTCAAGACTTTTCGGATGTCATTCCCGCAGGACCCGGGTCAGGCGATCAGTGGCGCACGATCGGTGAGCGAAGCCACCGTGTGCAGCACCGACCAAGCGGTCACCGCACTCGTGCGCGGGTTCTGGTTGCTGGGGGTGTTGCGGATCGTGAAGCAGTAGTCACCGAGGTCCCCCTCGGCGGTGATCTCGTGGGTCGTCATCGGCGCCGTAGGGTCACCGACGAGCTCGACCTCGACCAGCTGTGTCGAGCCCACCGCCGTCGCGAGGGCCGCCACGACATTCAGGGAGTCGGGGAAGAGCCGGGCCGCCTCGTCGGCACTCCCGGAGAAGACGGTGATCGGGTCGCGCGCGGCCAGGATCTCGGCCGTCCTCTCCCGGGTCATCCACTCGCGCACGAGGGAGGCCGACTTCTTGGTCGTGCGCAGGCGGGCCACATCGAGTCCACCCGCACGAGCGACCGAGGCCAGCAGGTCGAGTCCACCAACCGCGCCGTGGGTACCGAGCAGCCGTCCCGGCCCCAGAGAGCCCAGCCGGGACCCGAGCCGCTCGTCCAGAAGTGCGCCGACGGAGGTGACGACCAGGTCGGCGCCCCCGCCGAGGACGGGGTCGATCATCTCGTGGACGGCCGGCTGGCCGGCGCACTCGACGACCACATCCGCGATGTGCAACGCCTCCGAGAGGGTGCACTGCGGTGCCGGCGGGTCGGTCAGGACCCGGCTGTCGACGATGCCGACCAACTCGGCTCCCGGGACACCCCCCTTCGCCAGCTCACCGGCCACCTGCGACCCGATGACTCCGTACCCGGCCACCACGACCCGCCGCATCACGACGCGTCCTCGACCGCCTGCAGCTCGCGGTGGCGCAGCAGCTGAGTCACGTGGCCGCGGATCTCGACGTACCGCGGGTCGGTCTTGGTCGTCACGTGGTCGCGGGGGTGGGGCAGGTCGACCTCGATGGTCTCCGCGACGATGCTCGGCGGGGTCGACAGCACGATGATGTGGTCTGCGAGGTAGACACTCTCGTCGATGTCGTGGGTGACGACGAGGACGGTGATGCCGAGCTTGCGCTGGATGCGTAGGAGCAGGTCCTCCAGGTCCGCGCGGGTCTGCGCGTCCACCGACGCGTAGGGCTCGTCCATCACGAGCAGCTTCGGCCGGGAGGCGAGCGCACGGGCAATGGCCACCCGCTGCTGCATGCCACCCGACATCTGCCACGGGTAGAGGTGCGAGCGGTCCCCGAGCCCCACGGCATCGAGAGCCTCCTGGACGCGCTCGGCACGCTCCTTCTTCGGCACCTTCGACAACGGGAAGGCGACGTTCTTGTCCACACGCATCCACGGGTAGAGCGAGCGCGAGTAGTCCTGGAAGACCATGGCCAGCCCTTCGGGGACGCCGGAGACCGTGGTGCCCTCGAAGGTCACGGTGCCATCGGTCGGGTCGTCCAGGCCGCTGATGATGCGCAGCAACGTCGACTTGCCGCAGCCCGAGGGTCCGACGATGACGGAGATCTTGTGCGCAGGGATCATCGCGCTGATGCTGCGCACCGCAAGGTTGTCGCCGTAGCGCTTGGACACGCCGTCGAGCTGGAGCTCCGGGACGATCTTCTGAGGGGATTGGCTCGTATCAGTCATTTTGTGCAGTCGCTCCTCGGTGCCAGGCCAGGACCCGACGCTCGATCTGAAGGAAGATGAAGTTCATGACCACGCCGAGCAACGCGAGCACGATGAGCACCGCGAAGAAGCCCGGGTAGTTGAAGTCCCGCTGCGTCGAGACGAGCAGGTAGCCGAGTCCGTTGTCCGACTTCTGCAGCTCGGAGATGATCATGATGATCAGGGACATGGACATCGCGGTACGGATGCCGGCGAAGATCTTCGGCGAGGCGCCCGGCAGGACGATGTGGGTCAGGACCAGTCGAGCCGGGATCCGGTAGACCGCGGCCGCCTGCGAGCGGATCTCCCCGACCGACATCACCCCGTCGATGGTGTTGAAGAGGATCGGCCAGACGACGCTGAAGGCGATCAGGAAGATCTTGGGGGAGTCGCCGATACCGAAGAGCAGGAAGAAGACCCCGAGCAGGGCCGGGCTGGGCAGGGAACGCCCGAGGTGCACCAGCGGCTGGAAGAGCGCGTGCGCCACCGGGGAGATGCCCAGGACCACGCCGACTCCCACGCCGATGGCGATGGCCAGGAAGAGACCTGCCAGGGCCCGCAGGACGCTGGGGACGAAGTGGGTGAAGGTCGCCTCACCGAGGAAGCCCTTGCTGATGTCACCGGAGAGGAACATCGTCCCGGCGGTACGGAAGGACTCCCACGGGCCCGGGACGAAGTACCCGCTCTGGGCGGCCCTCGACAGGGCGAACCAGCACAGCAGGATGATCACCGGCACGAGCAGCCGCAGCACGATCTGCTGCGGGAGGCCGATACCACCTCTGGGCTTGGCGGGCTTGGAGGACTTGGTGGGCGCGGGCGCCCGTGTGGCGCGGGATCGCACGTTCTGGACAGTCACTGGGCCAACCCCTTCTTCCAGTCGAAGACCTTCGCGTCGACGAGCGACATCACCAGCGAGACCAGGACTCCGAGGACGCCGGCCACGAGGGTCGCGGCATAGACGAGGTCAAGGTTGGTGGCATTGGCGCTGTTGAGCAGGATGTAGCCGCCGATACCGGCACCCGCTCCCACGAGCAGCTCCGCCGAGACCGCCACGATCAGGCCGATCGACGCTGCCACCCGGACACCGGTGAAGGCGAAGGGCAGCGCGCTGGGAAGGATGACCCGACGGACCACTTCCGCACGGGAGAGCCCGAAGCTCTCAGCCGTCTGGATCGCGGTCGTGTCCGCGCCACGGACGCCGTACATCGTGTTCAGCAGGATGGGCCAGACACAGGCGAGGGCAACGGTGATCGCCAGCGGCAGCATCCCGCTGCCCAGGAGCAGCACGAGGATCGGGCCGAGGGCGATCGAGGGCAGCACCCTGAAGGCCTCGACCGGGAGGCTGAAGGTCATCATGGCCGCCTTGGAGGCACCCATCGCGGCCCCGACGAGGACGCCCGCCACGGTCGCGAGGAGCAGACCGAGCATCCACTCTGCCAGGGTGAAGCCGACTGCCTCCCAGAAGGCCGAGTCGGAGAAGAGATCACCCAGACTCCCCATGACCCTGCTCGGCACGGGCAGGCCGTCCTTGGTGATGACGGTGGACATCAGCACCTCGGCGAGCGCCGCCACTCCGACGACACCGACGACGCCCAGCACGATCTGGCGACGTGTGCTCAGCGGTTCGTGGATGAGTTGCATCCCCGCCTCCTTCCGTTCTCGACGGTCCTCGCGTCACCGATGGACGCGGGACGGGGCTTCGTCACTCCGCAGGGGTCCAGAGCGTGGTGCCGGGGTCCAGGTCCGAGGAGACGAGCTCCTGGTCCTTGACGATCCCGACTGCCTTGTCGTAGGCGTCCGGCTCCATCTGCGAGTAGTACGTCGGCAGCGGCATCTCCTTGGCGACGGACTCGTCGAGCTGGGCGATGGAGGGCAGCCAGGCACGTACCTCGTCCTCGTTCTCCTCCATGTCGCCACCCGCCGCGTACATCGCCTTCGCGAACGCCGCGGCCGTGTCCGGGTTCTCGTCGAGGAACTTCTGGCTGGCGACGAAGGTGGACATGGCCAGCCCCTCGTTGGGGCCCTTGGTGAGGTCCGCGACCTGGTTCAGGCCAGCGGCACGGGCAGCCGACATGAAGGGCTCGACCATGTAGCCCGCGTCGATCGACTTCGCCTCGACGCCACCGATCATCTCGGGGAAGGGGACCTCGACCCAGTCCGGCTGGACGTCCATGCCCTCGGCCTCGGCCAGGGCCCGGAAGGTGATGTCACCGACGTTCTTGGTGGTGTTGATCCCCACGGACTTGCCGTCGAGGTCCGCCATCTCCGTGATGTCGGAACCCTTCGGGGCGAAGATCCCGATGCCGTTGTCCGCCAAGGCACTGGTGAGCACCACGGACCGGATGGGCAGGCCCGAGTCGACAGCCATGGCAGTGCCGAAGGTGGTCGAGTTGGTCAAGTCCAGCTCGCCGGCCACGACCTTCTGGACGCCACCCGGGCCTCCTTGGACCGGCTTGATCGTGACGTCGAGCCCCTCGTCCTCGAAGAAGCCCTTCTCGTCTGCCCAGTACAGGGTCGCGTAGTCGGAGATGGGCAGGGAGCCCACCGTGAGCTCGGCCTTCTCCAGCTCACCGTCGGTGGCCGCGGCGGATGCGCCGCCGTCACTCCCGCCGCAGGCCGACAGGCCGAGCGCTGCGCTGGTGATACCGGCCATGGCCAGTGTCCGCCACTTGTTCATCGAGAACCTCCAGAGATTTCGAGGTGGCACATCTTTGTGCTCAACCTTTTTGCTGTAAGTTATCTTCCGACAGACACCGACGCCGGTCAAGGGGTGGGCACAGATTCGTTGCACTGCCCCGTGCTTCTCGTCGGAGGAGGTCACCGAATCCCACGGACGAGGTCGTCCGTAGACAGGAGGTCATCATGCGGATAGCGATCATCGGCGGCGGTATCGGGGGACTCACCCTCGCTCTCGCGCTGCGCAAGGAGGGGCATGAGGCGCTCGTCCACGAGCGCGCCCCCCAGTTCGGGCGCGTCGGCGCCGACATCAACCTGACCCCCAACGCGGTGCGGGCCCTGGACCCGCTCGGCGTGGGTGAGCCCCTGCGGGCGGAAGCTGCTCGACCCCGCTTCCGGATCAGCCGCGATGGGTACACCGGCGAGGAGACCTCCCGTCTACCCATGTCCGACGCTGCCGAGGAGTCCTACGGTGCGCCGCAGCTGACCATCCACCGCGCTGACCTGCTGGACGCCCTGGAGGCGGCTGTGGGCGCTGACGCGGTGCGCCTGGGCCACCAGCTGGAGTCCTGTGATGTGTCCAGCGAGGGGGTCTCCCTTCGCTTTGCCGACGGCAGCACCGACGAGGTGGACGTGGTCGTGGGGGCGGACGGGATCCACTCGGCCGTGCGGCGCAGCATCCTCGGCGAGGAGCACCCCGAGTTCACCGGCACCGTCGCCTATCGCGCCGTGGTGCCGACAGAGCGGGTGGCGCACCTGCCCGACATCGACTGCTTCACCAAGTTCTGGGGCAAGGACCGCTACACCCAGATCGTCACCTTCCCGCTGACGCGGGGGGAGGAGACCTTCGTCTTCGCCACCGAGGGCCGGGAGAGTTGGTCGCAGGAGTCGTGGACCACCCCGGGACGGATCGAGGACGTACGGGCGGCCTATGCCGACTTCCACGATGACGCCCGCGCCCTGCTCGAGGCCTGCGACGAGGTGCTCATCTCCGCCCTCTACGTCCGCGACCCACTGAGCACGTGGGGCGCCGGCGGGGCGACGCTCCTCGGCGATGCCGCCCACCCGATGATGCCCTTCATGGCGCAGGGCGCGGGCCAGGCGATCGAGGACGCGATCGTGCTCGCGCGCAACCTCGCCACCCACGGGGCCCCGGCCGGCCTGCGCTCCTACGAGGACATGCGCAGGGACCGCACCGCCAAGATCCAGCTCGGTTCCCGTGGCAACGAGTGGCTCAAGGACGGCGGCAACGCGGACTGGGTCTACGACTACGACGCCTGGTCGGTGCCCGTGTGACCCGGCGCGTTGTGGAGCACCCTTCGTCGAATCGTCAGGAAAGGAACCCCCAGCAATGACCACGCACAGTGACCAGCAGTCCGACCCCCACCCCTACAGCCCCGCATTCACGGCCGGTGGCCTGGTCTTCGTCTCCGGCGCCCTGTCCATCGACCCGGATGGCCAGGCGGTGCCCGGCCGCGAGGAGGCCGTGGACGCGGCCCTGGACCGCATGGCCGAGCGCATGGCCACGGCCGGCGCGACCCTCGCCGATGTCGTCAAGCTGACCTACTTCGTCACGGACGTCACCCTTCGCGAGGAAGCGAACCGGCAGTTCGAGCGGGCCTTCGAGCACCCTCGCCCCGCGCGCACCTTCGTCGAGGTCAGCGACCTCCCGTACGGCGCCACCGTCGAGATCGACTGCATCGCTCGGGCGTAGCCCCGGCGTCAGCCCTCCCCACGAGGGCCCTCGCCCCCGTCAACCGCGAACCACCGGTCCTCGTCGGGCACCGTCCCGTCCGGATAGGTCAGCGCGAGCTCGGCCATCGTGGGCCGGGGCGGGTTGGCGACCTCGTCCGGGAGCAGGCCGGTGATCGCGTCGAAGACCCGGTCCATGTCGCGCGGGACGGAGCGGTACTTCAGGTCCACCGGCTCGCCGAAGGTCACGCTCACCTCGGGCCGGTCGAGCAGGTTCAGCATGCGCGGCACCCGCGAGGAGCGCGGCCAGACCTTCTCGGTCCCGGTGATGGCGAAGGGGATGACCGGCACCCTGCTCAGGTGGGCCAGGCGCGCTGCGCCGGGGAAGCCGGACATGCCCGGTTGAAAGAAGTGGATGCCGCGCGGGATCGTCCCCTCGGGCATCATCGCCACCATCTCCCCGCCCGCGAGGGAGCGCACGGCGGAGGCGAAGGCATCGGGGCTGTTCGGGTCCTCCTGACGACGGTCGACGCTGATCCCGCCACCGGCGCGGAAGAACGAACCGAGGCCGGGGACGTCGAAGAGCTCCTTCTTGCCCAGGAAGCGTGCGGTGCGGCCGGTCCGGCGCATCGCCATGACCATCGCCACCACGTCGAAGTACGAGCGATGGTTGCCCACGAGGATGGCCGGGCCGTCACTGGGGACGTTATCGGCGCCGGTGATGGTGAACCTGGCGTACGGGAAGGCCTCGGGTGGCGTGAGTGCCGTGACCATCCGCTGCAGCTCCACCCCCAGGACCGGCACCTTGAACACGCCGGGCGAGGTGTCGAAGTGCAGCACCGGCCAGCGGGCCAGGACCGCCATGGCCTGCAGCCGCGGGTCGGGGTTGACCGCGCCGGGGTTGCCGACGGCCTTCAGCAGCGGGGCGTCGTAGATCGAGTCGGAGTAGGCGAAGGACTTCTCGAGGTCGATGCCCTCCTGGAGCGCCCACTCGCGTACCGCGGCGACCTTGCCCATCGACCACACGAAGTGCCCGTCGTTGCGACCGGTGAAGTGTCCGCTCTCGTCCACCTCGTAGCGGGTGGCGATGACGTGGTCGATGCCCAGCCGCTCGGCGAAGGGCATGATCAGGTGCTCCGGGGTCGTCGTCGCGAGCACGACCGGCCGTCCGGCCTCGTGGTGTTCGTCGATGAGCATCCGCGCGAACGGCCCGACCATCGGCTCGAGCACGTCGGCTGCCAGCTGGGCGGCCTCGTCGAAGGCGTCCGCCGCGCGACCCCTGGCCACGAGCACCGCCTGCCGGGCGAGCGCGATCGAGCCCAGCGACTCCCCCAGCAGGTTGAACCAGCCGAAGAGCAGCGACTCTCCCGGCAACCGCGCGGACACGACTCCGGTCTCCCGCATGGCGGCGGAGAGCGCTGGACCCGACGCCTTGGGCAGCAGGGTCCGGTCGAGGTCGAAGAACGCGGCGCCAGTCATGCCGTGAGGTTACCGACGCCTGCCCTTGGGGTGAACCGCAAAGCGTCCTAACGTGGGTCACATGAGCAATGACGCCAAGCAGATCCTGACCAGCCAGCAGGTCCACGACCAGGCACCCATCGGGTGGCGCGAGGTGGACGGGATGCTGCGCACGCGCCTGACCACGAGCGGGTTCGAGGAGTCCCTGCGACTCGTGCAGGAGATCGCCTCGGCCGCCGACGAGGCCAACCACCACCCGGACATCGACCTGCGCTATGGCTGGGTCGGCTTGGCCATGGCCAGCCACGACGTGGGCGGCATCACCTCCCGGGACATCGAGTTGGCCGGCACGATCGCGCGCATCGCCGACGAGCGCGGGGCGCAGCTCACCCCGGAGGTCACGACCTCGATGACCGTCGGTATCAACACCAGCGACCCGGATGCGATCCGTGACTTCTGGGCCGCCCTGACCGGTCACACCCCGGCTCCCCACGACAGCACCTCGCTGCCGAGCCCGGACGGCCAGCTGCCCGAGATCTGGTTCCAGGTGACCGACGACCCCGGCGGGCGCGGCCGCACCCACCTGGACGTCTACGTCCCGAACGACCTTGCGCAGGAGCGGGTGGACGCCGTGCTCGCCGCCGGCGGGGTGCTCGTCACCGACGATTTCGCCCCGTCCTGGTGGGTGCTGGCCGACGCCGACGGCAACCAGGCCTGCGTCTGCACCTCGCAGCCGCACAACTGAGCCGATGACGAAGGGGGTCGCCACCAGTGCGCCGCACCCGGCCCACTCGGGCGCTCCCATTTCGGCTTGACATTTTCAGTTAGCGTGTTGGAACCACTCTGGAACCGAATCCGAAGAGGAGAGCTGGGCCATGACGAAGACGAAGATCATGACGGCAGTCGCCGGTCTCGCCAGCGGAGCAGCCGTGTTGACCGTGGGAGCGAACGTGAGCAGCCAAGGAGCAGAGCCCTCGCCCCAAGCTATTTGTAGCAAGGCAACTGAGTGCATGAACCAGTCACTCAGTGGCATGGCCGCACAGCCCGGAAGCGCCTACCGCTATGGCGGTGGCGGTCGGATGTACAGCATCGCGTAACCAACTCTTCAGAGTCGCGGTGTGTGCGGCGCACGCCAGAATTGCTGACGCTGCACGGTTTCGGGCTCGTCGTTCGCAACAGCGGTGGCCTCCGCAGCGCGCGATGGGCCCGAATCGCGTCTCCCACGTCGGCAGCCTGTGGACGACGTTGAGCAGCCCCGCCGGGGGACCCCCTTCGTCATCTCGCGGCGGGGCGCCCGCGCACCAGCGCCAGCGGCAGGGTCGCCAGCGACAGCACCGCTGCGACGAGCAGCGCCTGCGTGAAGGACGCGCCGGCGGCGATCGCGCCGACGAGGACCGAGCCGAGGCCGGTGCCGGCGTCGAAGCCGATGTTCCACACCGCGCTGGCCGTGCCGTAGTCGCGCCGCGAGACGGAGGCGAAGGCGAGCAGCAGGGTGAGGTTCTGCAGTGCCCCGTAGGAGATGCCGACGCACAGGACGCCGAGCAGCAGCAGGACCGCGGCGAGCGCACCGTCCCGGGTGAGTGACACCGCGACGAGCGCGAGGCCGATCGTCGTGGAGAGCACCAGCGGCCACAGGAAGGGCCGGGTGCCGTAGATGTCGGCGAGCGCGCCCATCTTCCACCGGGTCAGGGCGGCAGCGCCGGTGAGGACGAGCAGCGCCGCCGTCGCCAGCCAGGCGGCGCCGGCGAGCTCGCTGGAGAAGGTGATCAGCGCACCACCGGCGAGGGTCACCCCGAGCAGCAGGAGCATCGCCCGCAGGAGCGAGCGGTAGACCTGGGCCCGCGAGTGCGTCACGGGAGAGTCGTCGGGCTCGATGATCAGGGACCGACCGGCGAGCCATGCGGGGACGGCGCCGACGATCGGCAGGGCGCCCGCGGCGAAGACCAGCCAGAAGCCGATGTCCTGCGCCACCCACGGCCCGATCGGCATGAAGACGACCTGTGGCACCGCGATGCCGAGCCCGTAGATGCCGACCGCCTGGCCGCGCCGCCGGGGGTCGACCAGGTTCGCCACGGCCGCGCTACCGGTGACGGTGAGGATCCCGAAGCCCAGGCCACGCACGGCGGCGAGGACGAGTACCCACGTCAGGTCGTCGGAGACCAGGTGCAGCAGCGCCGGCAGCCCGAGCAGCAGTTGCCCGGCAGCCATGACCGGCCCCCACCCGAACCGGCGGACCGCCGCGGGGACGAAGGGCTGGGTGAGCACCGTGAAGAGCATGAGCACGCCGTTGACGGCGCCGACGCCCGCCGAGTCCGCGCCGCCCTGGGCCGCCCACAGCGGTGCGACCGGCAGCAGTGCCGAGAAGCCGCTGAACCCGGCCACCGTCGCCATCAGCAGGACCGGCATCCCTGGCAGGCGCCAGACAGGCGTGGTGTGGGCAACGGTCATGTCCGCATTGTCGCGGACGAGGCGCCTCGCCGCGGCATCCGGCACCTCCCCCGCGCATACAGTGGTCGGGTGACGATCCGCGTAGCACTCGAGCACCGCACGAGCTACCGCTTCAGCGAGCCCGTGCAGGTCTACCCGCACACGATCCGGCTGCGCCCGGCACCGCACTCGCGCACGCCGATCCCGAGCTACTCGCTGCGGATCGAGCCGGAGAACCACTTCCTCAACTGGCAGCAGGACCCCTTCGGCAACTGGTTGGCCCGCGTGGTCTTCCCCGACAAGGTCGAGCGCCTCGAGATCACCGTCGACCTGCTCGCGGACATGACGGTGATCAACCCCTTCGACTTCTTCGTCGAGGACTGGGCGGCCACCTTCCCCTTCGCCTACCCGGAGCAGCTGCGGGGGGACCTCGCCCCCTACCTCGACCCCGTGGGTTTCGAGGCTCCTTCGTCGCACCTCAACCATCGTGGCGAAGGGAGCCAAGCGAGCGCAGCCACCTCTCCCGACGTCGTCACCTGGCTCGAGGAGCGGCTGCCGTCGTTGCTGACCGCCCCGCGGGATGCGGCCGTGGGTGCCGGCACCCCGATCGTCGGCTTCGTCGTCGGCCTCAACCGCGCCATCCGCGAGAGCGTGGACTACACGGTCCGCCTCGAGCCGGGGGTGCAGACACCCACGCGCACCCTCGAGCGCGGCATCGGCTCGTGCCGCGACAGCGCCTGGTTGCTCGTCGCGGCGCTGCGCCACCTCGGGTTGGCCGCGCGTTTCGTCTCCGGGTACCTCGTGCAGCTGAGCACCGACCAGGCAGCGGTCGACGGCCCCAGCGGGCCGACGGAGGACTTCACCGACCTGCACGCGTGGGCCGAGGTCTACATCCCCGGCGCGGGCTGGGTCGGCCTCGACGCGACGTCCGGACTGTTGTGCGGCGAGGGGCACATCCCCCTCTCGTGCACCCCGCACCCCTCCTCCGCGGCCCCGATCAGCGGGGCCACCGGCCCGGTGGACGTCGACTTCGACTTCGCCAACACGGTCACCCGCCTCGCCGAGGACCCACGCGTGACCAAGCCGGTCGACGACACCCAGTGGTCGCGGATCACCGCGGTCGGTGAGGCGGTCGACGGCCTGCTGGCGAAGGGGGACGTGCGCCTGACCATGGGCGGCGAGCCGACCTTCGTCGCGGCAGGTGGGACGACGGACCCGCAGTGGCACACCGCGGCGGACGGCGAGCAGAAGCGGGCGCTGGCGATGGCGCTCGCGTCCCGGCTGTCCTCGCCCGGCACGCTGCGTCACCACGGCCAGGGCAAGTGGTACCCCGGGGAGCCCCTGCCCCGCTGGCAGATCATGCTCGCCGACCGCATCGACGGCCGGCCGTTGTGGAGCGACCCCGACCTCCTCGACGACCCGTGGGGCGAGGGTCGGCTGGTGTCCGGCTCCCCCGAGGCCGCCGGCGCCGCCCGCGACCTCGCCGTCGCGATCGCCCGACGACTCGGGGTCGACGTCGAGCACCTGGCCGCGGCCGTCGAGGACCCGCTCCAGCGTCTCGTCACCCAGGCGCGCCTTCCCTCCGGTGAGGCGCCCACCGAGGGTGACCTCGCCCCGGACGCCCCGGAGGCCGCCGACGAGACCTCGCGCGCGGCACGCGTGGCCGAGATCGACGAGACCGCCGACCCGGACACCCCGGCAGCGTGGGTGCTGCCGATCTTCCCTGCCCCCGACGGCCAGGGCTGGGCGACGACGACGTGGCGCACCCGTCGCGGCTTCCTCGCCCTCGTCCCCGGCGACTCCCCGGCGGGGCTGCGTCTGCCCCTGGGCTCCGTCGCCTGGGGCGAGGGCCCCATCACGCCGGAGCGATCCCCCTTCGCACCGCGCGGAGCACTGCCCAGCCTCGACCCGGGCTCACTGCCGACGGTGAGCGCCCCGGCGGCACAGGTGATCCCGATCGAGGAGGCACCGCGGACCGCGTTGGCCGTGGAGGACCGCGACGGCCACCTCTTCGTCTTCCTCCCACCGCTGGAGGAGCTCGAGGACGCCGTCGGGCTGATCGCCGCCATCGAGGCCGCCGCGAGCGAAGTCGGGCAGCCGGTCGTCCTCGAGGGATACCCACCACCCGGCGACGAGCGGGTGCGCACCATGTCGGTGACCCCCGACCCCGGCGTCATCGAGGTCAACGTCTCCCCGACGTCCTCCTGGGCGCAGCTGGTCGAGCAGACCGAGTGGGTGCACGAGCACGCCCGACAGATCCACCTGGCGACCGAGAAGTTCGACGTCGACGGCTCGCACACCGGCACCGGCGGCGGCAACCACATCACCCTCGGCGGCTCCACCCCCGCCGACAGCCCGCTGCTGCGCCGACCTGACCTGCTGCGCTCGCTGGTGACGTACTGGCAGCACCACCCCGCGCTGAGCTACCTGTTCTCCGGGCGCTTCATCGGGCCGACGTCGCAGGCCCCCCGCGTGGACGAGGGCCGACCGGATGCCCTGTACGAGCTGGAGATCGCCTTCGCGCAGATGGACCACGTCCTGGCGATGGAGCACGACGAGCAGGACGTCACCGAGCCGCTGACCGGGGACCACTACGTCAAGCAGCACACCCGGCCGTGGCTCGTCGACCGGCTGCTGCGGCACCTGCTGACCGACATCACCGGCAACACCCACCGCGCGGAGTTCTGCATCGACAAGCTCTTCGCGCCCGGCACCGAGCGCGGACGGCTCGGGCTGCTGGAGCTGCGTGGCTTCGAGATGCCGCCGCACCCGCGGATGGCGCTGCTGCAGGCGCTGCTCGTGCGCTCGCTCGTCGCGAAGTTCTGGCACGAGCCCTACTCCGCCCCGCTCGTGCACTGGGGCACGCGCCTGCACGACCGGTACCTGCTCCCGGCCTTCGTCGCGGCCGACCTGCGCGACGTCCTCGATGACGTCAACCGCTACCTGGCGTCGCAGGGCGTGGGGCGGATCGACCCGGCGTGGTTCGACTCCTTCCTCGAGTTCCGCTTCCCGCGCCTGGGGGACACGATCGTCGGCGGGGTGGAGATGGAGCTGCGCAGCGCGATCGAGCCGTGGCACGTCCTGGGCGAGGAGGTCAGCCAGTCCGGCACGGCCCGCTACGTCGACTCCTCGGTGGAGAAGGTCCAGGTTCGCGCCGTCGGCCTGATCGAGGGACGGCACGTGGTCACGTGCAACGGGGTCCCCGTGCCGATGGTCCCGGTCGCCGAGCAGGGCTGGGGCGGCCCCGTCGGGGCGAAGGGGAGCACCGGCGCCTTCGTCGGTGGCGTCCGCTACCGCGCCTGGGCGCCCCCATCGGCGCTGCACCCGACGATCGGCGTGCACGGCCCGCTCGTCTTCGACCTGATCGACCGGTGGGCCGGGCGCTCCCTCGGTGGTTTCACCCACCACGTGACCCACCCGGGTGGGATCGCCTACGACTCCTTCCCGGTGAACGCCGCGGCGGCCGAGTCCCGGCGGGCGGCACGGTTCGTCGTCGGGGGGCACACCCCCGGGCCCGTGGACGTCAGCGCACTACCGGACCCGCTGGCGAGCCTGGGACCGGCCGTGACGGACTTCCCGGTCACGCTCGACCTGCGGCGCTTCCCCGGCACCGACCGGTCGCCGGGCACCGTGGACGACTTCGCCACGCCGCCCGCGGACGCGGGTCAGTCCGGGATGCCCCCGCCCGAGGGTGCGGACATCGTGGAGACCAGCGCGGAGGGGCCGGTCTCGTCGAGCTGAGGCGCTCGGCCGCCACCGGTCACTCGAATGAGGTGACATCGTGCGTCCATCCGCACCCCGTCACCTCCACCCAGCGGGGCTCCCCGGCGGCCCGACCCGACAGGCGTGCCGGGCACGTCATCCCCGGACCACGGTCGTGGTCACCCGGGTCACGGACGGCCGCGCCGGCGTTGAGCTGAAGCCGAACTGCGGGTTCGGCGTCACGTCCGCGAGCGCCCCGAGGGCGCTCCCGCGCCACGTACCGGACAGTCCCTCCACAGCGTGCTGATCCTGCGCTCCGTAGTACTCGCGCCGCCCGTTGCCGGCGCTGCCACGCGTGCGCACCCCCGGGAACACCACCCGCGCGAGCGGGTCGGCCACGGTCGCGAAGACCCGACTGCGCGCGAGGGGAGCCGGCACGAGGCGCAGGAGCCTCCCGACCCCGGTGCGGGCACCGATGTCGAGACCCACTCGCAGTGGACCCGCGTCGACCTCCCACCGGGTACCGTCGTGACGCTCCGCCAAGGAGATCGGGCAGATGACGATCTCGTCGAAGGAGTAGGTGCTCGTGACGTACTCGGCGATCTGCTCATCCCGCGCCAGCAGGATCCGGCGATCATCGGCCGTGGCGACCATGACACCGGTGAACGCACCCAGCGGCGAGCGGGCCCAGTCGCCGACGACGAACCGCAGGCCGCTGCTCGACCCGGCGCCGAGGATCCGTCCGTCGAATCGGTCGATGATGCGGTGAGCGGTCATGCACGCCACCCAACACCATCCATAAATTGCGCACAACTTAGTTGTGTGCAATGGTTGTCGGATGCAGACGGACCACCAGCTCGACCAGCAGCTCTGCTTCGCGCTCTACACCGCGGCGAAGTCGGCCACGTCCGCCTACCGCGAGTCCCTCGGCGAGATCGGTCTGACGTACACCCAGTACGTCACCCTGCTCGCGCTCTGGGAGCGGGATGGTCGCAGCGTGTCCGAGTTGGGCGAGGTCCTGCACCTGGACAGCGGCACCCTCTCTCCGCTGCTGAAGCGAATGGCCACCACCGGTCTCATCGAGCGCCGCCGGGAAGGCGACGACGGTCGTCGGGTGACGATCCACCTCACCGAGACGGGTCGGGGCCTGCAGTCCCGGGTCAACGACATCCAGGCCCGCTTGTACGACGCCGTCGACATGGACGCGGAGGAGCTGGCGATGCTGCGCACGCTGGCACGCCGCTTCTTCGAGTCCATCGGCGACGCCCGTGACGGCCTCGAAGGGCCGACACGGTGACCACCACCACGAACCCAGGAGGACACCTGATGACACAGGCACCCACGACCACCCGCCAGATCGTCCTCGCCTCGCGGCCGCACGGCGCGCCGACGGCCGAGAACTTCCGCCTCGAGGAGGTCGACCTGCCCGAGCCGGACGAGGGCCAGGTCCTCGTGCGCAACAGCATCATGTCCGTCGACCCCTACATGCGCGGTCGGATGAACGACGTGAAGTCCTATGTCCCGCCCTTCCAGGTCGACGCACCCCTGGACGGCGGAGCCGTCGGCGAGGTCATCGCCTCGCGCTCTGCCGATGTCCCGGTCGGCGCCCACGTCCTGCACGGCCTCGGCTGGCGCGAACACCTCGTCGTGTCCGCCGCCAAGGTGACGGTCATCGACACCGACGCCGCGCCCGCCTCGCGCTATCTCGGCCTGCTGGGGATGACTGGACTGACGGCCTACGTCGGGCTGACCGCCATCGCCCAACTGCGCGAAGGGGACACCGTCTTCGTCTCCGGCGCGGCCGGGGCCGTCGGACAGTCCGTCGGCCAGATCGCCAAGGCCCTGGGCGCCGCGCGCGTGGTCGGCTCAGCGGGCTCCCCCGCCAAGATCGAGCGCCTGCTCGAGCTCGGCTACGACGCGGCCTTCAACTACAAGGAGACGTCCGTGCGCGACGGCCTGCGCGAGGTCGCCCCGGACGGCATCGACGTCTACTTCGACAACGTCGGCGGTGACCACCTCGAGGCCGCGATCGGCCACCTCAACAAGTTCGGGCGCGTGGCCATGTGCGGCGCGATCTCCCAGTACAACGCGACCGAGCCCGCGCCGGGGCCGCGGAACCTGTTCCAGGCCATCGGCAAGGGGCTGACCCTGCGTGGCTTCATCGTGGGGCAGTACCCCGAGCTGGCCGAGGAGTACCGGGCGAAGGCCTCCGGGTGGCTCGCCGACGGACAGCTGGTCGGGGACGAGACCTTCCGCGACGGGCTCGAGGGCGCACCGCAGGCATTCATGGACCTGCTCGAGGGGGCGAACACCGGCAAGATGCTCGTCCGTCTGTGACCCGAGCTCCCCGCTGACGCAACGAACCCCGCCACGTGTGTGGCGGGGTTCGTTGCGTCAGAACGACGTTGTTCGGGCACGGCGGTGCGGGATCAGCAGACGCGCGTCGGTGGGGCCAGCTCCGCGGTCTTCCCGGGGTCACGCTCCACGTGGTCACCGAGCACCTCGTCGACCTTGGCCAGGACCTCCGGCTCCAGGCGCACGCCGGAGGCCGCGACGTTCTCCGTGACCTGCTCGGGGCGGGAGGCGCCGATGATCGCGGCGGCGACGTTGTCGTTCTGCAGCACCCACGCGACGGCGAGCTGGGCCATCGACAACCCCATCTCGTCGGCAATGGGGCGCAGTCCCTGGACGGCGGTGAGCAGGGCCTCGTCGTTGACCCGACCCTGGATCGGCTTGCCGGCCTCCTCGTGGGCGGCTCGGCTCCCTTCGGGCAACGGCTGACCGGGCTGGTACTTGCCGGTGAGGATGCCCTGTGCGATCGGGGACCACACGATCTGCGACAGGCCGAGCTCCCGGCAGGTGGGCACGACCTCACCCTCGATGACCCGCCAGAGCATCGAGTACTGCGGCTGGCTGGAGATCAGCCGGATCCCGAGCTGCTGGGCCAGAGCGTGACCCTCGCGGATCTGCTCGGCCGTCCACTCACTGACCCCGATGTAGAGCGCCTTGCCGGAGCGCACGACGTCCGCGAAGGCCTGCATCGTCTCCTCGAGCGGCGTCTCGGTGTCGTATCGGTGGGCTTGGTACAGGTCGACGTAGTCCGTGCGCAGGCGTCGCAACGAGGCGTCGATCGACTCGCGGATGTGCTTGGCGGACAGGCCGGTGTCGTTGTGTCCCCCCGGCCCGGTGGGCCAGTAGACCTTGGTGAAGATCTCCAGGGACTCCCTTCGCTCTCCCCCGAGCGCCTCGCCGAGCACGCTCTCCGCGGCCGTGTTGGCGTAGACGTCTGCGGTGTCGAAGGTCGAGATGCCCTCCTCGCGGGCAGCCCGCACGCATGCCTTCGCCGCGTCGGCCTCCACCTGCGAACCGTGGGTGAGCCAGTTGCCGTAAGCGATCTCGGAGATCTTCAGACCGCTGTTGCCGAGGTATCGATACTCCATGTCGCTCACGTTACGCCTCCGGGATCTCGAGGCTCCTGCGTCGCACCTCGACCGGCGGTGGCCAAGGCGCGCTCGACCTGCGGTGGTTGAGGCGCAGAGGTCGCCCGCGACTGCAGCCTCGAAACCGCGGTCAGGGGGTGACGTTGAGCCGGCGCAGCACCTGGGCCGCGACCGTCGCGTCGCCGGTCACGGCGACGTCGGCCTCCTCGGGCGCGATCCGTCCGCCGGTCAGCAGCAGCCACGTCTCGTCGCTCATCGCCAGGGTGACCATGCCCCCTTCGCTCGGGTCGAAGGGGGCGGCCCGCCCGTCCTCGCCGACCCGGGCAGAGAGAACCCGGCCCTGCGGTCCGGTGACGTGGGCGACGACGGCGGTGCCGACGGGCAGCTTGCGCAGCGCGGCCGGGAAGGCCGCGGTCATCACCCCCGCCACGTGGGCCGCTCCGGTGCTCGTGGTGACCATCGGCCGGCCGGTCGCGCGCCTGATGTCCTGCTCGTGGACCCACAGGTCGATGGGGCGGTTGGTCAGCCAGGTCCGCAGATCCCAACCCAGCTCGCCGACCAGACCCGGCGCGGGGGCCTTGGGGTCGCTCAGGTCGAGGTCGGCGAGCACCTCGCGGCGGCGCACGCAGGCGGTCTCCAACTCCTCGAGCACCTCGGCCGTGGAGTGCCCGCGCCGTGCCTGCACGCCCCTCTCGGTCAGGTCCGTGGGCATCGGTCGGTTGCGCCCTGCCTCGATGTGGGACCGGCCGCCCTCGGGCTGGTCCATCCCCGCGGCCTCGGACTCCAGGTGGGCGAGATGGGCCACCACGTCCTTCACGCTCCACCCGGGCAATGCCGGTCTGCCCCAGTCGTCGTCGGTGAGCCCACGCAGCGCGGCCAGGAGGTCCTGCCCCGTCTCGTCCCACAGGGTCAGGGGGTCAGGTCGTGTCATGGCCTCACCTTATGGGAGGGTCCGCCTCGGCGAGGTCAGCGGGAGGTCCTGAGTGCGCGCGAGCCCTGCTTGCGCATCAGCGGCTCGAGCGTCATCAGGACCGCGGGGGCCAGCGCCTCCCCAGACATCGAGGACATGCCACCGAGCTCCGCATGTCCCGGCGCACCCTGCAACGGCGACTGACCGCCGAGCAGACCTCCTACCGGGCGCTGCTGGAAGAGGTTCGCCAGACCCTGGCGCGTGAGCTCCTCGTGCGCGGCCTGCCGGTGGCCGTGATCGCCCGGCAGCTCGGGTTCACCGAGGTGTCCGGCTTCTCGCAGGCCTTCCGACGCTGGGAGGGCACCATTCCCACGACCTACCGACACGGGGAGGTGGGCCGACATCCCGACGCGGCGCCGCTCCCTTCGTAGGTTGGGACCGTGAGCACCCACGACACCCGAACGACTCTGCTCGGCTGCGGCGACCTCGGCATCCGTGTCGGGACGGCACTCGCCGCCGACGGCCACCACGTGACCGGGGTTCGGCGCCGAGTCGCCGCGCTGCCGCCAGTGATCGAGGGGGTGGCTGCCGACCTGACGAGCGGACCGGTGCCGGACCTACCGAGCGACCTGCTGGTCATCACGATGACTCCCGACCGGCGCGACCCGGCCGGCTACCGCACCACTTACGTCGACGGGGTGCGAAGGGGGCTGGACGCCGTGCTGCGCTCCGGCGTCCCCCGACGGGCCGTGCTCGTCTCGTCGACGAGCGTCTACGGGGACCTCGAGGGCGACCTCGACGAGGAGACCCCCGTCGCTCCGACGGCGGAGCGCGCGCAGGTCCTGCTGGAGTCGGAGGCGCTCTTCCACGATGCGCTCCCCCACGGGAGCGTCCTGCGGTTGAGCGGTCTCTATGGCACGCCGGGCAACCGCCTGGTGCACACGGTGCGCGAAGGGGAGAACAACAACCCCGGTCGGTGGACCAACCGCATCCACCGCGCGGACGCGGCGGCGGCGATCATCCACCTGCTCACCCGCGAGGAGGACCCACGCACCCTCTACATCGGCACCGACGACGAGCCCTCGACCGCCGGAGCCGTGCGGGACTTCGTCGCCGACGAGCTCGGCCTGCCACGGCCGGCACCGACGGGGAGTACCGAGCCGCACGGCCGACGGATGATCAACGCCCGGTTGCGGGAGAGCGGATTCCGACTGCGGTACCCGACCTTCCGCGAGGGGTACCGGGCACAGCTGGAACTGGACTCGTGACGCCTGCTTAGGGTGAGCCCATGAACCTGCAGGAGATGCTCGAACAGGCCGCCACCGGCACCGTCCACGTCCAGGAGGGCTGGGGCCAGGGCCGCGCCACCTACGGCGGCCTCGTCGGGGGCCTGATGCACTCGGCGCTGCGGGCCCAGCTGCCGGAGGGGACGGACCCGCCGCTGCGCAGCATCACGGTCAACTTCGTCGCGCCTGTCACGCCCGGCGCGGCCGAGACCGACGTGCAGATCCTGCGCTCGGGCAAGAGCGCGACGCAGGGACTGGTGACGCTTCGCCAGGGTGACTCGATCGTGGCGGCAGCGCTGGCTGCCTTCGGCGCGTCCCGCGAGTCGACACTGTCCGTGCGATCGGCGGTGGCGATGCCCCAGCTGCCCGAGCCCATGACGATCGACCCGCTGCCCTACATCCCCGGTGCGACGCCGGACTTCTTCCAGCACGTCGAGATGCGGCTGGCAGACGGGAACATCCCCTACTCCGGTGCGCAGACGTCGCACATGACGGGGTGGATGCGCTTCCGGCAGGCGCCGCCGACCTTCGACGAGCGCCACTTCATCAGCCTCGCCGACTCCTGGCCGCCCGCGGTCATCCAGATGCTCGCGAAGCCTGCGCCCGGCAGCAGCCTCACCTGGACGCTCGAGCTCGTCGACAACGTGACCGCCGAGCCGGACACGCACTGGGCGTATGCCGTGCACACCGACCACGCCGCCGAGGGATACGCCCACACCGACGCGCGGATCTGGCACCCGGACGGCCGGCTCGTCGCGATCAGCCGGCAGACGGTGTCGGTCTTCGGCTGAGGTTCCCGGCGAGCCGTGCCCCGGGGCCGCTGTGGACGGGAAGCCCCACGCTAACCGAGAACGCCTGGCGTGGCCGAGTCACAACGCGGTCGACACGAGGTTTCCCGGCCAAATGGAGACATCCCGGCCGGTCAGCACATCTCTCGGTGCAGGGGTGCCACCGGCCGACGCCTCCGATCCTCTCCCGACATACGGACGCCCCGCTGGCTCGATGCCCAGCGGGGCGTCCGTGTGTCCGTGTTGAGCGTCAGTGGTTGCGACCCGTGCTGCTGCTGGAGAACGCGACGACGCTGCCGCCACGGGAGTTACTGCCCTGGCGCGAGCCGCCGCTGCGGCCCTGACCGCCACCGGAGCCGCCACGGGACTGGCCACCACGACCGCCGCCGGAACCACCCCGGCCCTGGCCGTTGCGGTTGCGCCCGGCACCGCCGCGCTCACCGCGACCGCTGCCGCCCTGGCCACCGCGGCCCTGGCCAATACGGCCGGAGCCGCCACGACCGCTGCGGGAGCCCCCCTTCGCGCCGCCCTGCTGCTGCGGCGCCGCGGACACGAAGCCGCCGGGGAAGGTCCGCTCACCGGGGGCGAGCTCGGCGAGGAGCTCGTGACCGGCGGAGACCTTGGTCGTCGTCGGCTTGATGCCGGCCTTGCGGGTGAGGTCACGCACGTCGCGGACCTGCTCGTCGGTCATCAGCGTGACGACCGTCCCCTCGGCGCCCGCGCGGGCGGTACGACCCGAGCGGTGGAGGTAGGCCTTGTGCTCGACCGGCGGGTCGGCGTGGATGACGAGGGAGACGTCGTCGACGTGGATGCCGCGGGCGGCGATGTCCGTCGCGACGAGGGTCTGGGCCGCACCGGAGTGGAAGGCGTCCATCGACCGCGTGCGCGCACCTTGGCTGAGGTTGCCGTGCAGCTCGACCGCGGGGACCCCGGCGGCGTTGAGCTGGCGGGCCATCCGCTTGGCGCGGTGCTTGGTGCGGGTGAAGACGACCTTGCGACCGGGGGCGGCGACGAGGTCGGTGAGGACCTGCATGTGCTGGGTGGACTGGATGTGCAGCACGTGGTGACTCATCTTCGCCACCGGGGACTGCGCCGAGTCGGCCTCGTGGGTCTTCGGGTTCTCCAGGTACCGCTTGACGATCTGGTTGATCGCGCCGTCGAGGGTGGCGGAGAAGAGCATCCGCTGGCTGCCGCGCGGCGTCTTGTCCAGGATGCGCTTCACGCCGGGGAGGAAGCCCAGGTCGGCCATGTGGTCGGCCTCGTCGAGGATCGTGATCTCGACCGAGTCGAGGTTGACGTGGCCCTGGTTCATCAGGTCCTCCAGGCGCCCGGGGCAGGCGACGACGACGTCGACACCCTTGGCGATCGCGGAGACCTGGGGGTTCTGGCCGACGCCACCGAAGACGGTGCGGCTGCGCATCCCGAGCACGTTGGCGAAGGGGGTCAGTGCCTCGTCGATCTGGGTCGCCAGCTCACGGGTCGGCGCCAGGATGAGGGCGCGGGGGCGCTTGCTCTGGCGGCGCTTGTCGCTGGCGGCGAGGCGGGTGAGCATCGGCAGCACGAAGGCGAGGGTCTTGCCGGAGCCGGTGCGCCCGCGGCCGAGGACGTCGCGTCCGGCGAGGGAGTCCGGCAGCGTCGCGGCCTGGATGGGAGTGGGGGTGGTGATGCCGTCCTTCTCGAGGATCGAGGTCAGGGCGGTGGGCACGCCGAGGTCGGCGAACGTGGTGGTCACGAAGGAGTGCTCCAAACGGAGTCATGATGCTTCGGTTCTGCCCGGCGCGGACCCGCATGATGCGGTCGCGGCGCATTGGCATCGTTGCAAGAAGAGGAGCAGCACACTGCAGAACTGGGTGGCTGCTGGGATGCAGTCTACAGGTGGAGAAGGCCGTGCCTGACCACGGTGGTGAGAAGCTTCGGTCATGCCGGTCGAGATGCGCTCATTCGTTCGCAGCACCATGTCTGCGGTGGAACGCGAAGAGGTCGAACGCGTCACCGTTCTCGCCGAGCAGCTCCGCTCGCACATGCAGGACCGCGAGCAAGCGATCAACCAAGCCCACGTGGTGGGCGCCCAGAGCTCCGCGATCCAGGCCATCGTCTCCGAGGTCCTCAAGGACGAATTGGGCTTCGGTGAGGAAGTCGTCCTAACCCCACAGGACGGCATCGTCACCCGCGCACGACCCGACTTCGTCTTCTCGCTCGGGCAGGGGCGGGGCGTCATGGCCGAAGTCGAGCGCGGCGGGACGGTCAACAACAACCACGACCTGAAGGACATGTGGAAGGCACACATCGCGACCGACATCCAACATCTGTTCCTGATCGTCCCGAACTCGAACTGGACCCGTCTCGGGGCACCACGCGAGAAGCCGTTCCCACGAGTGTGCAACCGGATCGGCGCCTTCTTCGGAAACCAGCGACGGGGGGTCGATGTCCTGACAACCCACGTCTACGGCTACGGCTTGCTCGACATCAAAGCTGCAGTTGAGCTACGACGTGGCGAAGGGAGCTGACTCCCCCTTCGCCCCGGCTCACGCTTGCAGGCATGCACCGAGATCGCCATGACCACGAACCCGATCACACAGCTGAGCTGACCAAGCTGCGAGCCCGGCTGTACGCACCCGAGTTGAGCGCCTTGGAGGCAGCCGCCATGCTCGCCGCCGTCGAGCTGCTGCGGGCGCACGAGCAGGGGAGGTTCGAAATCTGCGACAACTCGTACTGCATCTCCCTGCTCTCGCTCTGCTTGGGCACCCCCTTTGAGGCGGTGCACGACGAGGCCCTGGACGAGTGCTCCTGCTGTTGTCACCACGCGTGAGGCGAGTCAGCTACAGGTTTCGAGGCGTCCACGCGGAGCGTGGGACCCAGCTCGCTGCGCGAACTCACACCTCAACCACCAACAGCTCGCCCTCGGTCGCAGGCAGCAACCGGGGGCGGCGTGAAGCGGACGAGGATCAGATGACGCCCTGGGCCACCATCGCGTCGGCGACCTTGATGTAGCCGGCGAGGTTGGCGCCCATGACGTAGTCACCGGGCTGGTCGAACTCGGCAGCGGTCTCGACGCAGTTGCGGTGGATGTCGCGCATGATGTCCTCGAGGCGCGCCTCGGTCTCCTCGAAGCCCCAGGAGTCACGGCTGGCGTTTTGTTGCATCTCCAGGGCGGAGGTGGCAACACCCCCAGCATTGGAGGCCTTCCCTGGTGCGTAGAGCACCCCGGCCTCGCGGAAGATCTCCGTGGCACCCGGGACGCAGGGCATGTTCGCGCCCTCGGCGACGAGGCGGACACCGTTCTTGACGAGGGTGTGGGCCTGCTCCTCGGACAGCTCGTTCTGCGTGGCGCACGGGAGGGCGACGTCGCAGGGCACGTCCCAGATCGCACCGCCCTCGACGTGACGCACCTTGCCCCCCCTGGCCTCGGCGTAGTCGGTCAGGCGGCCGCGCTGGACCTCCTTGACCTCCTGGAGCAGCTCCAGGTCGATGCCGTCCTCGTCGACGACATAGCCGCCCGAGTCGGAGACGGCGATGACCTTGCCGCCGAACTGGTGGATCTTCTCCACCGCGTAGGTCGCGACATTGCCGGAGCCGGAGACGACGACGGTCTTGCCGTCGAGGGACTCGCCCCTCTCCTTGAGCATCTCCTGGGTGAAGAAGACGGTGCCGTAGCCGGTCGCCTCGGTGCGCACCTGCGAGCCGCCCCAGGACAGGCCCTTGCCGGTGAGGACGCCGGACTCGTAGCTGTTGGTGATGCGCTTGTACTGCCCGAAGAGGTAGCCGAGCTCGCGGCCACCGACGCCGATGTCACCGGCCGGCACGTCCGTGTACTCGCCGATGTGGCGGTAGAGCTCGGTCATGAAGGACTGGCAGAAGCGCATGATCTCCTGGTCCGAGCGCCCCTTGGGGTCGAAGTCGGAGCCGCCCTTGCCGCCGCCGATGGGCATGCCGGTCAGGGAGTTCTTGAAGACCTGCTCGAAGCCGAGGAACTTGATGATCGACAGGTTCACGCTCGGGTGGAAGCGCAGACCACCCTTGTACGGGCCGAGCGCGGAGTTGAACTCGACGCGGAAGCCACGGTTGATCTGGACCTCACCGGTGTCGGTGGTCCACGGGACGCGGAAGATGATCTGGCGCTCCGGCTCGCAGATGCGCTGCATGATCGACCACTGGGCGTACTCGGGAACCCGGCCCGCGATCGGCGACAGCGACGACATCACCTCGTAGACCGCCTGGTGGAACTCCTTCTCACCGGGGTTGCGGGCGATCACCTCGTCGAAATGATCCGTGAAGAGGGGGTGGAGCGCGGGAGCAGACATGCTTGATCTCCATCGTCGTCGGGGCAGGTTTAGGGGCACACGGTAGCGGTCCGAGCGTCGAATTCGTGAGCCCGTCTCACGTGTGACAGGGCACGCACTTCCCCATGAACTCGCGCAAGTGACCTCCCTCACAGGGCCGTCGGGGGCTGGCGTTGCCTTCGAGACGCTTGCTGCGCAAGCTCCTCAAGCAGCGGGGTCGGGCGTGGCAGAGTGGGCTGCATGAGTACTTCCGTGACCCGACAGCACGAGCCGGACCGTTTCGAGATCAGCAGCGACGAGAAGGTCGCCGGGTTCACCCAGTTCCTCGACCGCGACGGGCGCCGGATCTTCGTCCACACCGAGATCGGCGAGGAGTTCGGCGGGCAGGGTCTGGCCGGGACCCTCGTGGAGGAGGCCGTCGCGGCCACCCGCGCCGAGGGCCTGACCGTCGTCCCGGTGTGCTCCTACGTCAAGAAGTGGCTGACGAAGCACAGCGAGCACGAGGACATCACCGCGAGCCCGACCCCGGACGACCTCGCCGCGGTCGGCGCCTGACTCGCACCCATGCGCGTCGCCACCTTCAACGTCAACGGCATCCGCGCGGCGCAGCGCCGCGGATTTCAGGCCTGGCTCGCCGAGCGGGACCCGGACGTCGTCGCCCTGCAGGAGGTGCGCTGCTCCCCGGACAAGTTGCCGACGGGCGTCTTCGGCGAGTACCACCTGACCTACGAGCCCGGCCAGCTGGCCGGGCGGAACGGGGTCGCCGTACTCACCCGTCGGCGGCCGGCGGCCGTGCGGACCTGGGACGGCGAGGTGCTCATGCGTGCGCCGGGCGAGGAGCACACCCATCGTGAGCCCTCCCCTCCCGGGACGATGGCGCGAGGGTTGTCCCCCTTCGCCTCCGAGGGGAGGTACGTGGAGGTCGACATCGATGGGACCGGGGACCAGCCAGCGGTCACCATCGCCTCGCTCTACCTGCCGAAGGGGGGACTGCCGGCCCACCTGCAGAAGCCGGGTGGGCGCGAGGAACCGGACGGCGGAGCGAAGTACGAACGCAAGATGGGCTTCCTCGCCTCCTTCGCGCGGCAGCTCGACCGCTCCCGCAAGGCGGCGAAGGCCGCCGGCCGGGAGTTCCTCCTCCTGGGTGACCTCAACGTCGCCCACACCCGCCAGGACCTGACCAACTGGCGGGGGAACGCCAAGTCCGAGGGCTTCCTGCCTGAGGAGCGGGAGTGGTTCTCCTCGATCACCTCGCCGCGCACGCTCGTGGACGTCGTGCGGCGCGTGCACCCCGACGCGGACGGCCCGATGTCATGGTGGTCGTGGATGGGTGGCGCCTTCGACCGGGACACCGGCTGGCGGATCGACTACCACCTGGCGACGCCGTCGCTGGCCAAGCGCGCGGTGACCGCCGGGACCGACCGGCCCGCCAGCGCTGACGCGCGGGTCAGCGACCACGCGGCCGTCGTCGTCGACTACGCCGACGCCTGACCGGCCACGCCCGACAGACCTGAGAGAGGACCCCCTTCGGATGACCCACACTTCGCGGATCCGCGCGATCGGGGCCCTCATGGCCGTCAGCGTCCTCACCGGGTGCAACCTCGTGGGCGGCGACGCGCCAGCACCCCAGGGCGAGCCGGAGGAGCAGGCGCACGAGCGCGTGGATGCGATCCGGGACACCGGCCGGCCACCGACCCACGACCTGCTGGCACCGATGGACAGTGCCCCCACGGAGCTGTTCACCCTCCCCGTGGCCCGGATGGACCCGGAGGGCGAGTGCCGCGAATCCGCATGCGTCGTCACCTGGCGACCGCTCAATCCCGACACCGTCGTGGCCGAGGGCTCGGTCGGGAGCAACAGCGGCGAAGGCCCCCACGACTTCCGCACCGCGCTCGACGTGACCACCGGCGAGACGGTGTGGTCCAACTCCGCACCGGTCCCTCAGGGGAAGGCCGATGCGGGCGAGATCTGCCTCGGCGGAAGTGCCGGGGCGCTCGTCTGCGTCGAGACCGGACCCCACCAGTACGCCTTCCGCACCATCTCGGCGGAGAACGGCGGTCAGGTCGCGCGGGCGCCCTTCGCCGAGGCACCCACTCCCGAGGAGTCGAGCATCATCGGCATGAGCGCGGAGCGGCGCGGCGACGCCCTCCACGTCAGCGTCCTGGTGCAGGAGGGTGACACCACGACCCGGACGGCCACGGTGCACGCGGCGCAGATCGCCACGGACGGGTCGATCGTGTGGCACCACCAGTCCCCCGCCAGCATCGGCAACGGGATCCTCAGCGAGACCTACCGCCTCGGCGACCAGCTGGTCATCACCCACGTGACCACGCAGGACGGTGAGCCCTTCGCCCTGTCCGCCGAGACGGGCGAGCGGGTCACGATGTCCTCCGACAACGTCGACGCGCTGACCGGGATCGCCGACTCCGTTCACTCGTTCGTCGACGACGGCAGCGGCGCGGAGTACCGGTTCCTCCTCGACGCCGGGCGCACCAAGGTGCTCCCGGCCGGCGACGTGGACGAGGAGCCGCTGTGGAGAACCCCCGCCGGCTCGGCGCTGAGCAGCGTGTGCGGTGGCGTCGTCGCCCTGACCAGCGACCGCTACGACGACGCGTCGACACACTCCGTGTCCGGGCGTGCGCTCGACGACGGCAGCCAGCTGTGGCAGCACCCCCTCGCGGGAGACGCGGCCATCTCCTGCGACGGCAAACACCTCGTCGTCGCGGACGGGGACGGGCTCAGCGCGCTCGACCCCGAGACCGGTGAGCAGGCGTGGTCGGTCGACGGCCGGTGGGTGGGAGCGCGGGTCATCGAGGCACTCGACCCGTCCGGGCCCGCCGAGCGCTTCGCCGTGATCAGCTCCGGCGCCGGCGGCCAGGAGACGATCACCGTCTTCCAGGCGCCGTAGACACCGCTACGGTGACGTCCATGAGTGACCTCACCGTGCTGCACAACCCAAAGTGCTCGACCTCCCGCTCCGCCCTCGAGACCCTCGACGCGGCGGGCGCGCAGGCCGAGGTCGTCCAGTACCTCAAGGAGCCCCTCGACGAAGCGGCCCTGCGCGAGCTGATCAGCAAGCTCGAGGACGAGCCGACCGATCTGGTGCGCCGGGACTCCTTCTTCAAGGACCAGGGCCTCACCGACGCCGACGTCGCCACGGTCGACCAGGTCGTCGCAGTGCTCGTCCAGCACCCGCGCCTGATGCAGCGACCCGTCATCGTCAAGGGCGAGCGCGCCATCATCGGCCGCCCGAAGGACCGGGTCGCCCCCTTCGTCGAGGGCTGACCCGGGCTGCGGTCAGTCGACCTGCAGCTCACCCATCTCGTCCCAGCCGGAGCCGTCGACGACGCGGCTGATGATGCGCGGGGTCTCGGCGAGGGCGGGCTTCATGGCCGCCAGCCCCTCGGCGAAGTGGTCGCTGGTCACGTGCGCCTCGCCGGCCTCGTCCTGGAAGGCCTCGACGAGCACCCACTCGTGCTCGTCCTCCACGCTCTTGCTCCAGTCGAAGAAGATGTTGCCCGGCTCGGCGCGGGTGGCCTCGGTGAACTCCCTGACGAGCTCGGGCCACTTCGGCGTCCACTCGGGCTTGGTGCGGTACTTCACGACGATGAGGATCATGTCCTCACGCTAACGCGAGCACCCCGTGGTCCAGCAGGTCGACGACCGCGGCCCGGACGAGGGCGCTGCTGTCGGGGTGGTCCCCGAGCTCGGCGACGACCACGTCGGTGAGCTCGTCGAGAGTGCGCTCGTTCCGCGCGGCCAGCCAGATGGTGGCCCCGGCCCCGGCCAGGCGAAGGGGGCGTGCCCCGGCCAGGACGAGCACCTCACCGTCGTGGGCGATGGCGTCCGACCACGGCGCCCGCACGAGGCCGTCCGACCCGTCGAGGTCGTCATCGCTCTCCTGCGAGATCGCCGGCTCCCCACCCCTGACCTGCTCGACGGTCCGGCGCTCCGCCTCGTCGGGACGCAGACGCTCCGCCTCGTCGGGAGGCAGGTGCTCCCAGGTCGGCGCCTGCGTCTCGGGCGCGGCCAGGTGCTCGCGCACGAGGTCGTGGCAGGTGTCGACCTCGGCGTAGCGCAATCGGGCGGGCGGCCCGCCGACGGTGACGGCACGGGCCAACCGGTCCAGGCCGGCCGGCACCAGCCAGGTCGAGGAGGTCTCGGGGAGCACCGCGAGGAGCTGGTCGATCAGGCCGACCGGCTCGATGGCCGGCTCGGTGACGTCCTCGTCGCGCTCGAGGGTGAGCAGCCGTGCCAGCCGGGCCTGCCCGGGGGTCGGGCCGAGGTCGAGCTCGTCCGGCGCCGGTTCGTCCTTGCGCCACCGATCGTCCGGGTCGACGACCAGGGACGGCGGCTTGGGGTGCGGTGCGATCCCGTGGTCCTCCAGCAGCACGAGCGTCTCGTCCGAGAGGTAGCCCAGGCGCCGACCGAGGACGCTGGTCGCGGTCGACTTGCCGCCACCCGAGGGTGCGACGAGGGCGATCGCGCGCCCGGAGGCGTCGGCGAGTGCCGCCGCGTGCAGGAGGGTGACCCGGCCGCGCAGGCGCATCAGGCCCTTGCGAGTCAGCTCGCGGGAGAGGTCGTAAGGCTGCTGGGTGGCCGTGGCCCGGATCGTCTCCGGCTCGTCGTCGACGATCGTCGTCGCGGCCGTCGCGAGGTCGATGCACCGCCGCCACCGGGCCGCGGTCTGCGCGGCGCTCACCTCGTCGAGGTCGGACACGTCGAGCACCCACCGGCACCCCATCGACACCAGGTCGAGGTGACGGACCTCCTCCTTCGCCAGGTCACTCACGTGGACATCCTCCCTTAGGCTCGGATCATGCCGAGACCGCACTCCGCCGCGATCATCGAGGACGCCTGGCACCGCCAGGTGGCCGGCATCATGCGTCGCCGTGGGTGGGGCACGCGGGTGCTCGCCCACACCGGGTACGGCAGCGTGGACCGGGTCCGCGTCCTCGGTCGGGTCCTGATGACCCGCCGCCCCTACGCCCCTGCCGCTGCCGACGCCCGGGCGACCTGGCTGGAGCTGCGCACCGCCGACAACGAGCGAAGGGGGTGGCGCTTCTTCTTCGCCACCCCGGCCAGTGGCGAGCCGGTCACCGTGACCGTCGGGGAGAGGGAGGTGCGCACCCGCGTGGACCGGTCGGGCATCCTCGACCTGACGATCACCGACCACGACCTCGAGCCGGGCTGGCACCACCTGCACATCTCCTCGCCCCGGGCCGCGGACACGACGGCGGCGGTCTTCATCGTCGACCCGCAGGAGACCTTCGGCATCGTCTCCGACATCGACGACACGATCATCACCACGACGATGCCGCGGCCGATGATCGCCGCGTACAACACCTTCTTCCGTCACGAGGGCACCCGCCGGGCGGTGCCGGGGATGGCGACGATGTACCGCGAGCTGCTGCGGGAGCACCCGAATGCGCCCATCATCTACGTCTCGACGGGCGCGTGGAACGCCGTGCCGCCCCTGACCCGGTTCCTGCGCCGGGCCGGCTATCCGCTCGGACCGATGCTCATGACCGACTGGGGACCGACCAACACCGGCTGGTTCCGCTCCGGGCAGGACCACAAGCGCGCCTGCCTGCACCGACTCGTGCGTGAGTTGCCCGAGGTGCGGTGGGTGCTCATCGGTGACGACGGGCAGCACGACCCGAGCATCTACGGCGAGTTCGCCGAGCAGCGACCCGACCGGGTGCGGGCGATCGGCATCCGCGTGCTGTCCGCGACCGAGCAGCTGCTGAGCCACTTCACCCCGATCGCCACCGACGCCTACGAGCAGCACGTCGGGGTCACGCTGCCGATCTGCCACGCGGCCGATGGCTACACGATGCTGGAGCAGATGCGCCAGGCCCTGGGGATCGCACCCCCGGAGCGAAACGATGCCTGAGCTGCCCGAGGTGCAGGGACTCGTCGATTTCCTCGACGGGCGGCTGAGCGGGCACGCGGTCGAGGCGCTGGAGCTCGCCTCCTTCACCGTCCTGAAGACGGTCGACCCGCCGCCGCAGGCTCTCGCCGGCGCACCGGTCGACGGGGTGCACCGGCACGGGAAGTTCATCGACATCGACTGCGACGGGACGCACCTGGTCATCCACCTGGCCCGCGCGGGGTGGATCCGATTCAGCGAGGAGCTTCCCAAGACGATGCTGCGGCCGGGCAAGTCCCCGGTCGCGCTGCGGCTGCGGATGTCCGACGGTTGCGGCTTCGACCTCACCGAGGCGGGGACGAAGAAGAGCGTCGCCGCCCACCTCGTGCGCGACGTGCAGGACGTGCCGGGCATCGCCCGCCTCGGGCCGGACCCGCTCGGCGCGGACTTCACCCGGGAGGTCTTCGGCGAGATCCTCGCCGGGCGCTCGTCACAGATCAAGGGTGTCCTGCGCGACCAGTCGCTCATCGCGGGCGTCGGCAACGCCTACTCCGACGAGGTGCTGCACGTGGCGCGGCTGTCCCCCTTCGCCCATGCCGCGAAGCTCACCGACGACGAGGTCGACGTGCTCTACCGGGCGCTGCGCACCACCCTGGCCGACGCGGTCGCCGCTGCCTCCGGCAAACCGGCCAAGGAGCTGAAGGACGCCAAGCGGGCGGGGATGCGCGTCCACGGCCGCACCGGCCAAGCGTGCCCGGTGTGCGGGGACGTCGTGCGCGAGGTCAGCTTCGCCGACAGCTCGCTGCAGTACTGCGCCACCTGCCAGACCGGCGGCAAGGTGCTCGCCGACCGGCGCACCAGCAAGTTCCTCAAGTAGGCACCACCCGCCCGGCCCCGCTGCTGGCGACCGCCACGAAGGCCACGGGTGGGTCGAAGCCGGCCTCGGCGTAGGCACTGCGCACCGCGTCCACGGTGCTGGTGACAGCGGCGCTGTCGACGAGAGCGAGGACGCAGCCCCCGAAGCCTCCTCCGGTCATCCGGGCTCCGTGCGCCCCCGCGGCCAGCGCCGCGTCGACGGCAGCGTCGACCCGGGGGACGGTGATCTCGAAGTCGTCGCGCATGGAGACGTGCGAATCCGTCATCAACGCACCGATGCGGCGCGGGTCGGCCCCGGAGCGCAACGTGTCTGCCACCTGCAGGACACGATCGTTCTCGGTGACGACGTGCCGGACCCGCCGTCGCACGACGTCGTCGTCGAGGCGGGCCAGCGCGTCGTCGAGCCCGGTGACGTCGATGTCGCGCAGGGCGCGCACCCCCAGCTGCGAGGCGCCGCGGGCGCAGGACGCGTGTCGCTCGGCGTACTCCCCGTCGACGAGGGCATGCGGTGCGCGGCTGTCGATGACCAGCAGGGACAGGCCGTGGACGGCCAGGTCGAAGGGGACCTGCTCGACGTGCATCGAGCGGGTGTCCAGGAACATCAACGAGCCGGAGCGCCCGTGCAGCGAGGCCATCTGGTCCATCACCCCGGTCGGTGCGCCGACGACGTCGTTCTCGGCGCGGCGAGCCGCAGCGGCGAGCGCGGTGCGGTCCAGACCGAGGTCCCCCAGGTCGTTCCAGGCGACGGCCACGGCACACTCCAGCGCGGCGGAGGAGGAGAGCCCGGCGCCGATGGGCACGTCCGAGTCGAGCGCGACGTCCAGCCCCGGCACGTCGTGGCCGGCCTGCGCGAGGGCCCAGCCCACCCCGGCGAGGTACCCGAGCCAGCCGGACGGGTTGCCCGGGCCGACGTCGGCCAGGCGCACGGAGGCGGTCACCCCTTCGTGCAGCGAGTGCACCCGCAGCAGGTCGTCGGAGCGCACACTCACCGCCGCCACGGCACCGCGGTCGAGGGCGAGGGGAAGGACGAAGCCGTCCTGGTAGTCGGTGTGCTCCCCGATCAGGTTCACCCGGCCCGGGGCCCACCAGCACCCGTCGGGGCGGGTGCCGGCGAAGGCCGACGCGAAAGCGTCGACCGCGCGCTCGCCCGGCATCCGGCCACTCCCTTCGCCATGGGTCACATCACTCACGTCAGCCTCTCCCCATCGGGCACGGTCTTGGGGCCGGTCAGTCGCACCGTCCCCTCGATGACGATGTCGGCGCCGAAGGTCACCGGACCGGACACCTCCAGACTCTCGCACTCCCGCAGCGAGGGGACACCGTGGGGGAAGTGTCGCGCCAGGTCGGACAGGTGGCGGTAGTGGTCACGATCGAGGGTCACCACCGGTCCGGACCCGTCGAACGTCGGCAGGAGTCGGCCGTCCCGGGCCAGGTCGTAGGCATCCGAACGCACGACCAGCAGGTCGTCGGTGGTCTTGACCGGGGCGAACCGCGTGCGTGGGACCTCGATCGCACGGGCACCCGGGATCGCACCGATGGCCGCGCCCATCGCCGTCTCGAGCTGGAGCACGGCCGGTGACGAGGAGTCCGTGGGGTCGACGTTCTTGTGGTTGACGATCAGGGGTAGGTCCGGTCCCGCGGGCTGTGTCGCCAGCAGGTCCCGCAGCGCCCGCAGGTCGATCCACAGGTTGTTGGAGTTGTAGAAGCGCCAGCGGGACACGTCGGTGAAGGAGGGGTCCCCCGCGGGCACCTGCGCGGTCTCCCGCAGCACCGTGCGCCCCCGGTGCAGTGCCAGGTGGCCGCCCTTGCGGTCAGCGGCCGTGCCCCGCACCGCCTCCATGACGAAGGGGACCTGCTCGTCGGCGATCCACGTCGCTATCCGTGGGTCGATGCTCGCCCCGAGATTGTCGGCGTTGGAGACGAAGCACCAGTGGATGCCGGCGTCCAGCAGGGTCGCCAGTGTGCCGGTCGCGGCCAGCGCGGTGTACACGTCCCCATGACCCGGAGGGCACCACTCCAGCTCCGGTCGGGCCGGCCACTGGATCGGGAACCGGTCGCTCGCGCGCAGCTTCGGCTCCCTCCCCTGCAGGAAGTCCAGGGGTAGGGCTGCGGCCTGCTCGGCCAGGTCGGGATGGCGACGAAGGGAGCGCAGCGACGGCTCCCGGGTGGTGGCCGAGTTCATCAGGAGCAGCGGCAGCCGGGCTGCGTTCTCCTGCCGCGTGGCCAGCACCTGTCGAGCCACGATGTCGAGGAAGGTGTGCCCGGGCTTGACCTCGAGCAGGGACTTCGGTCCGGACAGGCCCATGCTCGTGCCCAGGCCGCCGTTGACCTTGATCACGGCGACGCGGTCGAGGACCTCTCGGGCGCGGGCCGGGTCCGGCTCCGGCAGGTCCGCCAGACGGGGGAGGTCCCCCAGTGGCTCCAGGGACTCGCCCGGGAGCTGCCCGGCGGTGGGGTCGGCCAGCTGCTCCAAGCGGCGCCGCAGCCCAGCCAGCTCCGGTGGCGTGGCGCCGTCTGCGCGAGCCTTGTCCAGGGCTGCGGTGACGTAGGTGGTCATCGGCTCAGTCGGAGGTGGAGCCCGGCGTGCCCAGCTCCCGCTTCTCTTCCTCGAGCCGTTGTTGCTCGGCCTCGTCCACCACGATCGGGCGGACCCTGGTCCAGACGAAGAAGAGGATCCCGGCGACGAGGAGGGCCGCCCCGGTCCACAGGTTCGCCTGCTCGTGCGTCGGCCCGGACGTCGCGGTGTCGCTTCCACTGATGAAGTGGACCAGCAGCAGAATGACGCCGTAGATCACCAGCAGGGCGCCGATGATGTTGCGGACATCCAAGGCTCCCGCCGTGTGCCGCCGCGACCGTCCTTCGGTACCGCTCTGATCGTTGCTCATGAGCTGACAGCCTCCCTCAGCTGAAGACCACGTTGAGGATGATGACCATGACCAGTGCCACCCCTGCCAGCTTGACCGGGGACTCCCATGCGTGGGCCACCGGCGCCCCGGCCAGGTCCGCCTTGGGGGTCATGGAGTAGACGAGCCCGCGCAGCGTGGCCTCGTCCTTCGGCCGGGAGAACTGGGTGACCACCACGCTGACCAGGATGTCCACGACGAAGGCCGCACCCGCCGCGACGAAGGCCGCACCCTGACCGCTGAGGTCCACCACGCCGATGCTCGCCGCTCCCAGCGCGTCGTTGGACAGGATCGCCACCACGATCGCAGCGGAGGTCCCGGCCACCAGGCCGGTCCAACCGGCGGCGGCCGTCATCCGCTTCCAGAACATGCCCAGGATGAAGGTGGCGAACAGCGGTGCGTTGAAGAACCCGAAGAGCGTCTGCAGGTAGTTCATGATGTTGCTGTACTGCCCGGCGAAGGCCGAGGTTCCGATCGCGAGAACCGTCGCGACCACGGTGGCCCACCGACCGAACGTGGTGTAGAAGTCGTCCGGCTTGTGCTTCTGCACGTACGTCTGCCAGATGTCGTAGCTCATCACGGTGTTGAACGCCGAGATGTTCGCCGCCATACCGGCCATGAAAGCGGCCATCAGCCCGGCGATCGCCACCCCGAGCAGGCCGTTGGGCAGCAGGTCGCGCATCAGCAGCAGCAGTGCGTCGTTGTAGGTGACGTCGCCGCCGGTGCCGCCGTTCGACTTGTAGTCGGCCAGCTCGGGCACGATCACCGCCGCGATCATGCCCGGGATGATGATGATGAAGGGGATGAACATCTTCGGGAAGGACCCGATCACCGGGGCCCGGCGTGCGGCGTTCATGTCCTTGCTGGCCATCGCCCGCTGGACCTCGACGAAGTTCGTCGTCCAGTAGCCGAACGAGAGCACGAACCCGAGACCGAGCACGATGCCGATGACGGACCAGATCTCCGACCCGAACTGGGTCAAGGAGGTCCCGGGCCATGAGCTCAGCTCTCCGGACGTACCAGCGGCCGTCATCTTCTCGGTCAGGCCGTCCCACCCACCGACCTTGTTCAGCGCCAGGACCGTCAGGGGCGTCAGGGCAGCGACGATCACGAAGAACTGCAGCACCTCGTTGTAGATCGCGGCCGACAGCCCGCCGAGGGTGATGTAGGACAGCACGATCGCCGCGGCGACCACCGTGGAGACCCAGATCGGCCACCCGAGCAGGGTGTTGATGATGGTCGCCAGCAGGTACAGGTTGACGCCCGCGATCAACACCTGCGCGACGGCGAAGCTGATCGAGTTCACCAGGTGCGCGCCGGGGCCGAAGCGTCGGCGCATGAACTCCGGCACCGAGCGCACCTTGGAGCCGTAGTAGAAGGGCATCATCACCACGGCGAGGAACAGCATCGCCGGGATCGCGCCGATCCAGTAGTAGTGGAAGGTCGGCATGCCCAGTGCGGCACCGTTGGCGGACATCCCCATGATCTCGACCGCGCCCAGATTCGCCGAGACGAAGGCCAAGCCGGTCACCCACGACGGGAGGGAGCGTCCCGAGAGGAAGAAGTCCAAGCTGGTCGAGACCGAGCGCCGCGCCATCACCCCGATGGTCAGGACGAAGGCGAAGTAGATCCCGATCAGCAGGTAGTCGACCCAGTTGGCATCAAGCCGCAGGGTGCTCTCCATCAGCATCGTTGCCCGCCTCCCGCTGACTGCGCTGTCCGTGTGCAGACCTCACGCTACGCCCGAAAGCGTGGGTGTGCGTCCTGACCGGATCGCTGCTCTTGCGCCGTGGGGCACGCGTCGTCAGGACGCCGAGAGACTCACCGACCCGAGACCGCCCTCGACGGTGACCGTGCGGTCCGACCCGGCGTCGCTGCCGAGGTCGTTGCGCACCTCCCCGACGCCACCGCGGACGTCCACGTCGTAGGACGCGGTCTCCGGCAGCTGCACCGAGAGGTCACCGACACCGACCTTGGCGTACACGTGCTGCGGGGGCTCGACGGCCTCCACCCACAGGGAGCCGACGCCCAGCTCCGCGGTGATCCGCCCGGCCGTGGCCTCGGTGATCCGCACGTCACCGACGCCCGCCTCGACGTCGACGTCACCGTCGATGCCCTCGATCATGACCCGGCCGACGCCCTCCTCGATCTCCACGTCGACGCCCGCGGGGACGACGACGGTCCAGTCGGTGGAGCAGGGGGCGGCGATCCCGGAGGGGCACTGCGCGTCCAGCGACGCGGTGGCGCCGGTGACCTCGACAAGGACGTCCGGCCGACGCAACCCCCACGCCGTCGTCGTGGTGACCCGGGGCGCCTCGCCGGCATCGGCCGTGCGGATCCGCACGTCACCGATGTCGTTGTCGACCTCCAGGCTGGTGATGTCTGCGGGCAGGGCCTGCTCGCTCGTCGACGTCTGCTTGAGCATCGGCCCGGCGAGCAGGAACCCGACGCCCAGCACGAGCACGAGCGTCAGCAGCCCGGCGACGACCCGGATGGGCCCCGACGGGGTGCGCGACGGTGGGACCTCCGCCGCGAGTCGCGCGGTCTCCGCGCGCCTGTCCCGGCGTACCTGCTGCGCATCGCGCAGGTAGCGCTCGCGCAGCTGCGGGTCGTGGGGCTCACCGGGCCGCGTGGGCACGGGTGTCTGCGACATCGGTCAGTCCTCCTGGTCGAGCCAGCGGAGCACGGCGAGCACCCGGCGGTGGTCACCGTCGGCGGGCGGCAGGTCGAGCTTGGTGAAGATCGAGGTCACGTGCTTCTCCACGGCCCCGTGGGAGACGAAGAGCTCCGTGGCGATCGCGGAGTTCGTCCGGCCCTGGGCCATCAGGTCGAGCACCTCCCGCTCACGCGGGGTGAGCACCGCGAGCGGGTCGGCGTGGCGCGCTCGGGTGAGCAGCTGCGTGACGACCTCGGGGTCGAGGACGGTGCCGCCGCCGGCGACGTCCCGCAGAGCTGCGATGAAGTCGCCCGTGTCGGCGACGCGGTCCTTCAGCAGGTACCCGACCCCCTTCGACCGGGAGGCGACGAGCTCGGTCGCGTACTGCTCCTCGACGTACTGGCTGAGCACCATCACGGCCACCTCGGGGTGGCTGTCGCGGACCTGCAGGGCGGCGACGATGCCCTCGGAGGTGAAGGTCGGGGGCATCCGCACGTCCACGACCACCAGGTCGGGCGAGTGCTCGTCCACGGCCGCCAGGAAGGTCTCCCCGTCCGGACAGGCCGCCGCGACCTCGAAGCCGGCCGAGGCCAGCAGGCGCACGATGCCGTCGCGCAGCAGGACGGAGTCCTCGGCCAGCACGACCTTGGTGGGGGTCTCGTCGCTCATGTCAGGCTCCGTCCGGTGCGAAGGGGCAGGGTTGCGGTCAGACGGGTCCCTCCCCCGGGTGGGGACTCCACCTCGAGGGCTCCGTCGACGGCGTTGACCCGCTGGCGCAGGCCGGTCAGACCGGTGCCCAGGGCCGGGTCGGCGCCGCCCCGGCCGTCGTCGGTGACGACGCTCGTCAGGTGCTGCTCGTCGCGGGTGACCTCCACCCGGGCGTGCTCGGCGCGGGAGTGCTTGACGACATTGGTCAGGGCCTCGCTGACGACGAAGTAGGCGATGGCCTCGGTCGTCGGGTCGAGCCGGCCCACGTCGCGCACGTCCACCGACACCGGGACCGCGGAGCGGGCGGCGAGTGCGGGCAGCGCTGCCTCCAGGCCACGGTCGGCGAGGATCGGCGGGACGATGCCGCGGGCGACGTGACGCATCTCGACGATGGCCTCCTTGGCGGAGCGGTGCGCCTCGTCGACGAGCCCGGCCGCTGACTGCGGGTCGTCGTGGATGGCCTGCTTGGCCATGCCGAGGGTCATCGCGATGGAGACCAGGCGCTGCTGCGGTCCGTCGTGCAGGTCCCGCTCGATCCGGCGGCGCTCGGCCTCGACGGAGTCGACGGCCTCGCGGCGGGAGTCGGTGAGGGTGTCGACGCGGGCGGTGAGGTGCTCAAGGACCTTGCGCTCGTCACGTCCGAGCAGCCAACGGGCGAGCACCACGTCGACCGAGGTGAGCAGGTGGGCGACGAGGGGCAGCAGGACCAGGACCGCGAGGGCGACCGCCCAAGTGATCGCGAGCGCCGTGATGCCCTGGACCTCCACCAGCCCGTAGACCTCGAACCCCTGCTCGGGCGAGCGTGCGATGAGCACCGGGACGATCAGCAGCAGGAGCGTCTGGGCGAGGACGAGGACGGTCAGCCAGCCGGTGACCAGGCCCCACAACGAGTGCAGCGCCAGGTAGGCGACGCTGCGCCACGAGTGCTCGTCGAGGAGCAGGCGCCGCCACCACGACTGCTCGCGGCGCGCCGGCGGGTACACGCGACGGCCGGCCAGGGCCACGATGCGGTGCCGCTCGGCGTGGCCGATGACGCCGGCCAGCCAGACGAGCGGGATGAGCAGGAGCAGGCCGATGCCGCCGGCGGTGATGGCCACGGTCGCGGAGAGGACCAGCAGAGTGAAGACCATCGCCACGAGGGAGGTGAGGACGCTCGTCACGAGGAGCAGGACACTGCCCCAGCCGGCGAGCCAGCGACGAGCGAGGCCGGGCCGTTCCAGCCGTTCCAGCCGCTCCAGAGGTGGGTTCATCGTCTGCGTGGTCACGAGGACAACTCTCGCAGTCGCGGTGGCCCGAGTCTGCCGTGCTCTCCCCCATGACGAAGGGGGGCTGTCCCCCCTTCGACCCGGCGCTGCGGGTGGTGCGTCGCCGTCCTTGTGGTGCGGGTCCGCGAGACCTACTCTTTGGTACGGCCCTCACCGTGGAGGGCCCCTGTGATGGAGACGCCATGGCTGACGCCACCACCCTCTGCGAAGCATTCCAGCAGACCCTGACCGTCGACCCGAGCGCGGTCGCGCTGCGCACGGCGGGTGGCGCCGTCTCGGTCACCTGGGCCGAGTACGGCGACCACGGGCGGGCGGTCACCGCGGGGCTGGCCGCCCTCGGGTACCAGCGCGGGGACACGCTCGGGATCATGCTCACCAACCGGCCCGAGTTCGCCTGGGTGGACGCCGGGGCGATGCACCTGGGGATGATCCCGTTCTCCATCTACAACACGTCCTCGCCCGAGCAGGTCGAGTACCTCTTCGGCAACGCGGGCAACCGGATCGTGGTCACCGAGACCGCCCTGCTGCCGGCGATCCTGGGCTCCGGGGTCGCCCTCGACCACATCGTCGTCGTCGACGGCACACCCGAGGGCGCCACGCACGGCCTCGCCGATCTCGAGTCCGTCGGCGATCCGGTCTTCGACTTCGAGGCCGCGTGGCGGGCGGTGCAGCCGGACGACGTCCTCACCCTGATCTACACCTCCGGCACGACCGGCCCGCCGAAGGGGGTCCAGCTCACCCACCGCAACGTGTTCGCCGTGCTCCACGGCGCCGAGGGCGTCGTCGACGTGCACTTCGGCGACCGGATCACCTCATTCCTGCCGGCCGCCCACATCGCCGACCGCGCGTCGGCTCAGTACTTCAACCTCGCGAAGGGGGTGCAGGTCACCTACATCGCCGACCCGAGGGAGATCGCGAGCGCACTGCCCGACGCACGTCCGACGGTCTGGTTCGCCGTGCCCCGGGTGTGGGAGAAGATCAAGATGGGCATCGAGGCCAAGGTCGCGACGGCCGAGAGCCCCGTGAAGCAGAAGCTCGGCGCCTGGGCACTGCGGATGGCCGACAAGCAGGGTGCCGCACTGCTGGCGGGTGAGCCGTTGACGGGTATGGACGCGGCACAGCTGAAGCTCGCGGACCGGTTGGTGCTGAGCAAGATCCGCGTGGCCCTCGGCCTGGACCAGCTGAGGTGGTCCTGGTCGGGAGCGGCCGCGATCGCGCCGGAGACGCTGTCCTTCTTCATGGGGCTGGGTGTCAACGTCTGCGAGCTCTGGGGCATGTCCGAGGTCGCCGGTGCCGGGACGATCAACCCGCCCGGCAAGGTGAAGGTGGGCACCGTCGGCCCGGCGCTGCCCGGCTTCGAGATGCGGATCGCGGATGACGGTGAGGTCCTCTTCCGTGGCGACTGCGTGACGCCCGGCTACCGGGGCGAGCCGGAGAAGACCGCTGAGGCCATCGACGCCGACGGCTGGCTGCACACCGGCGACGTGGGCACGATCGACGCCGACGGCTACCTGACGATCACCGACCGCAAGAAGGAGCTGATCATCAGTTCCAGCGGCAAGAACATGTCACCGTCCACCATCGAGAACACCCTGAAGGTGACCACTCCCCTCGCCGCCACGATCGCCGTCGTGGGCGAGCGACGTCCCTACAACGTCGCCCTGGTGACGTTGGACCCGGACGCGGCCGCCGTTTTCGCCGAGAAGGCCGGGGTCGCCGCCGACCCGGCCGTCCTCGCCGAGCACCCGGCGCTCGTCGCCGAGATCGGCAAGGGCATCGAGGCGGGCAACGCCAAGCTCTCCCGCGTCGAGCAGGTCAAGCAGTTCCGGGTGCTCCCCGAGTACTGGGCCCCGGGCAGCGACGTGCTCACGCCGACGCTGAAGCTGCGTCGCAAGCCGATCGACGAGCACTACGCCGAGGAGATCGAGGCGCTGTACACCCGGTGAGGCTCAGGCGTACTTGCGGGCCATCTCCACGGACTGCCGGACGTAGCCGCCGCCGAAGATCACGGCGTGGACCATCACGGGGAAGAGCTGGTGCAGACCGACGCGCTCCTGCCAGCCGTCCGCCAGGGGCGCCGCCTCGTCATAGGCGGCGATGATGCGCGCGATGTGCGGGGCGGTGAAGAGCAGCAGCATCGCCAGGTCGGTCTCGGGGTGGCCGCCGTGCGCGGCCGGGTCGATGAGGACGGCGCCGCTGCTTGTCCACAGCACGTTTCCGGCCCACAGGTCGCCGTGGATGCGTGCCGGCGGGCGGCCGTCGTCGAACTCGCCGGACTCCAGGCGGGCGGCGACCTGCTCGAAGAGCTCGCCCTCCTCCTCCCACAGCCCCTTGGCCCGGCCGGCGCGCAGCAGGTGGCGGATGCGCTGCTCGGCGAAGAAGGCGCCCCACGTCTGCGTCGGCTCCACCGGCATCGGCATCGGGGACTCCCCCGGGCCGATGAACCCGTGGCTGCTCCACCGCGCGGGCGGGGCTCCGAAGGCCGGCGCACCCGCGGCGTGGGTCGCCGCGAGGGCGGCTCCGAACTCGTCCGCCGCGAGATTCGTCGCGGGTGCCGGGGCGTACTGCACGAGGTCGATGTGGGTGGTGTCGACGTCACGCAGCTCGGCGATGCTTGCGCCGCCGTCCTCCTCGGCCTCGGCGAGCCACAACAACCCGGCGGCCTCCCAGGAGGAGTAGCCACGAGGCGCGGCCGAGGTGTCCTTGCGATACGTACGGGGTTCGCTCACGGGGCCAACCCTGCCACCTCGCACCTCACCCTCTCCCCACGGTCCCCGAGGAGCATGCGCAGCAAGCGTCTCGAAGGGACTACCGACCCGCTCCTGAACGGTGGTTGAGGCGGGAGGCCGCCTGCGGCCGACCCTCGAAACCACCCGAGGGGACTACCGCACCCGCTCCTGAACGGTGGTTGAGGCGGGAGGCCGCCTGCGGCCGACCCTCGAAACCACCCGAGGGGACTACCGCACCCGCGGCAGGATGCCGGTGTCGTCCACCGGCGCGGCGGTGGAGCGGGAGCCGACCTTGATCGGGCCGGTCGGCGTACCGGTGGTGGACTTGCCCTCGCCCGAGATCGCGACGGCCACGGCATCGGCCACTTCGGAGTGGAAGACGCTCGGGATGATGTACGAGGGGTTGATCTCCTCGTCGGTGACCACGCCCGCGATCGCGTCCGCGGCGCGGATGAGCATGTCCGTCGTGACGTTCTCCGCGTTGGCGTCGAGCAGCCCGCGGAAGACGCCGGGGAAGGCGAGGACGTTGTTGATCTGGTTCGGGTAGTCGCTGCGGCCGGAGGCGACGACCTTGGCGTACTGGGCTGCCTCCGCCGGATCGATCTCCGGGTCCGGGTTGGCCAGGGCGAAGACGATCGGGTCCTTGGCCATGTGGTCACGGATCCACTCGGCCTTGAGGATGTTCGGTGCGGAGACGCCGATGAAGACGTCGGCCTCCTGCAGTCCGTCCGGGAGGTCGCCGCGCAGCTTGCGGGGGTTGGTGCGAGCAGCGAGCTTCTGCTTGTCCGAGGAGAGCGAGTCGTCGTCGCGGGAGAGCAGGCCCTCGCGGTCGAAGACGGTGACGTCCTTCGCGCCGGCGGCCAGCAGCAGGGTGACGATGGCCGAGCCGGCAGCGCCGCCACCGGAGACGACGACGTGGGACTCCTCGAGCTGCTTGCCCACGACGCGAAGGGCGTTGCGCAGGGCGGCGAGGACGACGATGGCGGTGCCGTGCTGGTCGTCGTGGAAGACCGGGATGTCGAGGCTCTTGCGCAGACGACGCTCGATCTCGAAGCAGCGCGGCGCGGCGATGTCCTCGAGGTTGATCCCGCCGAAGCCGGGGGCGATCATCTCGACGGCGCGCACGATCTCGTCGGTGTCCTGGCTGGCCAGGCAGATCGGCCAGGCGTCGATGTCGGCGAACTGCTTGAACAGGGCGGCCTTGCCCTCCATGACCGGCATCGCGGCCTCGGGGCCGATGTTGCCCAGGCCCAGGACAGCGGAGCCGTCGGTGACGACGGCGACCGTGTTGCCCTTGATCGTCAGGCGACGCGCGTCCTCGGGGTTCTTCGCGATCGCGGCGGACACGCGGCCGACGCCCGGGGTGTAGGCCATCGACAGGTCGTCGCGCGTCTTCAGTGCAACCTTGGAGCGCACCTGGATCTTGCCGCCGAGGTGGAGCAGGAAGGTGCGGTCGGAGACCTTGTGGACGGTCACCCCGTCCACCGACTCCACGGCCTCGACGAGGCCGTCGGTGTGGTCGACGTTGATGCCCGAGCAGGTGACGTCGACGGTGAGCCGGTCGTGCCGCGAGTCGGCGATGTCGATGGCGGTGACGATCCCACCCTGCTCGGCGAGCACCGTGGCGACCCGACCGACGACGGCGTAGTCCGGGGAGGTGTGCAGGCGGATGGTGACGGAGTAGGAAGACGGGGTAGCAGCGGCCATGTGATCAGTCTCTCACCACGGCCGGCGACGCGTGGCACCGCACGCGCCGGTGTGCGCAGGCCACGGGCATCCGCCTCTATGCGCCGCTCTACTTACATCTCGCCCATATTTTAGATTTATCTAGAAAGTGACATCGGGAGGCATCCGTCGAGCCGAGCCGCCCCCTTCGCCCCATGACCGCCGCCGATCACCACGCAACACGACTTGCGCAGTCTCCCGAGATATCCGTCATCGGCTATACATGCGGATACGGTCCCATCGTGGACCCGATCACCAACCCCTATGCCCCCGGCGCCGGCCAGCGCCCGCCCGAGCTCGCCGGCCGCGACGAGCAGATCAGCCGATTCGACGTCGTGCTCAAGCGCATCGTCAGCGGGCGCCCCGAGCGCTCGCTGATGCTGACCGGCCTGCGGGGCGTCGGCAAGACGGTGCTGCTCAACCAGCTGCGCTCGGCAGCGGTGCGGGCGAAGTGGGGTACGGGCAAGCTCGAGGCGCGCCCCGACCAGGGGCTGCGCCGTCCGCTCTCCAGTGCGCTGCACCAGGCGGTCCGCGAGCTCGGGCACACCCACGAGGACGAGGTCGCGCACGTCCTGGGTGTGATCAAGTCCTTCGCCCAGCGCGACGCCAAGCCCGGCACGAAACTGCGCGAGGTCTGGAACCCCGGCATCGACGCCCCTGCGGTCAAGGGGCGCGCGGACTCCGGCGACATCGAGATCGACCTGGTCGAGCTCTTCACCGACGTCGGCGGACTGGCCGCGGACCTCGGGCGCGGCATCGCGATCTTCATCGACGAGATGCAGGACCTCGGCCCGGACGATGTCTCGGCGATCTGCGCGGCCTGTCACGAGATGAGCCAGAACGGCGCGCCCCTCATCGTCGTCGGCGCGGGCCTGCCGCACCTGCCGGCGGTGCTGTCGGCGAGCAAGTCCTACAGCGAGCGGCTCTTCCGCTACCAGCGCATCGACCGGCTGGCCCGCGACGAGGCCGACCATGCGCTCACCGCACCGGCGTCCGACGAGATGGCCGAGTATGAGCAGGAGGCGTTGGATGCCCTCTACTTCGCGACCGGCGGCTACCCGTACTTCATCCAGGCCTATGGCAAGGCCGTGTGGGACCAGGCGCCGCAGTCCCCGATCCGCGCCGATGACGTCCGGGTCGCCTCACCGGAGGCCGAGTCGGAGCTGGCGGTCGGCTTCTTCGGCTCGCGCTACGAACGCGCGACGCCGGGTGAGCGGGAGTACCTGCGCGCCATGGCGGACGTGGCCGCAGACATCGCAGCGAAGGGGGATGAGCAGCTCGACGACATCGAGTCCGTCCTCACCTCCGACGTCGCGAACCTGCTGGACAAGAAGCCGCAGTCCCTCTCCCCCGCACGTGATGCGTTGCTGAAGAAGGGGTTGATCTACTCCGCCGAGCGGGGCCGGATCGCCTTCACCGTCCCGCACTTCGGGCGGTACCTGCGCGAGCAGACCTGAGCCGCGAAGAAGAGGTTTGCAGCCTCGATCGCGGCCCATCCCTTGTGATCGACGGTAGGAAAGCGTGGCGGCGCGCTACTGCGGTACGCCGCGTATGCAGGCGCCGACTTTCCGCCAGTAAGCAAGTCGACCCGTCCGCTTCGGCGGGGGGTTGGCGATGAGTTTTTTGGTGACTTCGCGGCCCAGGATCCGGTAGGCCTCGAGATCGAACTCGTCGTAGAGCTGGTCACCGGTACCGGTCCGGGGGAACTTGGGGTTGTTCCCGGAGTAGGCCTCCACGTCCCACGGGAGCCCCTCCACCATGATCACCTTGACCATCCGGATGACGCCCTCCGTGTTGTCATCGTCGAAGCGGTAGTGACCGTTGCCCCACGCGGCGGTCGAGCGTTCCGCCGTCAGCCGGCGCATTGAGCGTGGGTCGAAGGTGACCTCACAGTTGAGGTCCATCCGTGCTGTGGCGATCGCCTCGCCGAGGGCCCTGAAGGTGTCCTCGGGGTCGGCGGATGCGTCGAGAACGATGATTTCCTTCGGGCGGCGTCGTAGCGCCTCGACGAGGCCGAGGTTGTCGTAGTGGCCGCCGTCGGTGATGTAGAGCTTCCGGTCGTAGATGGACGTTCTGCCCACGGCCTCCTTCAGTAGCCGGCTCGGACCCGGTTTGGATTGAGCGCCGATCACAGCGTTGGCGAGCCGGTAGACGGCCACCCGCAACGACAGCCACAACGGCGCGCCGCCCACCTGTGGTTCCGGCTGCTGCCATTCCGGGGGTCGCACGAAGCGGGGATCATTTCCCTTCGTTGTCCCGGGATCAGGCAGGAGGTCCCACAGCCACCTCTGGTCAGGCCTGTTCAGATAATCCTTGACGAGTAGCTTGCGTTCGGTTGGCGACAGGTCGGGCCAGGCCCGCAGCGTCTCCGGTTCGTTGCGGGTCCGCACCAGTCGTCGCACGGTAGCGAGGTTGTCGATCCACAGCGGATTGGGTAGCCACACGCCCAGGCGGGCGTTCGCAAGTGCCAGCACCAGCCGGTAGGGATTCAGCCTTTTGTTCTGCCGTCCGGCCAGCGGCGAGAACGCCGCACCGCTCATCGCCATGGCCGCCGGGATGGTCGCGTCACGGAACCTCCGGTCGGCGGCGTACTCATAGAACGCGCTCGGGGTCAGTGCCACTCCCGAGGGCAGTTGCTGGTCGGTCAGACCGATTTGCGTGTCGTCGAAAACGAAGGGCGCACAGCCACGGTTGACCGGCACCACGCCGGGATCGTTGATATTGGCTACTGCACACGCAACCAGCCGCGGACCCGGCCTCGTTTCCGGAGGCCGCGACTGCGAGAACCGCAACGACTTCCTGTACGACAGCGGCCCAGCGGCCTTCGTGGAACGCTGCACAATGAACGCGAACGACAACCGCTCCCGGTAGAAGTGGTGCAGCGAGGTCCTGTTCACGTCCGTGAGTAGCCGGAGAGCGAGGAGGGTGGCGAGGAACCCAAGAGCGAGGTCCCATGAGGCCAGCATCTCCGGCACAGCGACCAACCCGGCCGTCCAGCGCAGCAGCAGGACGAGCAACACGACGGCGATGGTGACGGTTGCGGCCCAAGGGAGCACGACGTCCTTGACCTTCAACCAGACCTTGGCGAGCAGGGCACCGAGGCCCGCACCTCGACCCGCCCCCGGGGCTCCGTCGCCCCCGAGCGCGCCGCGGGCGGACCTGGCCACGGCCAGGACAGCGGTCAGCACCGCCATTGCACCGCCGACCGACACCCACGGGGCCGAGGCACGGCCCCCCAGCTCGCCTGCTGCCACGCCCGTCGTCAGCGACATGGTGGAAGTCACCCCACAGGCGGTGGCAGGTTTCTTGGGCGTGCCCTGCTTGAGTTGTTCGATGCACACGTCGTTGGGCACGAAACCAAGGGCGTGCAAGAGGTTGGCCGCCGCCGATCCGCTGCTGGCCGCGAAGTTGTGCATCCACTCAAGGGCAGTGGGCACTCCCAGCAACAGCAACGTGAGCAGCGTGCCGTACGTGATGAGCGCTCCGCTGAGCCGCCGGATCGGCATCCGCTTGTCGAAGGGGATGGTCAGGTACTTCTCCACCACCCTTTCGAGGACAAACAGCGCCACGCCGAATGCGGGCACCAGCCATATCCACAGCGCCTCCTGCCAAGGTCCGAACGTGAACTCCAAACTCGCGGCAGTCGCCGTGTGCCAGCCGGACAGCCCGCCCGAGGCGACGAGGTACCACCCGAGAAGCCACGCAGTAGCGCCGAGGACCGCGGTCAACAACACCAGGTTGACGACGATTCCGAAGAGCAGCGACAGCAAACCCTGCAGGGCGCTGTTCCCGGAGTCGAGCAGGTAGCTACTGTTGCGGCGCAGTCGTTGCACCTCCGGGGTGCCCGGCGCGAACGCCGGAGGGGTCATTTCCTCCCAATTGGCATCGTCATCGCTGTCACCCGAGTGCCAGCGCACGGTGTGGTAGGCCGCGGCGATATACCCACCGCCACTGACACCGATCACGTGATCGGTGTCGGCGTAGAGCCCCCTGTCAGTCAGCTCCTGCAGCCCGCCGAGGCAGAACGCGGCCGAGCGCACCCCGCCACCTGAGCAGCAAATGATCCGGTGCAGCTGATCCTTCTCTGCCTCGTCTGTCCCGTCTTCCTCGCCCTTCTCGGCCCCATCCCCCGTGTCAAGCGGGGGTTTGCCCCACCGCCGCCACGAGTCCAGCGCGACGAGTAGCACCACGACGAGACCGGCGCAGACGAACCAGCGCATCCAGCCAGTCCACGGAACTGACAAATCCCCTTGCCAGTCTGGAGCACCGGTCTCAATCCACAGCACAACATCCTCAGCGAGGTCCATGACCGCTCCGATGACAACCGCAATTGCGGCGGCGTAGGCAACGCGTCTCAACTTGGAGCGTCGCTCCCACGCCCACATCAGCTCCAGCGACCGCCACGTCAAAGCCAAGTAGACACCGATCATCACCAGATCGACCAGCAAACTCAACCGAGCGGCGACGACCACGACCGGTAGATCAACCGTTCGTGACGCGACGAAGGCCACCTCCCACGCGCCGTCAGCAACCCGACGCAACGGCAACTGCAGCACCAATAGCGCCACAAACAGCATGAACGTCGTCGCGATGGACCGCCCCCGACCACGGCGCTCCATCTGCACGCGGTTGAGCCGGTACTCCGGCCTTCCCCCGGCCACCTCGTTGACTTCGATGTACTCGTCCATCGACGCTCCCCCCGCAGGACATCACAGCATCCTCCCTGGCTCCCGGAAAGGGAAGAGAGCTGTAAGACCTCACGAGCGGCACCCGCGCCATCCCCCGACACCCGGTGTGGATCTGGGAAGGATGCGAGGATGGATGCCGGAGTTACCCCAGTTGGAGGTTGACCGATGACCCTGCCCTTCGATGATGACGCACGCTTCGCCGACTATGCCCACCCGCACCGACTGGTGAGCACACAGTGGCTGGAACGCCACCTCGACAGTGAGGGTCTCGTGGTCGTGGAGTCCGATGAGGACGTGCTGCTCTACGAGGTGGGTCACATCCCGGGTGCGGTGAAGATCGACTGGCACCTCGACCTCAACGATCCGGTCACCCGCGACTACATCGATGGCGAGGCCTTTGCCCGGCTCATGAGCGCCAAGGGCATCGCGCGCGACACGACGATCGTCGTCTACGGCGACAAGTCGAACTGGTGGGCCGCATACGCACTGTGGGTGTTCACCCTCTTCGGCCACGAGGACGTGCGGCTGCTCGATGGTGGACGCGCGCTGTGGGAGGCCGAGGGGCGCGACATGACGCGAGCCGTGCCGAGTCCGGCGCCCAGCGACTACCCGCTCGTCGAGCGGGACGACTCGGTCGAGCGCGCCTACCGGCCAGCGGTGCTGGACTTCCTCGGCGGACAGCTCGTCGACGTGCGCTCGGAGCCGGAGTACACCGGCGAGCGCACCCACATGCCGGACTATCCCCAGGAGGGAGCGCTGCGCGGCGGGCACATCCCCGGTGCGGTGTCGGTGCCATGGGCGCGAGCTGCCAACGACGACGGCACGTTCCGCTCGCGCGCCGAGCTCGAGCAGATCTATCTCAGCGAGCAGCGCCTCGACCCGAGCGAGCCGGTTGTGGCGTACTGCCGCATCGGGGAGCGCTCGTCACACACCTGGTTCGCGCTGAAGCACCTGCTGGGCTTCGACGACGTGCGCAACTACGACGGCTCGTGGACGGAGTGGGGCAACGTCGTGCGCGTCCCCATCGTCACGGGCACTCAGCCCGGGGAGGTCCCGCAGCGATGAACGCAGAGACGGCACCCAACGGGCGGGCCCTGCCTGCGGCACTGGCCCAGGTGATCGAGGACTTCAACGACCTCGAGATCCCCGATCGCCTACAGCTGTTGCTGGAGTTCAGCGACGAGTTGCCGGCGCTGCCGCCGCGCTACGCCGAGCACCCGGAGCTGCTCGAGCCGGTACCGGAATGTCAGTCACCGATCTTCCTAGCCACCGAGGTCGACGGCGACCACGAGGGCGCCACTGTGCACCTGCACTTCTCTGCTCCCCCGGAGGCACCGACAACCCGTGGTTTTGCGGGCATCCTGCACGAGGGACTCGACGGACTCGGTGCTGCCGAGCTGCTCGCCGTACCGATGGACGTCCCGGAGCAGCTGGGGCTGGGTGAGGCGGTCTCACCGCTGCGACTGCGCGGTATGGGCGGCATGCTCGCCCGGATCAAGCGTCAGGTGCGGGAGAAGATCGGGCAGGACCATCCACCGACGAACTCAGCCTGATGGTCGACCTGTGCCCCCATGTGACACCCCGGGCGGACGAACCCGGCCGATACCTCCAGGCGCGGTGCGTCGACGACTTCGTGCGCAACATCGCCGCTGTGCACGCTCGGATTGCCGCCGCGAGCGTTCCGGCCGCCAGCTCTCGGATGTCCGGCTGCTCCCGGTCAGCAAGACCGTCGACGAAGACCGCATCCTCATGGCGATTCAGGCCGGGTGCAGCCAGCTCGGCGAGAACAAGGTGCAAGAGGCCTGCGCAACGAGGGCGTCCGGAGGGCCACCGGCGCAGCAGGTCCGTGCCTCCGGGCTGCTCAGTTGTCGCCCGACGGCACTTCGGATCGACGCGGGCGGCTCAGCAGCAACGCAACTGCCAACAACACCAGTCCTCCCGCGAAGGCTCCTCCAGCTTCGTAACGTCGCGCGGCGACGGCATCGTGAGGCACACGCACCCCCGCGGCGCGCAGGTCAGCGAGCGTGGAGTCTTCAGGCAGTGGTGTGTAGGAGACCCACCCGAAGTCGGAGTACCGCGGCGAGATCGCGTTACCCGACACCCCTGCGGCCCCGACTGGGGTGACCATCAGGACCACCGCCGCCACGACCGCGGCGGTGCCCAACGCGAGGAACACCCGGCGCACCATGAGGTGACACTACGCCCGCTCTGACACGTTGTCAGAGATGTCGCTGAAGCAGACCAAGCTTCATAGCGCTAGTTGGCTTGGCACGCGAGCTGGCTCCCCGGGCCGCCCTATTCGGTGATGCGGAACTCCAGCCACAGCGGGTAGTGGTCGCTGATCCGCCAGGACATTTGCGTGCGATCCAGCCCGGAGCCGGTGAGCACGTGCGGGAGGAAGTCAACGTTGCCGCCGACGTTGTTGAACTCGAGGCCCTCCAGCCGGGAGACTGTCCGACCATTCGAGAGCGTCGGCGTGAACCACGAGATCTGGTCATAGAAGTGCCGCTTGTGGTTGTCGCCGAAGATCGTTCGTGGCACGCCGTGCAGCACCGCCGGCGGGTAGAGCCCGGTCGCAAAGAAGGCCCGCCACAGTGGGTCGTCGTGCCGGTCGATGTTGAAGTCACCGAGCACCATGAGATTGCGGTTCCAGTCCTTCGGGCGGTCGGCCCAGTTGCGCATCCACTCGGCGAACGCGGTCAGCTCGGGTAGTCGGTCAGCGGGCCGTTGCCCCCACAGCACGTGCACGGTCGTCAGGATGAACTCCACGCCGTGGCGTACGAATCCGGCGGCGTAGGGCGTGCGCGCGAACTGCTTGACCTCTCCCTCAGCCAGCGGGGGCAACACGATCTCCCCGACCAGCCCTGAGGGCTGCACCCGCGTGCTGTCGTAGACAAAGGCCAACCGCTCGGCGTTGCCCTGGTTCCCCTCGGTCACGTCCGAGGCGATGACCCGGTAGTCCTCGCCCAGCAGCGACAAGATGGCAAACAACGCCCGCGTGTCCCGCCTCGTCTCCTGGATCGCCGTCACATCGAATCGCCTGATCACCTCGCAGATCCCTGACATTGCGTGCCAGTCGCGTTTCGGACTGTCCCCGGCGCCAGCCGTCCACCGGTTGGTGTACCCGCCCAACGCTCTGATGTTCCACGTGCCGATCAGCAGGTTGTCCTCGGTCCTGGGCACGACCTGGTCATCCAGTGCAGCCCGCAGCCCGGCCAGGTCCGCCGCTACGGGGTCTGGCATCGACGACGGCGCCACGTGGCTCACGACGAGTCCTGGCGCGCGTGGCGTGCACTACTGGTCAGCGCTGATCGCTCCCGCTCGCCGGGGCGGCTGGCGTCAGCGCCCTGCAGCACCGCACGCAACCGGTCGGCATACTCACTCATCTCACCGTCCGCGTAATTCACACGCGGCCAGAAGAAGCCGCGCAGCCCGTCGCCCTTGGTGCGGGGCACGACGTGCACGTGCAGGTGAGGCACGGACTGGCTCACCGTGTTGTTCATGGCGACAAACGAACCGGTGCTGCCCAGCGCCACCCGGACCGTCTCCGCCACGAGCCGGACCGCGGCGAACACGGGCTCGAGCAACTCGTCAGGAAGGTCGGTGAGGGTGACCACGTGCTCGCGCGGCAGAACCAAAACGTGCCCCTTGAACAGCGGCCGCCGGTCCAGGAACGCCACGACGTCAGGCCTGTCCAGCACGACCTCCGCGGGCTGCTCGCCGCGGATGATCGCGCAGAACTGGCAGGCACGCTCCGGCACGCCTCCCAGCATGACGGTCCAGGGCCGGGCGCCGCTACCACCCGGAGACCAACCGCTGCTGTTGTCCGGAATCGAGTCATTTTGATCCTTCTGGCGTTCTGAACGAGGGGTGCTCGAGAAAAAATCTCTTGCCATATCGACCGGGGTTGTAACATTGGGCGGATCAGCAACACGGGGGACGAGTTCGTGCTTTGCTTTGGCTCGGTTTCTGCGTGTCCAGGTCTGAATGAGTCAAGGGGAACACGACCATGAGCGGTTCATCCACGTCATCGCCGGGAGCACCTCAGGGCGTCCTGCCCTACGCCGAGCAGAAGTATCGCGGCGCCGTCGGAACGAGCTACCTGGATTCCGACCCTGCCGAGTTTCCCGCGCCACTGCGCGCTCCGGAGGGGGCACCCAACGTGTTGTTGGTGCTGTTGGATGATGCTGGTTTCGGACAGTTCTCCGTCGCCGGCGGGGGTGTTCCGTCACCGAACATGGAAGCTCTGGCCAAAGATTCAGTGATGTTCACGCGTTTTCACACCACGGCCGTGTGCTCGCCTACCCGGGCCGCGTTGCTGACCGGCCGCAACCACCATGTGGCGGGCACGGGGAATATCACCGAGGTCGCGACCGGCTATGACGGCTACACCGGGATCATTCCGAAGGACACTGCCACGATCGGTGAGATCCTTCGCCAAAACGGGTACATCACCGCGTGGTTCGGCAAGAATCACAACACTCCGATCTACGAGACCAGTATGACGGGCCCTTTCAACCACTGGCCCAACGGTCTCGGCTTCGACTTCTTCTACGGGTTCATGGCGGGTGACACGAACCAGATCCGTCCGTATCTCTTCGAGAATCAGACACCGGTGGGAACACCAACCGATCCCGACTACTACCTGAGCGTCGATCTGGCCGACCGCACGATCGAGTGGCTTCGCGGCGTCGAATCGGTCCAGCCGGACAAGCCGTGGTTCGCGTACTTGGCACCGGGGGCGACGCATGCTCCCCATCAGGCGCCGAAAGAACTGATCGATCAGTTCAAGGGGCAGTTCTCCGGGGGGTGGGACGTCTACCGCGAACAGACGCTCCAGCGTCAGAAGCGCATGGGACTCGTGCCCGAGGATGCCGATCTGTCGGCTCGACCAGCCAGCATGCCTGCATGGGACTCGCTGGACGCCGACCAGAGGCGTCTGTACGAACGCATGATGGAGGTCTTCGCGGCGTTCGGCCTGCACATCGATCAGCAGGTCGGACGTGTGCTGGACCACGTGGCAACCCTGCCGGATGCCGACAACACGTTGATCTTCTACATCGTCGGCGACAACGGCGCATCCGCTGAGGGCGGGTTCGACGGCACCTTGAACGAGAACGCGTTCTTCAACGCCTACCTCATGAAAACGGAAGAGATGCTCGACCGGATCGATGAGATCGGAACGGAGTACCACTTCAACCACTTCCCCGCAGGTTGGGCCCACGCGATGGATACACCGTTCCCGTGGACCAAGCAGGCGGCCAGCCACCTCGGCGGCACCCGCAACCCCATGCTCGTGAAGTGGCCGGCGCGATTCCTGGCCGGTGGCGAGACCCGCACACAATTCACGCACGTCATCGACGTCGCCGCGACGATCCTGGAAGCGGCGGGTATCGAGGAGCCACGCAGTGTCAACGGCACCGCCCAGACACCGATCCAGGGACACAGTTTCCTGGACGCTCTCACCGACGCAGACGCTCCCGAGCATCGCACCAGCCAGTACTTCGAGATCTTCGCCAACCGCGGCATGTACAAGGACGGCTGGTGGGCTGGATGCCTCGCCTTCGAGCCCTGGCAGGCCGTGCGGGGCTCCTTCGATCCGTTGACGGCGCGATGGGAGCTCTACAACCTGGAAGAGGACTTCTCCCAAGCCCACGACCTTGCCGCGGAGCATCCCGCGAAGCTGGAAGAGCTGAAGGCACTGTGGTGGGCCCAGGCCGCAGCCAACAAGGCGCTCCCTCTTGACTGGCGCGGTGCGGAGCGATTCAGCTCCGAGATGACAGGCAAACCCAATCTCGCGTCAGGACGCACACGGTTCGTCTACCCCGGCCCTCTCGCCGGTCTCCCCGAAGCGTCCGCACCCGATCTGAAGAACAAATCGTTCACCCTCAGCGCGAGCGTGCAGATCGATGACGGTGCCAGCGGAATGATCTTCAGCCAAGGCGGCAACACCGGCGGGTGGGCCTTCTACCTCTTGAACGGAACGATGGTCTTCGCGCACAACTACCTCGACGTCGAGCGCTACATCGTACGAAGCGACGACGTCATCGGTGCGGGAGCGCACGAACTGACCGCCGAGTTCACCTACAAGGGCGGACACGACTACGGCCAGAATGGCGCGGTCGTGCTCTTCGTGGACGGACGTGAAGCCGGAACCGGCACGATCGAACAAACAACCCCGATGAAGTACTCACTCTCGGAGAACCAGGACATCGGCACGAACACCGGCACCGCAGTGACCGGCGAGTACACGAGTCCGTTCGACTTCGAAGGAGACCTCACACAGGTCATCGTCGAGCTCGGGGTCTAGAACCTGCCCGAAACTCGCCGACCCCGAGGAGCGCACCTCGACCCCGACATGCATATCCCGGTGCCGGCTGGGTAGCGATCATGTGGTCAAGGTCGTCGCGCGCACCCAGGAGGACGTATGTTCCGCTCCCGCTCCGACGCCACGACCGCCGAGCACCTCATCGACCGCATGGTCGTCAACGTCGAGCACGGACGCTTCGAGCGCTCCCTCGCCGGCCTGACCGCGGTCGGTGCGCTGGTGACGACGGCCGAGGTCTTCATCGAGCACTACGGCGCCAGTTTCGGCAACCGCTGGATGTGGTCGCCGATCATCGTCACCCCACCCGTCGTCATCGCCGGGATCGGGGGTGTCTTCAGCAAGCGCTGGGCCAAGACCGCGCTACCTATCACGGCCGCGATCTACACGGCCAACGGGCTGGCCGGGGAGTACTTCCACGCCCGGGGCGTCGCCCGCAAGCCGGGCGGCTGGGCGATGGCGAGCTACAACGTCCCGATGGGTCCGCCGATCGCGGCACCCGGTCTGATGTGCATCGTCGGGGGTATGGGCCTGCTGGCCGCGCTCCTGCGGCGCGAAAAGTGAGCCGGACGATGATCGACAAGGACCGTGGGGAGCACCTGCCCAACCGGCGCCCCGACCGCCAGCCACCCCACCCGTCGTGGCTACCACGGCAGCGCCGTGGCACCACGCCCCAGATGATCGGTCGCTACCCGGACTTCGACGTCCTCGAGACGGTCGACACCTGGGACGCGGCGACGAAGGAGGTCGTCCTCGCCCGGCTCGACGAGCCCGGCCCGCTGCGCTTCTTCACCGACGACGAGGAGCCGACGCTGCGAGCCCTGTGCGACGCGTGCACCGCCCAGGACCGCGAGCCGCGGGTGCCCGTGGCCGAGACGGTGGACGCCAAGCTGGCCGACGGGCAACTCGACGGCTTCCAGTACGCCGACATGCCCGACGACCGGGACGCCTGGCGCCTGGTGCTGGCAGGTCTGGACGAGAGCGCCCGCGAGCGCGGCGCGTCCCCCTTCGCCGAGACCGACGACGACACCCGGCACGAGATCATCGACGAGCTCTCCCAAGGCACCCTGAGCGGAGGGACGTGGGACCGGCTGAACGTCTCCCGGGCCTGGTCGGTGTGCATGCGCGCGATCCTCTCCGCCTTCTACTCCCACCCGTGGGCGTGGAACGAGATCGGCTTCGGCGGACCGGCCTACCCCCGCGGCTTCATGCGGCGCGGCACGCTCGGCAGCCGCGAGCCCTTCGAGACCCCCGGGGCCAGCTCCGAGGACGCCGCCCGCGTGGTCCAACAGCGCCCCCAGGAGTTCGGATGAGCCTCAAGGACCTGCTGAAGGGCTCGGTCGGGCCGGTCGACAACGACTCCCGGTTCCTCCTCGACGTCCACTCCCGGCAGCTGCCCGGCGAGGAGACCATGTGCAGCTACGACGACGATGACGAGGTCGACCTGGTCATCGTCGGCGCCGGCGCGGGCGGCTCCGTCCTCGCCCAGCGGCTGGCCCGGCACGGCTGGCGCATCGTCATCCTCGAGGCCGGCCCGTTCTGGCACCCCGACGACGACTGGGTCTCCGACGAAGCCGGCTCCCACGGCCTGTACTGGACGCAGAAGCGGATCATCGGCGGACAGAACCCGATCGAGCTGGGCAAGAACAACTCCGGCCGTGGGGTCGGGGGGTCGATGGTGCACTACGCCGGCTACACCCCGCGCTTCCACCCCTCGGACTTCGACACCTGGTCCCGCGACGGGGTCGGCGCCGACTGGCCGATCGACTACGAGGACCTGCGCCCGCACTACGAACGGGTCGAGCGTGAGCTGCCGGTCGCCGGGCAGGACTGGCCGTGGGGCCACCCCCACAGCTACCCCTTCTCCCCGCACCCGATCTCCGGCGCCGCCGAGAAGCTCTGGCACGGCGCCCACGCACTCGGTATCGAGATGCGGGTCGGCCCCGTCGGCATCGTCAACGGCACCTTCGGCAACCGACCGCACTGCATCTACCGCGGGTACTGCCTGCAGGGCTGCAAGGTCAACGCCAAGGCCAGTCCCTACGTCACCCACCTGCCCGACGCGCTGGCCCATCGGGTGGAGATCCGCTCCGGGTGCATGGCCTCCCGGATCGAGCTGGACGAAGGGGGCCGCGCCACCGGCGTCGTCTTCCTCGACGGCGTCGACGCCCCGGAGCGTCTGCAGCGGGCGAAGTACGTCGCCGTGGCCGGCTACTCCATCGAGACCCCGCGCCTGCTGCTGAACTCGACCTCACAGCGCTTCCCGCACGGCCTGTGCAACAACGAGGACCAGGTCGGGCGCTACGTCATGGTGCAGGGCGCCAGCCAGACCGCCGGCCGCTGGCCGGAGGAGCTGCGGATGTACAAGGCGCCACCACCCCAGGTCAGCTCGGAGGACTACTACGAGACCGACGAGCGTCGCGGCTTCAAGCGCGGCTTCTCCATCCAGACCGTCTCCCCCCTTCCCATCGGCTGGGCGGAGCACGTGCTCGCGGACGGCCACTGGGGCAAGGCGATGCGCGAGTACATGCGCGACTACAACCACTGGACCACCATCGGCGTGCTCAACGAGCTGCTCGCCGACCCGGACAACCGGGTCACCCTCGCCGACGAACAGGACGCCTACGGGCTGCCGGTGGCGCGGATGGACTACACGCTCAGCGACAACGACAAGGCCAACATGGCCTACTCCACCGACGTGATCACCGACATCCTCACGGCCGCCGGGGCCCAGGACGTTCTGACCATCCACCGCTTCGCCCACCTCATCGGTGGCGCCCGGATGGGCTCCTCCCCCGAGACGAGCGTCGTCGACGCCAACCAGCGTTCCTGGGCGGTGCCCAACCTCTTCATCTGCGACGGATCCGTCTGCCCGACCCAGGGAGCGGCCAACCCCGCCCTGACGATCATGGCCCTGGCCTCGCGCCTGGGCGAGCGGATGGCCGACGGGCGGGCGATGGACGACGACCCGCGTGCCCGCGCCGGCACGACCCCCGTCCCCACGAGAGCGAGGCAGTGACCGATGCAAGCACCCGACGAAGGGGGCTGCGCGCCCCACGTGCTGCGCCAGTACGCGATGCTCGCCGACGGCGAGCGTGCGGCGCTGCTCGGCCCGCACGGTCACGTGGCCTGGCTGTGCGCGCCCGCGTGGCACTCCGACGCGGTCTTCTCCACACTCGTCGGTGGGCGCGGCTGCTACTCGATCACCCCGACCGGCCGCCACGTCTGGGGTGGGTACTACGAGGAGGGTTCACTCATCTGGCGGTCGCGGTGGACCACCACCAACGGATTCGTCGAGTGCCGCGAGGCCCTCGCCTTCCCCGGTGAGCGCGACCGTCTGGTGCTGATGCGACAGGTCGTCGCGCTCGAGGGCGACGCGGACGTCGAGGTGCGCCTCGACGCCCGGGCCGGTTTCGGCGTCGAACCGATGGGCGACCTCACCCAGGGGGACGGGTCGTGGACGGCGACGACCGGCCCCCTTCGCCTGCGGTGGAGCGGTGCCGGCGACCAGGCGCAGCAGAACGACGACGGCGAGCTGACCCTGGATCTGCATCTCCCGCAGGGGGAGCACCGCGACTTCGTCCTCGAGCTGTCCACCGAGGACCTGCCGGACCAGCCGCCCGAGCCCGACGCCCTGTGGGAGGCCACTGCCTACGCCTGGGCGCAGGAGGTGCCCGACGTCGCCGAGTCGGCGACGTCCGGGGAGGCGCGGCACGCGTACGCGGTCCTGCGGGGGATGACCAGCTCCAGCGGCGGGATGGTCGCCGCGGCCACGACGAGCCTGCCGGAACGTGCCGATCAGGGCCGCGACTACGACTACCGCTACGTGTGGATCCGCGACCAGGCCCTGACCGGCCAGGCGATCGCGGCGGCAGGGCCACACCCGCTGCTCGACGACGCGGTCCGATTCGTCGCGGCACGGGTCCTCGAGCACGGCGCCCGGCTTGCCCCCGCCTACACCATCGACGGCGACCCGGTGCCCGACCAGCGCCAGCTCGACCTGCCCGGATACCCCGGAGGCAACGACGTCATCGGCAACCACGTCAATGCCCAGTTCCAGCTCGACGTCTTCGGTGAGGTGCTGCTGCTCTTGGCGGCCGCCGCCGGGCACGACCGGCTGGACGCCGAGGGCTGGCGCGCTGCGAGGGCCGCCGTCGACGCCATCGCCGAGCGGTGGCACGAGTCCGAGGCCGGATTCTGGGAGCTCGACCCCCACCAGTGGACCGAGAGCCGACTGATCTGCGTGGCCGGGCTGCGGGCCATCGCCGCAGCCGGGGCACCGACGAGCAGCACCGGCGGCTGGATGGCGCTCGCCGACACGATCCTGGCCGACACCGCGACGACCTGCACCCACGAGTCCGGGCGGTGGCAGCGCGCGCCCGACGACCCGGGTGTCGATGCCGCGCTGCTCCTGCCGGCCCTGCGGGGCGGGATCTCCGCCGACGACCCCCGCACGGAGGCCACCCTCAGCGCACTCCTCGACGAGTTGGCCGACGACCACCACCTCTACCGGTTCCGTCAGCAGCCGGGACCGCTGGCGGACGCCGAGGGGTCCTTCCTCATGTGCGGCTTCCTCATGGCCATGGCACTGCAGCAGCAGGGCCGGCAGGTGGAGGCCTACCGGTGGTTCGAGCGCAACCGGGCCGCCTGCGGCCCACCCGGCCTGTACTCCGAGGAGTACGACATCCACCAGCGTCAGCTGCGCGGCAACCTGCCGCAGGCCTTCGTCCACGCCGTGATGTTCGAGGCCTCGATCCGACTCCCCGACCGGCCGCAGTACCCCCGCCCCGACGCGGACACCCGCAACTGACCCCCTTCGTCCCCCGCCCCCACCACCGACAGGAGCGCACCATGAGCAGCACTGTGAGCGAGTTCGTCATCGACCGGCTGATCGAGTGGGACCTGCACCGGTTCTACGGCTACCCCGGCGACGGGATCGGCGGCTTCGACGGCGCCCTGGAGAGCGGCGAGGCCGACGGCAAGGCCTTCCGCTACATCCGGCCGACGCACGAGGAGGTCGCCAGCTTCCTCGCCTGCGCGCACGCGAAGTTCACCGGTGAGGTCGGCGTGTGCATCGCCACCTCCGGCCCGGGAGCGGTCCACCTGCTCAACGGGCTCTATGACGCGAAGATGGACAACCAGCCCGTCGTCGCGATCGTCGGCCAGCAGGGGCGGGTCTCGCTCGGCAGCCACGCGCAGCAGGAGATGGACCTGGAGGCGGTCTTCGCCGACGTCGCCGGGTACTGCCAGACGGTGCTGACCCCGGCACACGCCCAGACAGTCGTCGACCGGGCGGTGCGGATCGCCGCCGCACAGAGGTGCCCCACCGTGGTCATCCTCCCGGCGGACGTGCAGACCCTGGAGATGGTCGAGCCACCCCTGGAGCACTGGGTCTCGCGCACCGGGGTCGGGTACTCCTCGACCGCCCTCGTACCCCCGGAGGACGAGCTGCGCCGGGCGGCGGAGGTGCTGGGCTCCGGCAGCAAGGTCGCGATGCTCGTCGGTCAGGGCGCCCGCGGTGCCACCGACGAGGTCATCGCCGTCGCCGAGCGCCTCGGGGCCGGGGTCGCCACCGCCCTGCTCGGCAAGGACGTCCTGCCCGGCGATCTGCCGTACCACACCCAGCAGCTCGGTCTGCTCGGCTCGCTGCCGAGCTACGAGATGATGCAGGACTGCGACACCCTGCTGATGATCGGCACGAACTTCCCCTACGCCGAGTTCCTGCCCGAGACCGGGCAGGCGCGGGGCGTGCAGATCGACCTGTCGCCCGGGCACCTGAGCCTGCGCTACCCAATGGAGGTCAATCTCGGCGGTGACGCGAAGGCGACCCTGACCGCGCTCCTGCCCCACCTGGAGCAGACCGACGACCTCGACTGGCAGAAGCACGTCGTGGACGGGATGCGGCAGTGGGAGGAGGTCACGGCGCAGGAGGCCGCCGTCGAGGCCGACCCGATCAACCCGCGCCGCGTCTACCAGGCGCTCAACGACCGCCTCCCGCACAACGCGATCGTCACCGCCGACGCCGGGTCCACCGCCGACTGGTACGGCCACCACCTGCGCCTCGGGCCGGAGATGTCGGGCAACCTCTCCGGGATGCTCGCCTCGATGCTCGCGGCGATGCCCTACGCGCTGGCGGCCAAGTTCGCCCACCCGCACCGACCGGTCGTCTGCACGATCGGCGACGGCGCCTTCCAGATGCTCGGGATGAACGAGTTGCTGACCGTCAAGCGGCACTGGCAGGAGTGGGAGGACCCCCGATTCATCGTGCTCGTGCTGCACAACGACGACCTGACGCAGGTCTCGTGGGAGATGCGCGAGGCCGGCGACCCTCGCTACGACACCAGTCAGCTCGTCGAGGACATGGACTACGCCGGCTACGCCGAGCTGCTCGGTCTGCGCGGCATCACCGTCGAGCGGCCCGAGGACGTCGAGAAGGCGTGGGACGAGGCCTTCGCCGCGGACCGCCCGGTCGTCCTCGACGTGCGCACCGATCCCAACGTTCCACCGCTGCCGGCGCACATCTCCTTCGATCAGGCGAAGGGGTTCCTGGCGGCCTTGGCCAAGGGCGACCCTGCGCGGGCGTCCGTCGTGCGCGACTCCGCCCGGGCGGTGGCCGCGGAGCTCTTCGCCAAGGCCAAGGAAGCGGTCGGCAGCGACGACGAGAATCGACCCACGCGGCGATGACCCCGGCGACCGGTCAGCGGCCGGCGATCGACTCCCTTCGCGCCACCGCGTGGACCATCCCCACCGACGCGCCCGAGGCGGACGGGACCCTGGCGTGGGACTCGACGACGCTCGTGGTGGCCACCCTCGAGTGCGACGGTGTCACCGGGACGGGGTGGACCTACGCGCCCGCCGCGTGCGCGCGGCTGATCGAGGAGCAGCTGGCCGATGTCGTCGTCGGGCGGGATCCGATGGCGGTGCCCGGCACGTGGGTGGAGATGGTCCGCGCGGTGCGCAACGACACCCGCCCGGGTCTCGCCGGGTACGCCGTCTCCGCCGTCGACGTCGCGTGCTGGGACCTGAAGGCCCGGCTGCTCGACCTGTCCTTGGTCGACCTCTTCGGAGCGGTCGGCACACAGGTGCCCGTCTACGGCAGCGGCGGGTTCACCACCTACGACGAGGCGCGCACGCGCGAGCAGCTCGGCGGTTGGGTCCGGGGGCAGGGCATCCCGCGGGTGAAGATCAAGATCGGTCAGGACCGGGGCACCCGGGTCGGGCGCGACGTGGAGCGCATCGCCCTCGCGCGTGAGGTGATCGGCCCGGATGCCGAGCTGTACGTCGACGCCAACGGGGCCTACGGCGCCAAGCAGGCCGTACGGGTCATGGACCGGTGCGCCGATGCCCGGGTCGCCTGGCTCGAGGAGCCGGTCAGCTCCAACGACCTCGCCGGGTTGCGCCTCGTGCGTGAGCAGGTGGCCGCGGACGTGGCAGCCGGGGAGTACGGCAGCGACATCGGCTACTTCCAGCGGATGTGCGCCGCCGGCGCCGTCGACTGCCTGCAGATCGACGCGACCAGATGCGGTGGATACACCGAGTGGCTGCGCTCGGCCGCGGTCGCCGCGGCCCACGAGCTGCCCGTCTCCGGACACTGCGCCCCCAACCTGCACGCGCACGTGGCCGCGGCGACGCCGGGGCTGCGCCATCTGGAGTGGTTCCACGACCACGTGCGCATCGAGTCCCTGGCCTTCGAGGGTGCCCTTGATCCGGCCGGTGGGACCGTGACCCCCGACCGCTCGGCGCCGGGCCACGGGCTGACCCTGCGCACCGACGCGATGGAGCGCTATCTCGACCGCTCGTGAGCAGTCGCGCGTGCTCAGCCCTCGACGAGCAGGTCCCGGGTGATGTCCGCGATCGAGGCGGCACCGACCAGACCCATGGTCAGATCGAGCTCGGCCAGCACACCGTCGATGACCGCACTGACGCCGGCAGCCCCGTCGAGGGCGAGCCCGTAGACGTGCGGACGGCCGAGCAGGCAGGTGTCCGCGCCGAGCGCGAGCGCCATGAAGAGGTCTGCCCCGGTTCGGATCCCGCTGTCCATGAGGACCGTCGGCTCGGGGCCCACAGCATCGCGGATGCGCACCAGCGCATCGAGGGCGCTGATCGAGCGGTCGACCTGGCGTCCGCCGTGGTTGGACACCACGATGCCGTCCACGCCCGAGTCGAAGGCGCGCTGGGCATCGTCCTCGTGGAGCACGCCCTTCAGGACGACGGGGAGGGAGGTGCGATCCTTCAGCGTGGCGATGTGCTCCCACGACAGACCGGGGTTGGAGTAGATGTCGAGGAAGGTCTCGACCGCTGCCCGCGGCTCGGCCGAGCGGAGGTTGGCCCGCAGCGCGCCGGGGTGCTCCCTGGACATCGACAGCAGGGTGCCGGCTCCCCCCTTCGCCGCCCTCGCCAGGTCAACGGGCCGCCGCGGGTCCAGCCCGAGATCCTGCGCCTTGGCGCCGGCAGCCGCGAGCCGCCGGCGGACCAGGCTCATGAAGCGCGGGTCCGAGGTGTACTGGGCGATCCCCTGCCCGCGGGCGAAGGGGAGGCTGCCCAGGTCGAGGTCCTGGGTGCGCCACCCGAGCATGGTCGTGTCGAGTGTGACGACGAGCGCCTGCGCCCCGGCCGCCTCGGCGCGGCCGATCATGGAGTCGACGAGGTCCTCGTCCGTGGACCAGTAGAGCTGGTACCAGAAGGGGGTCCCCGCCATCGCGCGCGCCGTCAGCTCCATCGGAGCGCTGCCCTGGCAGGAGAACACGTAGGGGATGCCGCTGGCGCGGGCGCCCCGCGCGATCCGCACGTCGGCGTCGTCGGTGATCAGCCCGGCCGCTCCGACGGGGGCCAGCATCAGCGGTGCGGCCAGATCGGTGTCGAGGATGCGGACGCCCAGGTCGCGCTCGGTGGTCGCGTGCAGCATCCGCGGTACGACCTGCCACCGGTCGAAGGCCTCGCGGTTGGCCCGCATCGTCGCCCCCGAGCCCGCGCCGCCGGCTACGTAGGCCCACGCCTTGGGGGTCATCGCGCGCTTGGCCCGGCGCTCCAGCTCGGTGGTGTCGGTGGGCACGGTCGGCGCGATGCCGAGCGCGCCGGGGCGATAGATCGCGTCCTGGCGGGCGCGGCCTCGTCCGGCCGGAGCCTGGGCCGAATCCTCGGGTGTGGTCATGGACGCAGGCTAGCCCCGTCGGAGGGCCCTGGACCGTCCCGTCACCGCACCGGATCGGGCCGATGTCCACAGTCTCGGCCTGTGCGATGGCGGTTGTCGGTGGTCGAACATACGATCGAGGCATGTCGATGGTGGCGCAGTGGAGCGAGGGTTACGGGATGGTTCCCGGGCTGCGTGATGCGTTGCGGTCGTTGTCTTTCGGGGCCGCTGCTCCCGCACTGACGGCCGCCGTTGGAGCGGGCGCACTTGGTGTCGATGCGAGTGGTGGTGAGGCTGCGGACGCGGGATTGTGGCGACTTCAGGACCGTGAGGTCACCGATGCCCTGGCCGTCGTCGGACAGATCCGGCAGCTGTTGGAGGTCGCGGAGGTCGATCTGGTGCGTGAGGGTCTGGCGCGGGGCCTGCCGGCCGAGTCTGCGTGGTCGGCGCATGACTGGGTCACCCGCGCGGAGGGTGAGCGGTCCCCGGATCCGAGTGTGCGGCACGTGGGTTCGGTGGTGCGGGTGGCCCAGGCCGGCACCACGATGGCCGGCCGGTACTGGACCCGAGCGGATGGTGCGGTCGGTGAGCTGCGCGAGGCCTTCACCAGGGGGGATCTGCCGTTGGGCAAGGCCGACCAGCTGGCGCGGTTCCATGCGCAGGTCGCGCCGGTGGCCGACGAGGAGGAGCTGGCCGACGACCTGTCGGCGTTGGTCGCGGCCGCGCAGGACGACATCGTGGCCACCGGCCCCGATGGCCGACGCCGCGAGCGGGTGCGGGGACTGACGGACAAGGAACTCGCGGCCGGCATCACGCGTGCCGGGCGGCTGCTGAGGCCCGAGAAGGACCAGGACCGCGAGGACAAGCGCGCCAAGGCCGCGCGCACGTTCACCAAGTCCCCAGGCCCGGCCGGGATGAGCGCCTACAAGGTCGTCCTGGACGCCGAGGGTGCCGCGGTCATCGACTCGGCCATCGCGGCCCTGTCCGGGCCGGTCAAGGGCCCCGAGGGTGAGCACGACGAGCGGCCCGCCACCCAGCGCCGCGCGGACGCACTGGTGGAGATCATCCGACGCGGGGTCTCCGCGCCCGGCGAAGCGGCCAAGAGCGAGAAGGCCCAGCTGATGGTCACCATCGGCCTGGACGACCTGCGCTCAGGCACCAACGGTGCCGGCGTCACCACCACCGGTGAGGTCCTGGCGCCGGCCACGGTGCGCAAGCTCGCCTGCGACGCGGGGATCATCCCCGTCATCCTGGGCTCCGACGGTGAAGTCCTCGACCTGGGCCGTACGGCGCGGTTCTTCACCCCCGGGCAGCGCAAGGCGATCTGGCTGCGGGACCGGGGCTGTACCTACCCGGGGTGCACCATGCCCCCGCAGTGGTGCGATGCCCACCACGTGGCCTGGTGGTCCCGAGGCGGAGCCACCGACACCGGCAACGCCGCATTGTTGTGCGAGCGCCACCACACGAAGGTCCACACCCACGACCTGACCGCGACCATCACCCCCACCGGCGTCACCTGGCACGTCTAGCGACCACGCCCCGCGCCCGGCCACACCCGGCCGGGCACTGCGGCATGCCCCGGGCCGTCACGCAGACGTGTCCGCTGTGAGCATGGGCGCGTGCGATCCGTGATCGACGGTCGTGTCCAAGCCCAGCCCGATGCCCGGGAGGTGTCGACCCGGCGGCGCGGTCCAGCGGCGCGCTCCAGCGGCGCGCTCCAGCGGCGCGGTCCGGCGGCGTCGGGTCGACACCGTTACTCATTCGCGGGCGCGGCTGTAGTCGGTCACTGGCTCCTGGCTGCGCGGCAGGTCAACATCGATCCGCCCGCCGCTCTCGGGCTTGGGGCGAGCGAGGTTCATGACCACGGCGAGCACGGTCGCCGGGACGATGCCTGAGGTCATCAGGACCTCGATCGACTCGGGCAGCAGCACCGTGACCTCCGGTATCGCGGCGAATCCCTGACCCACGCCCACAGCGACAGCGATGACCAGCAGGTCGTGGCGGTCCAGCGCCGAGTCCGCCAAGAGCTTCACTCCCGCTCCGAGCAACATGCCGAACATCACGACAGCGGCACCGCCCATGACCGCTGCAGGCATCACGGCGATGACCGCAGCCAGCTTGGGCACGAGACCCAGGAAGATCAGGAAGCCGGCACCCACCGAGACCACGTGGCGACTCATGACTCCGGTGAAGGCGACGAGGCCCACGTTCTGCCCGAACGTGGTGTTCGGCAGCGCACTGAAGAGCGAGGCGAAGGAGGTCGAGACGCCGTCAGCCAGGACACCACCGGTCAGCTCCCGCTCGGTGACCTGGCGTCCGGCCCCGGTCTTGGTGATGGCCGAGAGGTCGCCGATGGTCTCCACGGAGGTCGCGATCGCCATGGCTCCCATGGCGATCAGCGCTGCCGCGGGGAAATCGAGACCGAACTCCAAAGGCATGGGGATGGAGAACCACTCGGCCTCGCCGACCTCGGTGAAGTCCACCTTGCCGGTGGGGATGGCGACGAGGTAGCCGGCGACCAGTGCGACCAGCACGGACGCGGCACTGAGGATCCCGCGGCCGTAGCGATAGGTCACCAGGAGGAACACCAGGACGAAGGTGGCCAGGCCCAGGTTGGTCCACGAGCCGAAGTCGTCAGCACCGGCCCCGCCGCCATAGAGCTGCATCCCGGTCGGGAGCAGACCGATGCCGATGACGAGGACCACGATGCCGGTGACGATGGGGGGAAAGAGCACATTCAGCCACCGCAGGCTGAAGCCGAGGACCACTTGGACGAGCCCCGCGAAGAGCGCACCGCCGAAGACCGCCGCAATGCCGTAGTCCTGGGCCAGCGGGACCGAGACGACAAGGAAGCCGAAGCTCGTCCCCTGCACGATCGGCAGTCGCGCGCCGACAGGTCCGATACCGAAGGTCTGGATCAGGGTCGTCAGACCCGCGACCAGCAGTGCGACCTGCACGAGGAAAGTGGTCTCGCCGGTCGTCGCGCCGATCGCCGTCGCCAGGATGATCGGGATCGTGACATTGCTGGCCATCATCACCAGGACGTGCTGGATGCCCAGCAGCATGGCCTCACCGATCGGCGGCATCTCGTTGATCCCGTAACGCGCCTCGATCGTCGCGCCCCCCTGCGGCTCGAGCGGCTCGTCCGCTCGCCCCTCTGGCTCGACATGCGTCATTGCATTTCCTCCCGGATTGGTTCCCCTCATCCTTGGGATCGGCACCCGTGCTCGACCAGAGCAGGAAGTGACACGAGATGAAGCCATTCGAGGCGCAAGGTGACAGCAGGCGAACCAGCTGCATGCCGTCGTGCCCACGAAAGTCACGAAGGCCAGCACACAACTGGCAATGACAGGGCCTAATCCGGAACGGCAGCCCCGGCGCGCGCCTCGATGAGCTCCACGGCCCGCCGCACATAGTCCAGGTGGGCACTGGTGTCGCGCACGTGCATCGTCACGCGGCGCAGCGGGACGGGGTCGACGACCGGGGCGGTGTGGACGTGCGAGGGCACCTCCCCCTTCGCCAACCTCGGGAGCATCGCGATACCGACCCCGGCGGCCACCATCGCCAGGGCGACGTTGTGGTCGTCGGACCGGGCGACGTAACGCGGCTCGAAGCCCGCGGCATGACAGGCATCCCGGACCACCCGCCCCGAGGTGCGGTCGTACATGTCGTGGTCGATCCACGACTCGTCCCGCAGGTCCGCGGCCCTGACCTCGGTCGAGTCAGAGAGCGGGTGATCGGCCGCCACGGCCACCCCGAAGTCGTCGACGGCCAGCTCGCGACGGCGGTAGCCGGTCAGCGCCCGCGGCAGCTCGGCCGGCACCTCCTCGTCGATCTCGATGTCCCGCGTGCGGTAGCCGGCAGCGGCGCCCGGTGTGTGGATGTCGATCGCCCACTGCACGTCGGGGAACTCCTTCGTCAGATCGGCGACGACGCCGGGCAGCCAGGCCCGGGCGGCCGAGGCGAACGACCCGATCGACAGGGTCGGCGTCGGCCCGGCGTGCAGGTCCTCGATGAAGGCCTCCAGGCGCCGGGCGCTCTCGAAGACCTCCGACGACTCCTCGGCCAGGCGTTCACCCACGGCAGTCGGTTCGATGCCCCGCCCGCGCCGCTCGTAGAGCGGCAGCCCGATGGCCGCCTGCAGGGCGATGATGTGCTGGCTGACGGTCGCCGGCGTGAAGCCGAGGTTGGCCGCGGCACCACTGACGGAACCACTCGCGACGACGGCTCGCCAGATGGACAGGCGGTGCAGGTCGATCATCCGTCAACCATATGGCACAGCCTTATGTTCATGTGGAAAACGCTGCTTGTGGTTGTTGAATATCTTCGTGATACTTGAGTCATGAGCATCTTCGCAGCCGTCGCCGTCCTGGCCGTCCTCCTCGTCGCGGGCCTGTCCCCGTGGTGGGTCGCCGGTCGCTACCTCACCCCCGTCAGCGAGCGTGTCGCGCTGAACGAGCTGGGCCTCCCGGGCATCGTCGCCACCCTCCGTCGTGGCGCGAACATGTACGTCCCCGCCACCATCCAGACCCGCAACTGAGTCGCGGCCCGACAACGCCGTCGGGCCCGCCTCCAGTTTCCTCGGGAGCGGCCGAGACCACAGCCCACAACCGATATCCCCACCTTGATCCTGCGGACCGTCACACTGGTGACGGTCCGTTCGTCATGTCGGTGACGACTCGGGACCGAGAGGTGGACCTCGTGGACCACGCACACGAGCACGACCACACGCAGGCCTTCGAGGCTGAGCGACCACGGCTGATCGGCCTGGCCACGCGCATCCTCGGCGACCACGCCGAGGCGCAGGACATCGCCCAGCAGGCTTGGCTACGTCTGCACGGCACCGACGCACGCATCGACTCCCTGCCCGCCTGGCTCACCACGGTCACCAGCCGGCTGTTCTTGGACCGGCTGAAGTCCCGCACCCCCGAGCCGCACGACGAGGTCGACGTCCTCGACAGAGCCCCGGACACTGCGGACGCGGTCGCCCTCGCCGACACCGTCGGCATCGCCCTGAAGGTGGTCATCGACCGCCTCACCCCCGGCGAGCGCGTCGCCTTCGCCACGACAGCTTCGGCTTCGAGTTCACGACGATCGCAGCCGTCCTCGACACCACCCCGACTGCCGCCCGCAAGCTCGCCTCCCGCGCCCGGGCCAAGGTCCGCCAGCCCGCGAGCGAGGACCGGCTGAGCGACTGGGAGGTCGTCGACGCCTTCATGGCCGCCGCCCGCGAGGGCGACTTCGACTCCCTTCTCCAGCCCCTCGCCCCCGACGCCGGGGTCCGCGCCGACGCCGCGGCGATCACCGCGGGCACCCCGGAGGGCATCGACGGCCGGCGCGAGATCGCCGAGTTCTTCAACGGCAGCGCCCACGCCGCCCTGCCGGTCCACCTCGGCGAGCGTCCGGGCGCCGCGTGGTTCCACCGGGGCGAGGCCAAGGTGCTTCGACTTCACCGTCATCGACGGTCGGGTCACGGCCATCACCTTCCGCGCCGAGCAGTCCGTCCTCGCGCAGGTCGTGCGTCGCCGCGACGGTGAGCGAAGGGGTGAGGAGACACTTCGTCACACTCACGCGACCCAGATCGTCAGACCAGTGAACACCCGAGGAAAGGACACTGCGATGAAGACCATGACCTGCCGCCAGCTCGGCGGCCCCTGCGACCTCGAGCACCGCGGCGAGAGCGCCGACGACGTGATCAATGCCCAGGACCAGCACCTCAAGGCAGCCGAGAAGGCCGGCGACGCCGCGCACCAGAGCGCCCGTGACGACATGAAGTCCCGCTGGCGCCACCCCCGCAAGAGCCTGGGCTGGTACCGGGACACGAAGAAGACCTTCGCGAACCTCCCGGAGGACTGAACGCACCCGCTGATGGAGGCCGGAAATCCGGCCTCCATCACAACTGCTGAGGCTCTTGCGAAGGTGGGGCGGCTAGCTGTCGACCTTCGGCATCAGGATCCACAACCCGATGTAGACGAGCTCCCCCACCCCGACGATGCCGAAGATCACGAAGCCGAGGCGCACCAGGAAGCGCGGCAGACCGAACCGGTCGGCCAGACCGGCACAGACACCGGCGATCCACTTGCCGTTGCGCGGACGTGCGAGTTGACGTGACATGCGCCTGAACTACCCGCACCCCCGCAGATCATGCGCGACGGCCGGGGCATCACCCGGCAGGTCTCGGCTAACCTTCGACAAGGGTCGGACACCTCAGGATCGGCCGGTCGAACACCAACGCCAGCACCCATGAGCGGGAGGCCTCCGATGACCCATCCGACGAGCCTCCCACTGGGCGCGGGCCGCTGGCTCGCGAGCTGGGTCGTGACTGCGGCCGCCTTCGGCGTCGTCGACGGCCTCTGGCTCGGCATCATCGCCAAGGGCCACTACGAGCGCGCCTTCGGCTCGCTGCTCGCCGACCCTGCCAACCCTCCTGCGGCTGCGGCGTTCTACATCATCTACACCCTCGGCATCACCTACTTCGCGACCGCCCCGGGCCTGCGCGGGAGCAGCATCCGCATCGCCGCCATCCAGGGGGCCGCCCTGGGCGTCGTCGCGTACGCAGCCTTCAACCTGACCGGACTGGCCGTCCTCGAGGGCTACCCCGCGGGGATCGTGCCCCTCGACATGGCCTGGGGGACCCTGGCCACCTCCAGCGCGGCTGCGGCTGCGACGGCCGTGGCGCGGCCCCGCCGGGCCGCACGGCGCTGAGGACCCGCGGCCACACGCCCGGACGTCCAAGTGACGACCGGGTCTCCCGCCGGCGAGCTGGTCCCTCGGGTCGATGTGTTCGCGCGCGCCAGGGCGCGCGAAGCCACCTCGAACCGGTCGACCGGCCGGCGCCGGGATGCGGCAGAGTCGCCCCGTGACCGGCCACACCGTGCTGCAGCTGCCCGTGCCTGCCCTGGAGGACTGGGTCCGCGAGCGCACCCGCGGCTACGACGCCGGATTCGTCTCCGCCGACCCACGGTTCGGCCACGCACACGTCACGGCCCTGTCCCCCTTCGCCCCCGCTCCGTCGGCCACCGACCTGGCCGAGGTGGGACGGATCGCGGCGGCAACCCCATCGATGCCGACCCGCCTGGTCGACCTCGGCCAGTTCCCCAACGGCGTCATCCACCTGCGGCCCGAGCCGGACGGCCCCCTTCGCGCCCTGACCGAGGCGCTGGTCGCGTCCTTCCCGCACTTCCCGCCGTACGAAGGGAGGTTCGGCCGCCGCGTCGACCCGCACCTCACCCTCGACGCCGCCTCACCGACGGTCTCCCTCGAGAGCACTCGTCGACTGCTCGGTGACGTGGTCCCGGTGACATGCACGCTCACGCGCCTGCAGCTCGCGTGGTGGGAGTCCGGCCGGTGCCACGTGATGCACGAGTGGCCGCTCGGGCGAATGGGCGGTGCGGAAGGCTTCCCACCCCCTGAAGAATCTATTAATCTGTCACTATGAGACTAGAGGTCACCCGCCGAGCCGAGCTGGCCGTGCAGGCGATCGCCGCCCTGTCGCCGATGGACACGCGCCTGAAGGCCCCCGAGCTGGGTGAGGCCCTGGATGCGACCCCCGGCTTCGTCGCCCAGGTGGTGGGTCCGCTGGTCAAGGCCGGCTGGGTGCGCTCCACCCCCGGCCCGACCGGCGGCTACTCCCTCACCGACTCCGCGGCCCGCGCCAGCGTCCTGGACGTCATCGAGGCCATCGACGGGCCGACCGCCAACGGGCGCTGCGTCGCCGAGGCCCGGGCGTGCGGTTTGGGGCGCACCTGCGCCCTGCACGAGGCCTGGACCCACGCCCGCACCACACTCACCACCACGCTGGCCGCCACCCCGGCGGTCGACGTCCACCGCCGGGGCGCCGCGTGACGCCCCACGACGAAGGGACAACCTGACATGGCCGTCGCCACCACCGCTACCCTCGGTGACCTGGTCGCCGAGGACCCCCGCCGCAGCCGCGTGCTCGAGCAGCTCGGCCTGGACTACTGCTGCCACGGGCAGCGCCCCCTCGAGGAGGCCGCCCGCACGGCCGGCCTCGACGTGATGGACGTCAGCACCCGCCTGGACCTGCCCGGCGAGCGGCCGGCCGTCATCGCCCGCGACCTCGAGATGGCCGCGCTGGCCCACGACATCGTCGACACCCACCACGCGTACACGTGGGAGGAGATGCCGCGGCTGCAGGCGCTCGTCGACAAGGTCGCCGGGGTGCACGGGGACCGCCACCCCGAGCTCGCCGAGGTGAAGGCGACCTACGAGCGGATCATCGCCGAGCTCGAGCCGCACATGACGCGCGAGGAGCGGGTGATCTTCCCGGCCATCAGCCGTCTGGAGAAGACGCAGGCACCGGTCCGGCTCTCCTCCGGCGACTTCTCCGACGCGCTGCGCGAGCTCATCGCCGAGCACGACGTCGTCGGCGACCTGCTCACGCGGATCCGTGGGCTGACCGGGGGCCACACCCCACCGGAGGACGCCTGCAACTCCTACCGCGCGATGCTCACCGGCCTGGCCGAGCTCGAGAGGGACGTGCACGAGCACGTCCACAAGGAGAACAACCTGCTCTTCCCTCGCGTCCTGGAGATGCAGGAGCGACTGAGTGGGGCCTGAGGACGCGCGCCACCGAAGTCCTGCGTCGGCCGGTGGCGCGCCCACTCCCACACCCCGTCCAAGCGCTGCGGCCTCTCTCCTATCGTGGGTGCATGGTGCCTGAGACAAGCGGATGGATGCAGATCGTCGCGGAGGACCCGAACCACTCCCAGTGGTACATCGAGCGGTTCCGGGAGATGGCCGCTCGCGGGGACGACCTGGACGGTGAGGCCCGGCTGGTCGACGCGATGGTCGCGCGCGGCGCCCGGGTCCTCGACGCCGGTTGCGGCCCCGGCCGGATCGGCGGTCGGCTGCACGAGCTGGGTCACGAAGTCACCGGCGCCGACGTCGACCCCGCCCTCATCGCGGCGGCCGAGGAGGACCACCCCGGTCCCCGGTGGCTGGTCAGTGACCTCGCCGTCCTCGACGTGCGGGACGAAGGGGGCGAACGCCGCCTCTTCGACCTCATCGTCTGCGCGGGCAACGTCATGACCTTCCTCGCACCGAGCACCCGAGGCGACGTGCTCGCCGGCTTCGCGGAGCACCTCGACGAGGACGGCCGCGTCGTCATCGGCTTCGGGGCGGAACGTGGCTACGAGTTCGCCGACTTCCGCGCCGATACAGCCGCCGCGGGGCTCACCGAGCAGGTCCTGCTCGGTGGGTGGGCGCTCGAGCCCTTCGCGCCCGACGGCGGGTACATCGTGGCGACCTTCGGCCGCTGAGCCGAGCGGCCCCCTTCGCCCCGGAAAGACGGAGCGCCGCGGCACGTCAGTCGACGTGCCGCGGCGCTCTGGTGTGTACGGGTCAGGCTGCGACGGCGATGCGCCCCTGCAGGGTCCGCCACGTGTAGGCAACGGCGATGTAACCCACCGGCATCAGCACGAGGAAGCCCAGGCCGAGGGTGCACAGCGAAAGGATCCCGAGGCCGAGGAGGACGAGGAACAGCAGCAGCACCGGACCGACATTGGCCTTGGTGAACCTGAAGCTCGCCCCGATCGCGTCCGTGGCCGAGTTCCCATCCATGACAGCGAAGTTGGTGAAGGACAGCAGGAAGGCGACGATGATGCCCGGGATGATGCACAGGATGAGCCCGACGAAGGTCATCAGGCCCACGAGGATGGCCGCGAGGATCAGGTGCAGCCACGGGATCCGGGTGAACATCGTGGAGATGCTCGCCCTCCCGGTGTCGACCACGTCGACCGCCGCACGGATCAGTGCAACGGTGAGGATGAATTGGACGACCGCGCTGACGAGGTTTAGCGCAAGACTTCCCAGCGACGCGGCGATGCTCGGCTGATGCACCTGCGTCGACCCCCCGCGCAGGCTGAGCGGGTCGGGCTGGGTGACGACCGGCCCGGTCTGCAGCAGTAGTTCGGCGACGAAGGAGAACCCGAAGCCGATGACCACGAGCAGCACCGTGATCCCGAGGAAGGGCCCGAGGTTCTCGGTGAACCTCTTCCAGCCGTAGGACAGGGCGTCGAGCGGGCTGAACTCCGGCGCGGGCTGGCCACCGTAGCCGCCGGGAGGCTGACCGCCGTAGCCGCCGCCGTACCCACCGGGAGGTGGGCCCTGGGGCGGGCCCCCGTACCCACCGGGAGGCGGAGGCATGGGCGGGCCGCCAGGACCGCCGGGCGGCGGTGGCTGACCCGGACCCCCGGGCGGCGGTGGCTGACCCGGACCCCCGGGCGGCGGTGGCTGACCGGGACCGCCGGGTGGCGGCGGGGGCGGGGGTGGCGACTGGTAGCTCATGGGGCACAGCCAAACCGGATCGCAGCCCGCGCGCAACCACCGCCCGCGAATAGTCGTTCCGGCGTGTCGACAGGCCGGCCGGACGACGCCGGAAGCACCGGGACGAGGCCTTATCGGGTGATGTTCCACACACCCGATGGGGTGCATGGACATGCACTTTTCGTTGATGCCATCGGCCTCTCGCGCTGTTTGGGTGGGTTTTCCCCTATTAGCCATGCATACGCATTCGGGGTTACGTTCCGCTTGCCACACCCGACAAGACCACACCGGAAGGAAGGCATGCCCACCGAGCCGCCCTTGGGAATCGTGACCGTCGTCGTACTCCTGCTCCTCTTCTACGGACTGACGATGTACATGTCCGTGAAGATCAGCCGCGGCGACAAGGAGAACGCCGACGACTACATGACTGCCGGTCACGGCATCGGATTCGGCATCTCCGCCGCTTCCATGACGGCCACCTGGATCTGGGCGTCATCGATGTATGCCTCCGCGACCTCCGGGTACCTCTACGGGATCTCCGGGCCGATCCACTACGGCCTGTGGGGCGCCCTGATGATCCTGTTCATCTACCCCTTCGGCAAGCGCATCCGCGCCGTCGCACCGCGGGCCCACACGCTCGCCCAGGTCATGGCCGTGCGCCACGGCCGCTCCAGCCAGCTGATGCTCGCCGGGTCCAACGTCCTGGGCAGCGTCATCTCGCTGATGTCGAACTTCATCGCCGGTGGCGCGCTCATCGCGATGCTCTCCCCGCTGAACTTCATCCAGGGCGTCTTCGCGATCGCCGGCGGCGTGCTGCTCTACACGATCTGGTCCGGCTTCCGCGCCTCGGTGCTGACCGACTTCGCCCAGGTCGTCGCGATGCTCGGCGCCGTCGTCGTCCTCGTGCCCGCCTTCTTCTTCATCCTCGGAGGCGTCGACCTGCTGCGTGAGGGCTCGGCCAACCTCACCCCGCAGCAGTCGAACTTCTTCTCCTCCGAGGCCTTCCTCAAGCAGGGCGCCCCGTACATCGCGGCCGTCCTCGCCTACGCCATCGGCAACCAGACGATCGCCCAGCGCCTCTTCGCGGTGCGCGAGGACCTGATCAAGCCGACCTTCATCACGGCGACCATCGGCTACGGCGCCACAGTCATCGGTGTCGGCATGCTCGGCGTCCTCGCCCTCTACGCCGGTGTCGACCCGGCCGGCGGCGACCCGAACAACCTGCTGCCGCAGCTGGCCGCCACCCACCTCGCGACCCCGCTGATCGTCCTGTTCTTCGTGATGATCATCGGCTCGCTGTCCTCGACCGCGGACTCCGACCTGGCCGCGCTGTCCTCGATCGTCATGACCGACATCTACGGCCAGACCGCCCGCCGCAGCGGCCGGGCCGTCAGCCCGCGCACGATGCTGCTGATCGGGCGACTGACGATGGTGCTGGCCACGGCGGCCGCGGTCTCCTTCGCGGCACTGGAGCTGAGCATCCTCGACCTGCTCGTCTTCGTCGGCGCGCTCTGGGGTTGCCTGGTCTTCCCGGTCATCGCCTCCTTCTACTGGAAGAAGGTCACCAACTCCGCGTTCACCGTCTCGGTCCTGCTCGCCCTGGTGGCGTTCCTCCCGGTCCGCTTCGGCTGGCTGCCGCGCAACACCGGCATGGACCTGGCCGTCGAGCTGCTCGGGATCGTCGGGATCGGCGTGGTCATCGGCCTGATGCTCTTCGGGTTCTTCGGGCCGAGGGTCGGCCTGGCCGGTGGCATCATCGCCGCCCTGGCCCTCGCCCCCTTCGCCCTCGGCCTCATCGCGGACTACGCCGCGCTGTCGGGGTCGCTGGTGGCCTACGCCGTCTCGACTCTCGTCTGCGCGGGGATGACCTTCGCCTCCCGCGGCGAACCCTTCGACTTCGACGTCATCGCCCGCCGGACGGGCGACTTCGACCCGGAGGACGACGAGCCGTCCACGACCCGCTCTGCCACCGACCTCGACGACGAGCGCGCGACCGTCTGAGAAAGGACCCTCATGTCCATCACTGCACTGACCATCTACATCCTCATGTGGCCCGTGATCGTCGCGGTCATCCTCGGCGTGATCTGCACCGGATTCGTCCGTGAGATCCGCGCCGCCAGGAAGCGTGGCGAGGACCTCGTCTGAGGCGGTCCGCCCCGGCTGATGGCCGCCGCTCCCGCAGGGGGCGGCGGCCATCGTCGTGGGGAGCGGCGAGGTGATCACGGGTGGCATCCGGTCGCCGGCTCGAGGATGATCGGGAACGGACGCCATGCCGGACCCAGACGACAGGAGCACGCCATGACCGAGCCCAGCTATCTCGCCGACCCGCACACCGAGGTCACCTACCTCGACGCCGAGGAGACCCCGACCGTCGTGCGCATGACCGAGGGGGTCGCGCCGCACGAGATGGCCGGGATCTTCGACGAGACGTTCTCCGCGCTGGTCCCGGGGCTGGACGAGTTCGGCGTCACCCCAGCAGGCCCTGCCCTCGCGCTGCACCGTCGACAGCCCGGGGCGACGATGACCTTCGATGTGGGCTTCCCCGTGGCCGAGGTGCTCGATGGCGAGCTCGAGGCGGGTGGCATCACCTTCTACTCCTCGACCCTGCCCGCCGGGCGGATCGCGACGGTCTCGCACCTCGGCGGATACGACGGGCTGCCGCAGGCCTGGCAGTCCTTCATGGAGAAGGTCGCCGAGGACGGCCACCGCACGCAGCTGCCCTTCTGGGAGGTCTATGTGACCGAGCCGGGGCCCGACGTCGACCCGAGCACGCTGCGTACCGATCTGGTGACGCTCCTCGCAGACTGAGGTTTCCCCCTTCGTCAGTGATATGCCGGAGGGGCAAGGATGCGCGAAGGGAGCTGGAGCCATGGCCAAGGGAATCCGCAACAGTGTGCTCGGGGTGGGAGCGGCCATCGCGGCCGTCGCCACCCACGACCTGGTGCAGAAGAAGCACTCGGTCCTGCGCAACTACCCGGTCATCGGGCACATGCGCTATGCCCTGGAGGCACTCCGCCCGGAGCTGCAGCAGTACTTCGTCGAGCGCAACTGGGACGGCCGTCCCTACAACCGCGACGTGCGCTCGGTCATCTACGAGCGGGCGAAGGGGATCCACGGCGAGCTGTCCTTCGGGACCGAGCGCGACGTGAACCAGACCGGGTACGAGCACCTCGTGCACTCGAGCATGCCCCTCGACCCGCCGAAGGAAGCGCCCCGGGTCCGCGTCGGCGGACCGGACTGCAGCCGGCCCTACGACATGTCGCTGCTCAACGTGTCGGCGATGAGCTTCGGCGCCCTGTCCGCGAACGCGGTCCTCGCGCTCAACGAGGGCGCCCGTCGCGGCGGCTTCGCCCACGACACCGGCGAAGGGGGCCTGTCGCGCCATCACCTGGCCAACGGCGGCGACCTCGTCTGGGAGATCGGGTCCGGGTACTTCTCGACACGCACCCGCGATGGTCACTTCGACCCGGCCAAGTTCGAGGACGAGGCCGCCCACGAGCAGGTCAAGTGCATCTCGCTCAAGCTCTCCCAGGGCGCCAAGCCCGGCATCGGCGGCGTGCTGCCCGCTGCCAAGGTCTCCAAGGAGATCGCGCAGGTCCGTGGCGTCCCGGAGGGCGAGAAGTGCGTCAGCCCGGCCGCGCACACCGCCTTCTCCACGCCGGTGGAGCTCATCGAGTTCATCGCCAGGATGCGTGAGCTCTCCGGCGGCAAACCGACCGGCTTCAAGCTGTGCGTCGGGTCCCGACGCGACGTGCTGGCCATCTGCAAGGCCATCCGTGAGGTCGGCACCGCGCCGGACTTCATCATCGTGGACGGGGCCGAAGGGGGGACCGCCGCCGCTCCCCTGGAGTACGAGGACCACGTCGGGATGCCGCTGACCCACGGGCTGATGATCGTGCACAACGCCCTCGTCGGGACGGGCCTGCGGGACGTCATCAAGGTCGGCGCCAGCGGGAAGGTCGCCACCGGCAACGACATCGTGCGCCGCCTCATCCAGGGCGCGGACTACACCAACGCCGCCCGGGCGATGATGATGGCCGTCGGCTGCATCCAGGCCCAGCGGTGCCACACCGGGACCTGCCCCGTCGGGGTGACCACGCAGGACCCGCGACGGGCCCGGGCCCTGGACGTGCCCGACAAGAGCACCCGCGTGCACCAGTACCACTCCTCGACCGTTGCGCAGGCGGTGGAGATGATGGCGACGATGGGCGTGCGCTCCCCGGCCGAGCTGACCCCGGACATGCTGCGGCACAACATCTCCCCGCACGAGACGCGTTCCTACGCGGAGATCCACGAGTGGCTCGCTCCGGGTCAGCTGCTGGGTGAGCCGCCGCAGGGCTGGGCCGTGGACTGGGCGGAGGCCTCCCCGGACACCTTCCGTCCGGGGACAGCGCGCTTGGGCTGACCCGGGGTGGGATGCTGGGAGAAGTCCCCCTCCCCCGATCATCGGAGTCCACCGTGGAGAAGATCGTTGTCGTCGACGGAGCCCGCACCCCCACCGGCAGCTTCGGCGGCATTTTCAAGGATGTCCCCGGCCACGAGCTCGGGGCGAGCGCCAGCCGTGCCGCGCTGGATCGCGCCGGCGTCGCCGGTGAGGACATCAGCGAGGTCGTCATGGGGTGCATCGGCCAGGTGGGCCCGGACGCCTACAACGCCCGCCGCGTCGCCGTCGCGGCCGGTCTGCCCACCAACGTGCCGGCCTACACCGTCAACCGCCTGTGCGGCTCCGGCCTGCAGGCCATCTGGTCCGCCGCGATGGAGATGCGGTGGAACGACCTCGACTTCACCCTCGCCGGTGGCGACGAGTCGATGACCCGGATGCCCTTCTACGACTTCGGTGCCCGCAACGGCTACAAGCTGGGCAACCGGGAGCTGCAGGACGGCACCGTGCTGATGCTGACCGACCCCTTCCACGACATCCACATGGGTGTCACCGCGGAGAACGTCGCGGAGAAGTACGGCGTCTCCCGTCAGGAGCAGGACGAATTCGCCCTGGAGTCGCAGCGCCGCGCGGCGACCCCCGAGGCGCAGGCGGCCTTCGCCGAGGAGATCACGGCCGTCGAGGTCGGGGGCCGCAAGCCCTTCACCGCAGAGAAGGACGAGCACCCCAAGCCGGACACGACGTTGGAGACGCTCGCGAAACTGCGTCCGGCCTTCAGCAAGGGCGGCTCGGTCACCGCGGGCAATGCCTCCGGCATCAACGACGGCGCCGGTGTCGTCGTCCTCGGTCGCGAGTCCGCCGTGAAGGAGCGCGGTCTGACCGGGCTGGTCAGCCTCGAGGCCGTCACCACCGCCGCGATGGAGCCGGAGCTCATGGGCTACGCGCCGACGCACGCGCTCAAGGCGCTCTTCGCCAAGACCGGCCTGACGCCCGCCGACGTCGGCGTCATCGAGCTCAACGAGGCCTTCGCCTCCCAGGCCGTCGCCGTCATCCGCGACACCGGCCTCGACCCGGCGCGGGTCAACCCCTACGGCGGGGCCATCGCGCTCGGCCACCCCGTCGGTGCGACCGGCGGCATCCTCACCGTCCGCGCGGCCAAGCACATGGTCCGCCATGACCTCGAGTACGGCATCGTCACCATGTGCATCGGTGGCGGCCAGGCTCTCGCAGCAATGTTCCGGAGGATCTGATGGACCAGGCAGTCACGCTCACCGTCGCCGACGGGGTCGGGCACATCCAGCTCAACCGCCCCGAGGCGGCCAACACCATCGACATGGACCTCGCACGTGCGCTCGGCGAGGCGGCCGTGGCCGCCGGTGATGACGAGGCAGTGCGCGCCGTCCTCCTCAGCGGTGCCGGCAAGCGCTTCTGCGGGGGCGGGGACATCGCCTCCTTCGCCGAGTCGGACGACCCGGGGGCGGATCTCCTCGCGCTGGCCGATGCCGCCGATGGGGCGGTCCTGGCGCTGGAGGCGCTCGACAAGCCCGTCGTCACGGCCGTGCACGGGGCCGTCGCCGGCGGTGGCCTCGGGATCATGCTCGCCGGTGACGTCGTCGTGGCGGCCGAGGGCACGAAGTTCGTCTTCGCCTACCCCGCGATCGGGCTGACCCCCGACTGCGGGACCTCGACCGCGCTGCCGTTGACGATGGGTCGGCAACGGGCACTGGCCTTCGCGCTGCGTGACCAGCCGCTGTCGGCCCAGGAGGCCCGCGAGCAGGGCCTGGTCGCCGAGGTCGTCGCCGACCCGCTGGCACGGGCCCGGAAGCTGGCGGCGGCCTGGGCGCGGGGATCCTCGGCCGCCTACGGCCAGACGCGGCGGCTCCTGCGTGCCGGGGCCGACCGCCCGCGCACGCAGAGCGGCCGTGACGAGGCAGACACGCTCGGTCGCAGGGCCGGCACCCCGGAGGCGCAGGCGCTGTTCGCGAAGTTCCTGGGGCGCTGACGCCGCCCCCTCCACTTCAGGACGCAGATATCGAGTTCGGACGTAGGTATGACTACGTCCGAACTCGATGTCTGCGTCCTGCCTCCGCGCTTCCACCGCTCGATGTCAAGGTCACTTGACATGATGGACGCGTGTCAAGCAATCTTGACACGTGGAGAACACGGTCCAGCAACTGCGGAAACACGCAGGCGACACCCAGGCCCAACTGGCTGCCGCACTGGGTGTCTCGCGACAGACCGTGATCGCGATCGAGCGGGGCCGGTACGACCCCTCGCTGGGCCTGGCCCTGCGCATCGCCAGACACTTCGACGCGACGGTAGAGGAGATCTTCCATGACGAATCAGGCACGTGAGCGCGGCGCATCCGGCATCGCAGGGGTCCTGACCCTCTGCGTGGTGATGGGTCTGGTCTACCTGACGATCGGTGTCGCCACCGACCAGACCCGGTTCGGGATCATCGGCCTGCTGATCATGCTCGCCTACGGCGCCGTCCTCTTCGTCGGGCGTCGGCGCCTCGAGGCGCTCGCCCTGCTCGGCGGGGCCTTCACCGACGAGCGCCGGCACGACATCGGCCAGCGCGCTCTGGCGTTCACGGCGAACGTCCTGGTCATCGGCATCCTCGGCGGCTTCTTCGTCAGCCTGGCGACCCGGTCCGAGTACACCGAGGTCTTCGCGGGCCTGGGCGCCCTCGGCGGGGTGGCCTTCATCGTCGGCATCGTCTGGAACTCGGTCCGCGGGTGACGACACGGGCGGGCCGTAGGCTCGATCCATGGACGGTGGCACCCGGGCCGCACAGGCCCTGACCGACAGCGGTATCGAGCACACGATCACCCGACACGGGCAGGTCGCCTCCCTCGAGGAGGCCGCGACGGCCCGCGGGGTGCAGCCGGCCGACATCATCAAGACCCTCGTCGTGCGACGCGGCGAGGGCGACTTCCTCTTCGTCCTCCTGCCGGGTGACCGGGCGATCTCCTGGCCGAAGCTGCGCGCCTTCCTCGCCGTCAACCGGATCTCGTTGCCGGGCAAGGACGTCGCCCGGGAGGTGACCGGCTATGCCAGGGGCACGATCACTCCCTTCGGATCACTGACGGCGCTCCCGGTCGTTGCGGACAACTCGATGGTGGGACGCACGGTCTCCATCGGGGCCGGCGAGCACGGGGTCGCGGCCACCCTCGACGCCGACGCGGCCATCGCCCACCTGGGCGCCCAGGTCGCGGACGTCACCGACCCGACCTGACCGGGTTGTGGACACCGGGCTCGGATATATCCGGGCCCGGTGTCCACAACCATGCCCACTGTCCACGTCTGCTCCCGGGACTTCGAACGGTCGGGTCAGCGCGGGGCCATCCGCAGCGCGCCGTCCATCCGCACGACCTCACCGTTGAGGTAGTCGTGGTCGATGAGCGAGAGCGCGAGCTGGGCGTACTCGTCCGGGCGGGCCAGGCGCTGCGGGAAGGGCACGCCCTTGGCCAGGCCCTCGCGGAACTCCTCGGAGACCGTCGCGAGCATCGGGGTCTCGACGATGCCGGGCGCGATCGTCAGCACGCGGATGCCGTGCTGGGCCAGATCACGCGCTGCGGGCAGGGTCAGGCCGATGATGCCGGCCTTGCTGGAGGCGTAGGCCGCCTGGCCGACCTGGCCCTCGTAACCCGCGATGGAGGCGGTGTTGATGATGACGCCGCGGGCGTCGTGCTCCAGCGGCTCGGTCTCGGCGATCTTCTCCGCCGCCAGGGTCAGCACGTTGAAGGAACCGGCGAGGTTGATCTGGAGGACCTTGGCGTAGAGGTCGAGGTCGTGCGGGCCCTTGCGGCTGAGGATGCGCATCGACGGACCGATGCCGGCACAGTTGACGACGGTGCGAAGGGGGACCCCGGCACCTGCCGCAGTCGCCACCGCCTCGCGGACCTGGTCGACATTCGTCACGTCGACCGCGACGTACTCGACACCGTCGACCTGCGCGGCCTTCTCGATCGAGTCCGGCAGGTCGAAGGCGAAGACGCTCGCCCCCTGCTCCGCGAGCGCCGCTGCGGTGGCTGCGCCCAGCCCGGAGGCGCCTCCGGTGACGATGGCGGCGGTGTCCTTGACCTGCATGTCCGTACTCCTCGTGTCGGTGCGGTGCGTTCTGTGTGAGCCTAACCGGGCTCGCAGCGTTGGTTGCGAGACGGCACGACGTCGGCGTCGCCACGGGGGTTAACGTGCCCCTCATGCAGGATCAGCCCCACGCCCTGACCTCGGCGGCCTTCCCCGCGCCGGCCCGCAACCCGCGTGAGGTCCTGCTCTTCGGCCTGACACCCCCGCGGATCGAGACCACGCCCGAGCGCGTCGCCGAGATCGCCGAGCGCACCCTGGCCCGGGTCGAGACCCTGCCGATCGACGCGCTGGTCATCTACGACATCACCGACGAGGCCGACCGCAACTCCCAGCCGCGGCCCTTCCCATTCGCCGAGATGCTCGACCCGGCGACCTACCTGTCGCAGGGCCTGACCCGCTGGGACAAGCCCGCCGTCGTCTACCGCTGTGTCGGCAAGTACGACCCCGAGGACCTGCGCAGCTGGCTGCAGTCGGCGCCCGACAACGTGATGACGGTCTTCGTCGGCTCCTCCAGCAGCGACGCCGAGGTCCGCACGAGCCTGCCGCAGGCCGTGGAGATCCACCACCAGGCCCGCCCCGAGCTGCCGCTGGGCTCGGTGACGATCCCCGAGCGGCACATCGGGCGCGGCGACGAGCACCAGCGGCTGCTGAGCAAGCAGCGCTCCGGGTCGCAGTTCTTCATCAGCCAGATCGTCTATGACATCGGCGCTGCGAAGAACCTCGCCTCTGACTACCGCTACGCCGCGCTCGAGAGCGGGGTCGACGTCGCCCCGCTCGTCTTCACCCTGTCCATGTGCGGCTCGGCGAAGACGCTCGCCTTCCTCCAGTGGCTCGGCGTGGAGGTCCCGTCCTGGGTGCGCAACGAGATCCTGCACGCGCAGGACCCGCTCGACTGGTCCCGCCAGCAGGCGGTGGGCGCCGCCCGCGAGCTCGCCGACTTCTGCCGCTACCTGGGCATCCCCTTCGGCTTCAACGTCGAGTCCGTCTCCAGCCGCAAGGTCGAGATCGAGGCGGCCGTCGCACTCACCCACGAGATCGCGGAGCTTCTCGAGCGGGACTAGCCTGACGAGCATGCGGGCCGAACGCCTCACCGATGCACTCGCCCACCACGCCGAGGGACCGTGCTGGTGGCCCGGCTGGGGCGGCCTGCGCTGGGTGGACATGACCGCCGGCGACGTCCTGGCCCTCCACGCGAGCGGCGAGGTGAGCCGGACCCACGTCGGCGACGTCGCGGCGATGATCAGACCCCGGTCCACCGGGGGCGCGGTCATCGCCCTCGAGCGGGGCCTGGCGTTCGCGGACGAGGACTGGCGGGTGGGCCCCCTTCCTGCGATGTGGACCACGGACACCGTCCGGATGAACGAGGGCGGCGTCGCCCCCGACGGCAGCCTCTACGTCGGCTCGATGGCGTACGACCAGGCGAAGGGCGCCGCCCGCCTCTACCGGGTCCACCCCGGCGGTGAGGTGGAGACCGCGCTGGAGTCGGTGACGGTCTCCAACGGCATCGACTTCTCCCCTGATTCCACCCGCGCGTACTACAACGACACCCCGACCGGGCGGATCGCGCTCTTCGACTTCTCGCCGGAGGACGGGTTGGCGCACGGCCGGGTGCTCGCCGAGGTGGACGGGCATCCCGATGGCCTCACCGTCGATGGAGAAGGGGGTGTGTGGACGGCGATCTTCGGCGGCAGCCGGGTCGAACGGTGGTCGCCGGACGGGACCCGCGACGCGGTGGTGGAGGTCGGGGCGCGGCAGGTGACGGCGTGCACCTTCGGCGGCGCGGACCTCGACGAGCTGTACATCACGACCTCCCGCGAGGGGCTGGACGAGGGCGAGGACCCTGCTGCCGGCTCGCTCTTCGTCGTGCGGCCGGGCGTGCGGGGGAAGGCGGTCACGCCCTTCGCGGGGTGAGGGATGCGCCGGTGCTCGTCGTGGACGTCGGGTGGCGTTGGGTCGAGGTACTCCCGCGCGTACCGGCGCGCACAATCACCTCGACCGGCCGAGAGGTGTGCCCCCGGTCAGCGTCCCCGCCGCCGCCTGAGCGACCCCGGCAGGCCCGCGGCCGCTGCCACGCCGAGCGCCGTCTTCGGCTCGTAGCCCACGCGCCACAGCCCGCCGTGGGCCGCGGCGTCGCTGAAGAGCTCCTCGGGGTGGGAGCGCTCCGGTCGCTGCCGTACGAGGTCACGCACGAGCAGCGCTGCCATCAGCGGGCGGACGCTCTCGGGTGCGAAGACCTCGACCCCGAAGTGGTGTGCGCCGCCGTACGCCGCGCCGAGCACCGGGTTCTTCGTCACCGACCTGGTCCACGTGGCGGGCGCGACGTTGAAGGAGACGCGTTGCCCCGCGCCCTCGGCGCTCACCCCGCGCCAGCGCTGCAGCCGTTTGGCGATCGCGTAGTTGGGGCCCTGCTGGGGCACGAGCACGTCAGCGATCCCCGGCTGCCCCTCGTGGGCGTCCCGGTAGGCGGGGGCGAAGAGCTTCCCACGCCCCAGGGCACGGACGGGCGCCTGCGCGGACTTCAGGGTGATGCCGCGGGCGGCCCAGCGCTCGCGGGCGGCCGCGACCACCTCCGGCGGCACCACGAAGGCATCGGTCGGGGTGGCCAGCCACGCCAGGGCGGTCTCGGCGTCGTCGGCGGTCAGCTCGTCCATGAGCAGGTCCATCGCGGCGCTGACGCGCACGTGCACCCCGGAGTCGGCGTAGGCGTGCATCCCCACGGCCAGGGGGTCGCCGCCTCTCGTGCGTCGGATCCACTCGAGCACCTGACCGGGCTGGTGGACGACGTCGGCGCCGGAGTCGCCGGACTCGTCGACGGGGAAGGTCAGCGTGCCCGCGCCGCGGGTGGCCAGGCCCTTCTTGTGTCGCCAGGCACGACTGCGCGGCAGGTCGATCGCCATCACGTCCGCGCCCCAGGACAGAAGCGTCTCCAGGGGTCCCATCTCCGCGCCGGCCCCGACGAGCAGCACTCGCCGGCCGGGCAGGGTGAGCCACTCCGGGTGGTCGATGACCTCGCCGATGGCCGCGGCGAAGGAGGGCTCGACGATCCCCCGGTCGACCCACGACGCGAGCTGTCCGCGCAGCTCCTCGCCCTCGAGCACGCGCCCGGCGAGCGGGACCCGCAGGGTTGTCTCCGGCTCGGCCGTGCCCTGCACGGTCTCGGTGCCGAAGGGGGCCGCACCAGCGGGCATCGGCAACATCGCCTCGTCGAGGGGGGCCTGGGCCCCCGAGTCGTCGACGAGCACCATCCGCCGGCGCATCGAGGCCAGCCCGTCGGCGGCGATGCGCGCGGCCCGGTCGGCCGACCCGGCGCTGGCCGCGGTCACGGCGTGCACGAGGTCGACGTAGTCCTTGCGCCACTCGCGGGCGCCGTCGATCCGCTGGGCCAGGGCCGCGTCGACGCCCCGCACGGAGTCGGCGAGGACGCCCCTCGTCGTGGTCGTCGTCGACCGACGCCCTTGGTCGTCGGCCGGGAAGTGGACACCCGGGGAGGTCTCGTCGCTCATGGGTCCATCCTTGTGGTGGTCATCACATCCGATCAAGTCACGCAACGACCGCGGCCCGCACTGCGGCACGAGGTCGTGCGACGCACACGTCAGCCAGGAGCACCAATGGACCCCAGCACCGACGCACCTCCCGCGCCCGACGGCGCCCTGCCCTGGCTCGGCGCCGACGAGATCCGCGCCCGTGTCACCCCGGACCGGGCCCGGGAGGTCGTGCACGACGTCCTGGCCGGGGGATTCGACCCGGCGGACGATCCGGCCCGATCCAACACCCCGGCCGGCTCGGGTCACCTGCTGATCATGCCGACGACAGTCGATGGCTGGGTCGGGATCAAGGTGGCCTCGGTGGCTCCCGACAACCCGGCCCGGGGGCTCCCCCGCATCCAGGCGACCTACCTGCTCCTGGACGCCGAGACGCTCACCCCGCGGATGATCCTGGACGGCTCCGTCCTCACCGAGCTGCGCACTCCCGCGATCTCCGCCGTGGCAGTGGACCAGCTGGCACGTGCGGATGCGCGGCACCTGCTCATCCTGGGGAGCGGCCCGCAGGCGCGGGGTCATGTCCGAGCGTTGGCGGGCGTGCGCGCCTTCGACCGCATCGCCGTCGCCGGGCGCTCCCCGGATCGGGCCGAGGCCACCGTGCGCACCCTCGTCGACGAGGGCATGCCCGCCGTCGTCTGCGACCTGGCGGAAGCCGGCGAGGCGGACGTCATCGTCTGCGCGACGAGCTCCGCGACCCCGCTCTTCGACGGGTCGCTGGTGCGCGACGACGCGTGCGTCGTGGCGATCGGGTCGCACGAACCGGACCGCCGCGAGCTGGACAGCGCCATGATGGGACGCGCCCAGGTGGTCGTCGAGGACCACCAGACCGCCATGCGCGAGTGCGGGGACGTGGTCCTTGCCGTGGACGAGGGCGCCCTGTCCCCGGACGACCTCGTCGGGCTCGCCGCCGTGGTGCGCGGCGAGGTGCCGGTGGCGCGGGATCGTCCGGTGGTCTTCAAGGGGGCCGGGATGGCCTGGCAGGACCTCGCCGTCGCGATCGCTGCCGTGGAGGGGGCCCGAGTCAGCCCCTCGGGGTCAGGGCCGTGACGACGCTCGCGGCGTCGGTCGGCGCGCTGAGGCGGTCGACGCCGACGCCGGCGTAGAGGGGCGTGTAGTCGGTGTCGCCCCGCTCCTTGCCTGCGGCGTGCTCGGCCCGGGCCGCGTCGGTCATCTCGTCCTCCCGGTCGGCCCACTGCTCGAGGAAGGGGGTCGTCACGGCCCGTCCGCCGAACTCGCGCGGCCAGGCCAGGTCCTGCGCGACGTCGTGGACCCGGGAGTAGCGGGTGGCCTGCGCCCGGCCGATCGCGGCCCGGGCCTCGGGGGTGTTCTCGCCCTCCCGGCAGGTGAGGAAGGCGGTACCGCACCACGCCCCGGCGGCTCCAGCCGTCATCACCCGGGAGACGTCGGCTGCGTCCGCGATGCCCCCGGCGGCGAGCACCGGAGCGTCGGTCTCATCGAGCGCGAGCGCGAGGATCTCCCCGGTGGCCATCTCGTTGCGGCCGTGTCCGCCCCCTTCGCCCCCACGGGCCACGATGACGTCCGCACCGGCCGCGGTGGCCGCGGCGACATCCGCCGCGTTGCCGACCTGGCAGGCCACGGCCAGCCCGGCCTCGCGCAGAGTCCGGATCGGCCCGGCGACGTCACCGAAGGAGACCGACACCAACGCCGGCCGGTCCTCGACGCCCAGCGCGAGGATCGCCTCGATCTGGGCGGGTAGCTGCGGCACCCAGGCCATCAACCCGATGCCGAAGGCGGTGCCCTGAGGTGCGACGGAGTGGGTCCCACGCTCCGCGTGGGCGCCTCGAAGGGGGGTGGCCCCCTCCCCCGCGATCGCGGCCTGCTCGCGGATCCAGTCGGGCGAGAAGCTGCCGCTGGTGCCGATCATCCCGAGCCCACCGGCGCTGGAGACCGCGTGGGCCAGACGCCCGCCGGCGACGCCGGCCATGGGGGCCAGCACGATCGGGGTGGTGATGCCGAAGGTGTCGGTGAGGGCGCTCATGCCCCCATGATGCGCCAAGGCGCCTCCTACACTCACCCCATGACCCCTCGCGTGCTCCCCCTCGTTGCTGCTGCCTCCCTCGCCCTCGCCGGGTGCGGGGGGTCCGGGTCCGAGGACGCCGGTGGGAGCGGGGGCGGTGACGCTGCCACGCAGTGCCCGCCGGCCGACGGGAGCGCCGAGCGGGTCACGCAGTTCGAGCAGGCGCCACCGATGTGCATCGACGAGTCGAAGGACTACACGGCGACCCTGACGACGGACGTCGGCGACGTCGAGCTCGACCTGCTCACGGACAAGGCGCCGAAGACGGTCAACAACTTCGTCGTCCTGGCGCGGTACCACTTCTACGACGGGCTGGCCTTCCACCGGGTCATCCAGGGCTTCATGGCCCAGGGCGGCGACCCGTCCGGGGACGGCAGCGGCGGCCCGGGCTACCAGTTCGACGACGAGCTCCCCGAGGCCGGCGAGTACGAGGTCGGGTCGGTCGCGATGGCCAACGCCGGGTCCGACACCAACGGCTCCCAGTTCTTCATCATCACCGGCAAGGCGGGCGTCGAACTACCGCCGAAGTACAGCCTCTTCGGCCAGGTCACCGACGGGATGGACGTCGTCGAGACGATCGAGGCAGACGGGTCGCAGGGCGAGGGCTCTCCGGCGAGCGTGCACACCATCGAGAGCGTGACGATCAGTCAGGAGTGAGCCGTGGACGAGGTCCTGGTGGAGAAGGTGCTGCGGGCGGTCGAGCTCGTGCCGTCCGGGCGCGTCATCTCCTACGGGGACATCGCGGCCCTCGTCGGCACGGGACCGCGCCACGTCGGCACCATCCTGCGGCTCTACGGCGCCAACGTCACGTGGTGGCGGGTGGTCAACGCCTCCGGTGACGCGCCGAAGCACAAGCGGCAGACGGTCTTCGAGCACTGGCGGGAGGAGGGGATTCCGATCAAACCCAACGGACTCGGCTGCCGGATCGCCGAGCAGCGCGTCGACCTCGAGGAGATCGCCCGCGCCCACACCACCGCTGTGGCGGACCTGCGCTGAGCACGCCGGGCGGGACCCCATTCGCACTCGACCAAGGGAGGATTCGTCCGTGATGGACCGCACCCGCACCCGCTGGTGGCTTGCCGTGCCACTCGTGGTGATCCTGATGAGCTTCGTGCTGCCGTACACCGTCTTCACCGACCTGGACGTCTGGTACGCCAGCTTCCTCTTCTGGACGGTCGCCACCGCAGTCGTCATCGGCGTCAACGCCATCATCAGCTCCCGCTGGGAGGACTGAGATGGAGGCCAGCTGGATCTGGATCGGTATCGCGATCTACGTCGCGATCGCACTCGTCACCGCCTTCCTCTCCAGAGAGGGCACCTCGAAGAGCATGTCCGACTACTTTCTCGGAAACCGTCGGATGGGTGGCTTCGTCTCGGCGATGAGCTACAGCGCCACGACGTACAGCGCCTTCATGCTCGTCGGACTCGCGGGGCTGACCTACTCGGGCGGAGTGGGCGCTCTCGGGTTCGAGCTGATCTACCTGTGCGGCGTGACCCTCGTCGTGGTCTTCGGCCCACGATTTTGGCTGGTGGGGCAGAAGTACGGGTACGTCACCCCCTCGGAGATGCTCGGGCACCGGTACGACAGCCGGCCCGTCGCCGTGGTCACCGCGCTGACCAGCTGTGTGTTCCTGATCCCGTACGCCGCGGTGCAGCTGGCAGGTGTCGGCTACCTGGTCAGTGGCATGAGTGACGGCGCAGTCAGCTTCACGGCGGGCACGATCCTGGCCACCGTGATGGCCATCGTGTTCTCGCTGGTCGCCGGGCTGCGTTCGGTCGCCTGGACCGACTCCCTGCAGGCGATCATGATGATCATCAGCGCCACCCTGGTCGTCGTCTTCGTCATCTACCGACTCGGCGGCGCCGGCGACTTCTTCAGCTCGCTCAGCACCGACCACAGCGGGGCGCTCTCCGTCCCGGGCAACGGGTTCTTCACCTTCAGCGTCTTCCTCGGCCTGACCCTCCCCTGGATCTTCTTCAGCATCTCCAACCCCCAGGTGAGCCAGCGTCTCTACACACCGCGTTCGATGCGCGACCTGCGAACGATGCTCCTGGGATTCATGGTGTTCGGCTTCATCTACACCCTGGTGTCGGTCGTCTGGGGCTTTGCGGCACTGCAGCGCTTCCCCGACCTGGCCACGGGCGACCTGGCGACCCCGATGCTGCTCGCCTCCGATCTGGTCCCCACGGTCTTGGGTGTCATCGTGATGATCGGCATCATCGCGGCAGCCGTCTCCACCATCGACTCGATCATGCTCACCCTTTCCTCGATGGTCACGCGTGACGTCTACCGGGTCGTCAAGGCCGACTCCACGGAACGTCAGCAGCTCGTCGTGGGCAAGTTCATCCTGCCGATCATCGCCCTGCTGGCCTTCGGGTTCGCCCAGCTCGAGATCAACCTGATCGCAGTGCTGTCCGTCTCCGCGTCCGCAGGCCTGCTGGTCCTGGTTCCACCCATCGTCGGCGCCTTCTTCTGGAAGCGGGGAACCGCTCCGGGCGTCATCTGCGCCACCGTCGTGGCCGGTGGAGTCGTGCTCGTCCTCGAGCTGACCTCCACCCGGTTGCTGGGTCAGGGCAGCGGTGTGTGGGGTCTGCTCCTCTCGCTCGCGCTCTTCATCGGAGTGAGTCTGGCGACACCGGCGCCACAGGCTCGGGCTGCCGACTTCCTGGGGCACGTCACGGACAGCCTGCGCAAGCACAAGGCCGTTTAGCCCGCTGCCGCCCGGACGTCACCCCCGGCGGCCCGGGCGGGAGTGCCGCATCTGTTCGAGCCCGATCGCGGACAGGGCCCCGACCACCAGCACCCCCGCCGGAAGCAGCATCGACTCGGCGAAGGCAGCCGACAGGGACTCGGCGACCTGTGGCGGCAACTCTGCCGCCCCCTTCGCGACCATGCCCTCCGCTCCGCCGGCGAACTGCTGCGCGGCACCCGTCCCCATGTGCGCGGCGATCCGGGCGGACATCATGGCCGCGATGGCCGCCGAGCCGATGACGGCACCCACCTGACGGGTGGCGTTGTAGACCCCTGATCCGGCGCCGGCCTGGTGCAACGGCAGGTTGCGGTTGGCGGTCGTGGCGAGCGGGCCCCAGACGAATGCGCCGGTGATCCCGATGAAGGTCACTGTGACGAGGACCGCCCACAGCGGAGAGTGCGGAGTCATCAGTGCGGCGAGCACGAAGAGGGTGACCGCGAACCCGCCGAGCCCGATGGTGGGCAGAACCCGCGGGTGGATCCGGTCGACGAGGTGTCCGACCCAGCGCGCCAGCAGGACGGCGGCGATGCCCTGCGGGGCGATGATGAACGCCGCCCCGGTGGGCGAGAAGCCACGCACCGTCTGCAGCCACACGAGCAGCGGGAACATCATCGCGGTGACGGCCAGGCTCATCATCGTGATGGCGACGTTGGCCAGCGAGAAGTTGCGGTCCCGGAAGAGGCCGAGCGGCACGAGCGGTTCCTTCGGCCCGCGCGCCTGCCACGCGATGAAGGCGACGAGCACGAGGAGCCCGGCAGCGATCAGCATCGGCACGGTGACCGGTCCGACGATCCGTCCCCAGTCGTGGCCCTCGCCCTCCTGCAGGCCGAAGATCACCAGGAAGAGACCGACCGCGGAGAGCACGACCCCGACCCAGTCCATCGCGTGCGCGTGGGTGCGCAGCGACGGCACGAGCCGCACCGCCATGACCATGCCGATGAGGCCGACGGGGACGTTGATGAAGAAGATCCACTCCCAGCCGAAGGCGTCCAGGAGCAGCCCGCCGAGCAACGGCCCCACGAGGAAGGCGACGCCCGCGGTGGCACCCCACAGGGCCATGGCCGACCCCCTCCGCTGAGGTGGGAAGGTCCGGGTGATCACGGCCATCGTCTGCGGGGTCATCAGCGATGCGCCCAGGCCCTGCACGACACGGGCGGCGACGAGCCAGTGGATCGTCGGGCTGAAGCCGCAGGCGAGCGAGGCGAGGGTGAAGATCGTCAGGCCGACGAGATAGATCCGCTTGGGGCCGTAGCGATCCCCGAAGCGTCCGGTGATCAGCAGCGGCACCGCGTAGGCCAGCAGGTAGGCGCTCGTCACCCACAGGACCGGCTCGATCCCCGCGTCGAAGGACTCCATCAGTGCCGGCGTCGCGATCGAGACGATCGACACGTCGACGAGGATCATGAAGAAGCCGATGACCAGCGCCCACAGCGCCGGCCACGGGTTGTCGGGGAAGTCGTTCCCCTGCGTGACGGTCATGGGGCTCGACGCTACGCCCGCCCGATCACCCGTCAGGCGAACACCCCCTGCGGGAAGGCGCCGTTGTCCCGGGCCTGACGCGCCCAGGGCCGGCCCAGCTCCGCCAGTCGGGTGGCGCCCTCCTCGCCGAGCGAGCCCCACGGCTGCGCGGCCATCCGATCGGTGGCCGCCTCCACCCGCCGACGAAGGGAGTGGCCCTCGTCGGTGAGTCCGCCCTGCGGAGTCATCAGGCGCCGCTCGACGAGTGCGGCCCGAGTGGCCTGCCACTCCTCCTCGCTCCATCCGCGGGTCTTCTGCGCGGCCGTCACGGTGAAGCCGCGGCCCGTGGCGGTGTGCGTCACCAGGGCCTCGAGGGCGGAGAGTCCCTCGCCCAGCAGGGCCGCGATGTGTCCGTCCCCGCGGTGCTCACGCAGGATCGTCAGGGCGTGGAAGAGCACGAGGTGCGCCTCCTTCGGCCACGGCAGGTCCGCGTGGGCGGCCGAGAGCGGTCGACCGGCCACCGAGCAGGCCTGTGCCGCAGCGCGGGCCAGCTCGGCCGCCTCGGCGACGTCGTCCGGGTCGAGGTCGGGCAGGAGGCGCTGCCATGCCCGGGAGATGCCGCGGTAGCGGGCCGCCGTGACCTCCTGTGGCGAGGCCAGCTCCCAGACACCGGCCACGTGGTGCGCGACGAGTGAGGGGTTGAAGACGAAGAACGTCGCGGCCACGGTTCCCGGCGAGGCGGCACCCAACGGAGCCGAGCGGGAGGCGAAGTAGCACTGTCTGCCCTTCGTCAGGCCGACCTGCGTGAGCTCCTCCTGCACCTCGGGGGCGAAGTAGCCGAAGGCATGGAGGGTCTCCAGGGAGCGGGCGATGCGACCTGCGGCGTGGGGGTCCATGCCCCCTGTCTACCTCGTACGTCCACCCTCGGCCTCGGGGAAGTCGACGTCGAGACCGGACGCCAGGTCGGAGCACTCGACCTCCTGGGCTCCGTGGCGACGCAGGTAGGCGTTGGCGCCGCGGTCGCCGGCGAGCTGCGCGACCAAGGGCGCCCAGTGATCGCGACCGATGAGCGCGGGATGACCGGGGACGCCGTCGTAGACCGCGCGGGACAGGGTGGCGGGCCCGGCCCCCTTCGCCAGGAGACGACGGGGGATGTCCGCCGTGACGTCAGGAAGGTCGACCAGGTGGACGAGCACGGCATCGACGTCGGGTCGGGCGCCCAGGTGGCGCAGGCCATGGGCGAGCGAGGCGCCGATCCCCTCGTCCCAGCCGGGGAAGATCAGGTGAGGCACTCCGGGCACGAGCTCGGCCCCGCGGCCACCGCATGCGCCGAGAACGACGGTCACGTCATCGCAGCCGCCGTTGCGGAGCACGCCCAGGGACCGCGCCAGCCAGGACGTGCCGTCGGGGTCGGTCATCAGTGCCTTGGGCGCCCCCATCCGTCGCCCCGCCCCCGCCGCGAGGACCAGCCCGCTCACGTTCGCCATGCCGCCAGCGTAGGACGCCCCCGCATACGAACTACTGCAGGCAGTACCTGGTATCGCGTGCAGTAGTTCGAGGCACTGCCGACGATACGTACTGCTGCCTGCAGTAGTTCGTATCCCTTGACCATCGACTGAACCGACGTTTAGTATGCTGAACATGAGTTCAGTCGACGATCGCACTGCGCGAGCCCGGGTACGGGACGCAGCGCTCGAGCTCTTCGCCGAGCGGGGTGAGGACGCGGTGACGATGCGCCAGGTCGCCGAGCGCGCCGATGTCTCGGCGGCGCTCGTCGTCCACCACTTCGGGTCCAAGGCGGGACTGCGCGAGGCGGTCGTCGACCACCTGCGCACCTGGATGGACGACCTCTTCGACCTCTCGACCGACACCGGGGACGCGCAGGCCGGCGCCTGGTCCTCGATCGGCGACATGCTCCAGCAGGGCCTGCCCGAGAACTCCCCCGTCATCCCCTACCTGCGCCGGCTGATGATGACCGGCGACCCGCTCGCCACCGAGCTGCTCACCGCGTGGCACCGCCGTACCGTCGAGATCTTCCGGGAGTGGGACGCCGCCGGCACGCTCCTGGCCGGACCTGACCCGGAGACCCGTGCGGCCATGGCGATGTCCGCCGATCTGGGCACCCTCTTCCTCGCCGACCACTGGCGGCAGGTCCTGGGCTACGACCCGCTCCACGGGGAGGGACTCGCCCGCTGGGGCGAGGAGGCGATGCGCTTCTATGGCGCGATATTCCCCGCGACCGATACACCGTTAGACCCCGCGATCGGGTCCCGACCCCCTTCGTCGAAGGAGTGACCATGAGCGACACACCTGTCATCGACACCCGCGACCTGCACAAGAGGTACGGCAGCACCCATGCCCTCGACGGGCTCGACCTCGACGTGGCGAAGGGAGAGGTGCACGGCTTCCTCGGGCCCAACGGCGCCGGCAAGTCGACGACCATCCGGGTCCTGCTCGGGCTGACCCGCGCGGACAGCGGCGATGTCAGCGTCCTGGGTGGCGACCCGTGGCACGACGCGGTCGAGCTGCACCGCCGCCTCGCCTACGTCCCGGCCGGGGTCACGTTGTGGCCCGGCCTGACCGGCGGGCAGTGCATCGACGTCCTCGGCCGGGCACACGGCGGCATCGACGAGGCTCGTCGGGAGCAGCTCGTCGAGCGCTTCGACCTCGACACGAAGAAGCGGACCCGCGACTACTCCACCGGGAACAAGCAGAAGGTCTCGCTCATCGCCGCCCTCGCCGCCGACGTCGACCTGCTCCTCCTCGATGAGCCCACCTCCGGCCTCGACCCACTGATGGAGCAGGTCTTCCAGGAGACCGTCCGCGAGCGAGTCGCCGAAGGCACGACCGTGCTGCTCTCCAGCCACATCCTCGGCGAGGTCGAGGCGCTGGCCGACCGGGTGAGCATCATCCGGGCCGGCCGGACGGTCACCACGGGGACGCTGACCGACCTGCGCCGCAGCACCAGCAGCCAGGTCCACGCCGTCACCGACCGGGAGGTCGATCTCGAGTCCGTCCCCGGCGTCAGTGCTCTCGAGACGAGCGCCACCGAGGGCCGGCCGGAGGTCCGCTGCCACGTCGACGCCACGGACATCGCCGAGGTGGTCGGCCGTGTCCACGCCGCCGGCGTGCACACGCTGACGATCACCCCGCCGAGCCTCGACGACCTCTTCCTCGAGCAGTACCGGGACACTCCTGCGGAGGGCGCGGACACCCGGCAGGAGGCGATCCGATGAGCACCGCGGTCCACGCCTCCGGTGTCGGCATCAACCTGGGCGTCCAGTGGCGCACGGGCTGGAAGGCGCTCGCCGCATGGGTGCTCGGGCTCGTCGCCCTCGTGGCGATCACGGCCGCGTCGATCACCAGCCTCTACGAGACCCCGGCGAAGCTGGCGACCTACGCCGACTCCTCCGACACCCCCGCGATCCGGATGCTCAACGGCGACGTCGCCGGGCTCCAGACGCTCGGCGGGGTCATGATGAACGAGCTCGGCTTCGTCGTCGGCTTCGCCATCCCGGTCCTGGCGATCTCCCTCACCGGCCGTGGGACGCGAAGGGAGGAGGAGGCCGGCCGCCTCGAGCTCCTCCTCGCATCGCGGATGGGTCGGCAGGCCCCACTCGTCGCGACGGTACTGCTCGCCCTCGCGGCCCTGACCGCCCTCGGCGCCCTCACGGCACTGACCTTCATCGTGGCCGGCGCGGACACGACCGGCTCCCTCGTCTACGGGCTGGACCTCGTCCTGCTCGGCGCGGTCTTCGTCGGGATCACGGCGGTGCTGGCGCAGGCCTTCGGCCACATGCGCTCGGTCTGGGGAGTCGGGCTGGCCCTCGCCCTGGCCTCCTACATCGTGCGCGGTGCGGGGTCGGTGGACGGGACATGGGTCGTGTGGCTCTCCCCGCACGGCTGGTACGACCGGGCGGCGCCCTTCGGCGACCCGCAGGTGACCCCCTTCGTCGTCGGTGCGGTGGCGACGCTGGTGCTGTTCACCCTCGCCCTGCGTCTGTCCGCGCGCCGGGACGTCGGCGGCTCGCTCATCGCCGCGCGGACCGGGCCGCACCGGGCCACCCCGTGGCTGCGCACCCCCTTCGGTCTGGCCGTGCGGGAACACCTGGGCACCACGCTCGGGTGGGCGCTGCTCGTCGCGATCCTCATGGGCACCTACGGCGCGCTCTCCCAGACGGTCATCGACGCCTTCGCGGGCAACCCCGAGCTGGCGGAGTTCATCGCCGGCGGTGGTGAGCAGATCGTCGAGTCGATGGCCGCGATGTTCGTCCTCCTGCTCGCGATGCTCGTCGGTGGCTACGTGCTGCAGTCGCTCGGCTCGCTGCGCAAGGAGGAGACCTCCGGACGCCTGGAGCTGCAGCTGAGCGAGGCCCGCGGTCGGGTCGCCTGGACGGCCCCACACCTGGTCGTCCTCGCCCTGGGCACACTCATCGTCGGCGGCATCGGTGGCCTCGCCCTGGCCACCTCGACCGCCGCCTCCCTCGACGACGCCTCGTGGATCGGCACGCTCATGGGCGCGACGCTCGCCTACCTGCCGGTCATGCTCCTGCTCGCCGGGGTGTCCGTCGCGCTCTTCGGGTGGGCGCCGCCGATGCAGCCGGCGGTCTGGGCACTCTTCGCCGTCGCTGCCGTCCTGGCCTACATGGGTCCCGGGCTCGACCTGCCCGAGGCACTCGTGCAGTGGTCGCCCTTCGGGCTCGTCGGCAACGTCCCCGCCGAGGACGTCGACGTCACCGGTTCACTCGTCGCGGGCGTCGTGGGTCTGGCCCTCCTCGGGCTCGGCGTCCTCGGCTTCACCCGCCGAGACGTCCCGCGTCGCTGAACCGTCGGTGGCGGACCCCGACCCGGCCGAGCCACCCGACCCCATCCTGGCCCGAAGCTCGTCCTGCTGCCGGCGACGCCTCATCTCGCGCCGGGCGAGCCAGAGGCCCAGGAGGATCGGCCACACGTACTTCACCTTGTCCAGGAGCCGACGCAGCCAGTCCGGGACGTCGACGGAGGGAAGGGAGATCGAGGGCCACGGGAGCTGCGGCCAAGGGATGGACGGCAGGTCGGGCCACGGGATCGCGGGCAGGCCGAGGTCCCAGTCGGGCAGGGAGACCCGGGACAGCAGCCAGGTGATGACGACCGCAGCGATGATCGGCACGACGACCTTGCCCAGACCGCCGGCCACGTGGCGGGCCGCGTAGAGGCGCGGATTGGCGCGCATCTTCTCCTCACGCAGGGCGGCCGGGGAACCCGGCTCCGGCACGAGGTCGATGCCTGCGCTGCCGATGTAGGACGCCGCGCTCGCCTTCTCCCGGCCCCCCTCGAACCACGTCGCCCGCACCGGCTTGTTCAAGGCGGTGAACCGGACCCTCAGGGCCCCGGCGGTGTCCGCGAGGTCGTGGCCCTTGTCCGCGGACAGGTACAGGCTGTCCTCGGTGGTCGACTTCTTCGTGGCCACCTGCTCGCCGTCGACCCACCACGTGGCCTCGTTGCTCCAGCCGTCCCCCACCGACGTCTCGACCCGGTGGTGGTGCCCGCCCACGGTGAGCTCGTAGACCTGCGTCGCCATGGGAGCCATCCCATCACCGCCGGTGCCGGGACGCATCAGCCGAAGGTCCCCCTTCGCCCCTCCCTTGGTCTGTACCCATCCGCACGGCCCCGGTGCGCCTCCCCCAGCCCGGGGCGCAACCGACCCTAGAATCGGGGTGACGCTGTCCACAACGAGGTGCCCGTGAAGATCAAGAACGACCCGATCTACGTCCGTCGCCGACGGATCGTCCTCGCGGTGGTCGTCGCCATCGCCGTCGTCCTCGTGCTGCTCGTCGGTTCCCTGGTCGTCGGCACCGAGGGTGAGCCGTCGGCGGAGGCCGCGTCGTCGACGAGCACCGCAGCCGAACCCACTCAGCCAACGGAGGTCGAGTCCCCTGCGCCGGAGGACTCGCCGGCCACACCCCAGGGCGAGTCGGCCGCCGCGGCCGAGACCGATCTGGTGCGCGTCCAGCGCCTCACCGGGGAGATGGCACCGAAGTCGGTCGTCGCCTCAGCCAAGGGCCAGATCTTCGCGCAGAACATGATGTACCGGCACACGGTCAGCGTCTTCACCGCCGACGGGGCCCTGCAGAAAACCATCGACGACTCGGTCGAGCTCGCCGACTTCGGCATCGAGGGCCATCCGGGCACCAGCAAGGGCGCGCCGGTCGAGATGGCCTTCTCTCCCGACGGCGAGACCGCGTGGGTGAGCAACTACTCGATGTACGGGGAGAACTTCCTGCCCGAGGGCAAGGACGCGTGCGCAGGGCCGAAGGGCGTCTCGGACAGCTACGTCTACAAGATCGACACGTCGTCCCTGGAGATCGTCGACGTCATCGAGGTGGGCGCGGTGCCGAAGTACGTCGCCGCCACCCCCGACGGCAAGCAGGTGTTGGTGTCCAACTGGTGCTCGATGGACCTCAGCGTCATCGACGTCGAGCAGGGCGAGGTCACCTCGACCATCCCACTCGGTGGCGACAACCCCCGCGGGATCGAGGTCTCCCCGGACAGCTCCACCGCCTACGTCGCGCTCATGGGCTCCGACCGCACCGTCTCCGTCGAGCTGGCCTCGGGTGAGGTGGACGCCGACTTCACCGACACCGGCGACGGTCCCCGCCACCTCGTGCTCTCCCCCGAGGGCGAGCACCTCTACGTCACGAACAACAACAGCGGCACGGTCAGCGAGGTCGACGCCGCGACGGGTGAAGTCACCCGAGAGGTCGCCGTCGGCACCCAGCCCCGCTCGATGGCGATGAGCCCGGACGGCGGCGCCCTCTACGTCGTCAACTACAACGACGCCACGATGAGCAAGGTCGCCACCGAGGACTTCGAGGTCATCCAGACCGTCAAGACCGACCCGCACCCGATCGGCATCACCTACGAACCGACCGAGCAGCGCGTCTGGGTCGCCAACTACGGCGGCTCGATCATCGTCTTCGACGACTCCCGTACGGTCGACTGAGTGCGGTCCGCCCTCGTCATCAACCCGGCGAAGGGGGGATGGGAGCGGGCGCTCGACGCGGTCACCACGAGGGTGGCGGCAGCCGGATGGCCCGCCCCGGCGGTGCACCTGACGACCCGCGCCGAGACCGGCCGTGCCCAAGCGGCAAGCGCGGTCGAGGCGGGGGCCGAGCTGGTCATCGCCGCCGGCGGTGACGGCACGGTGCGCTCCGTGGCGCACGCCCTGGCCGGCACGGGCACTCAGCTGGGGATCATCCCGATCGGGACCGCCAACCTGCTGGCGCACAACCTCGACCTGCCGAGCGGGGTCGACGCGGCAGCGGAGGTCGCGGTCACCGCCGGCGCCCGTCCGGTCGACCTCGGGCTCGCTCGCATCGACGACGAGGTGGAGGAGCACCCCTTCGTCGTCCTGGCGGGCATGGGCCACGACGCGGCGACGGTCGCGGCCACCCGTCCCCGGCTGAAGGAGCGCATCGGCTGGCCGGCCTATCTGGCGCCCGCCGCGGTGTCGGCCATGCGCCGACCGGTGCCGATGACGGTGCGCCACGACGACGAGATGGAGCGCGAGGTGCTCGCGTGGAGCGTCTTGGCCGCCAACTGCACCCGGGTGCGCGCCGGGGTGCTGGTCCCCGGGGGACTGCTCGACGACGGGCTGCTCGACGTGCTCGAGGTGATCGTGCGCTGGCCGGTGCAGTGGGTCGGTGTGGCCGCGAAGGGAGCGCTGGGCTGGCAGCGCAACGTCTCCGGGTTGCGCACACGGCCCTCGAGCGAGCTGGTGGTCACGAGCGCCACCCCCCTGCACATCCAGCTCGACGGGGACGTCATCGGGCCGGCCCGACGGATGCAGGTGCGCTGCATCCACCACGCCCTGCTCGTGCGGGCCACCGGTGGGTGATCGAGGTGTGCGAGAGCCGTCACGGCGTCACGGCCTCGGCACCCGCGCCGCAGCGCGGACGCCCTCACTCGATCCGTGCCGCCTGGGCGCTGCGCGCACGTGCGCGCGTTCACCCTGTTTGCCGACGAGGCTGAGGAACTCCACGGGCCCTGAGCTGGTCGCTCCGAACCAGTGCGGGGTGCGGGTGTCGAACTCGGCGGCCTCACCGGGTTCGAGGATCAGGTCGTGCTCGCCGAGGACCAGTCTCAGTCTCCCGTTGAGGACGAAGACCCAGTCGTAGCCCTCGTGGGTGCGCAGTTCGGGCTCGGCGTCATCGCGTCCGGTGGGGAGGATGAACTTGTAGGCCTGGATACCTCCGGGCCGGCGGGTCAGCGGCAGGACGGTCCGGCCGTCGCCGGTGGGGATCGGGCGCAGGTTGATGCGAGGGTCACCGGTCGGCGGAGCGTCGACGAGCTCGTCCAGAGTGACGCCGTGCGTGCGTGCCAGCGGCAGGAGCTGCTCCAAGGTGGGACGCCGAAGTCCGGCCTCGAGTCTGGACAACGTACTGGTCGAGATCCCGGTCTCCTCGGCGAGGTCACTCAGGGTGACGTCGCGTCGCTGCCGCAGTTGCTTCAGCCGCGGACCCACGGCGTCAAGGGTGCGGTCGATTGGGTACTCCATGCAGTCGACTTTGCCTTTTGGCAACACTGTTTGCAAGAACGACAGGCGAGGGTTCCCGATGGGCTCGCCGCAGGTGGCGCAGCTGACCTCAACTCCCGCCACGTGCGTGACGCGGTGGACGGCTAGGCCCCGCGGGCATCGTCGGCTCGACGCAACTCGCGCCGCTCCTGCGGGGTCAGGCCTCCCCAGACGCCGTGGTCCTGCCCGGTGCGCAGGGCGTACTGGAGGCACTGCGCCCGCACGGGGCAGCCCTCGCAGATCGCCTTGGCCTGGCTGACCTGCCACACGGCCGGGCCCGCGACGCCGACCGGGAAGAACAGGTCCAGCTCCTCGCCGTAGCACGCGGCCTCGTGGCGCCAGTGCGGGGCGTCGTCCGCCCGCCGGGTGAAGGGATTCAACAGCAGCCGCACTCCCCGCGAGTGGCCTTCATCTCGCGTCCGCTGACCTCATCGGGACGGATGGAGGTCCAGAACGTCCCCTCCGGCTGCTCGCCCCACTGGTCGCCGAGCCGGTCCTCGAAGCGCCGACTGGTCTCCTCGTCGTAGACGGTGCTCGCGACTCCCCGGACCAGCACGCTCCACCCGGTGCCCTCGAGCGCGTCGAACTCGTCGACCTCGAAGGCGACGGATGTCTGGTTCACCGCGGACGCCAGCACCGAGTCCCATCGGGCGCGGAAGGCGATGGAGCTGCCGTCGACGACGTGGTTGACCGGGAGGATGACTGTCTCCCCGGCATCGTGGAAGGCGATCCGTCCGATCGGCGTCGAGGCGATCCGGCGCAGGCACTCCCGGTGGTCCAGCACCCCCAGACCGCGGTGGTCCGTGGCGGTGGTCTCCGGTCCCTGCTGCTGTGTGGTTGTCATGGTGGGCCTCCTGGCTGGTGCACTCCTGGCGAAGTGGGTCCTTTCGGGTGATGGTGGTTCCACAAATTTACACGGTTCTTCTCGTGAATAATAGGTCCGACCACCTGGCGAGCGCCGTCTGACCGCCTCGACCACGCGATACCGTCTGGCCATGACCTTCACCACCCTGATCACCGGCGCCAGCTCCGGGCTCGGCGCCGAGATGGCCCGCCAGTTCGCCGCGCTCGGCCACGACCTCGCGCTCACCGCCCGTCGGACCGAGCGCCTCGACGCGCTGAAGGCCGAGATCACCGCGGCCCACCCGCAGCGTCGGGTCGAGACGTACGCCCTCGACGTCACCCGGGACGAGGACGTCACCGCGGTCTTCGAGCAGGCGAAGGGGGACTTCACCCGCCTCGACCGCGTCGTCGTCAACGCGGGGCTGGGCAAGGGCGCTCCGTACGGCAAGGGCAGCCACTACGCCAACCGCCAGACGATCGAGACGAACGTCCTGGGTGCCGCGGTGCAGACGGAGGCCGCGATGGCGATCTTCCGCGAGCAGCGGGCCGGGCACCTGGTCCTCATCGCCTCGATCACCGCGCTTCGCGGCATGCCCAAGTCGATGACGACGTACGCCGCGACCAAGGCCTTCCTCGCCTCGCTCGGCGAGGGCATCCGCTCGGAGATGCTCGGCAAGCCAGAGCTGGCCATCGACGTCTCGGTCCTCTACCCGGGATACATCCGCACCGAGATGAACGAGAAGGTCGAGCAGAAGACGAAGTTCATGGTCGACACCGACGTGGGTGTGCGCTCGATGGTCGAAGCGATCGAGGCCCGCAAGCCGAAGGCCTACGTCCCCGCCAAGCCCTGGGTCGCCATCGGTGCCGCCATGAAGGCGCTACCCCTGCCCGTGGTGCGCAAGCTGCTCTGAGTCGCTGAACCCTCCCGAGTCGATGTGATCGCGCGCGTCCGGGCGCGCGGATCTACATCGAATCCCCGTGGGGGGCGGGGGTGGCGCCAACGGCCGCCACGAACTCGTCGATCGCCGTGACGAGCCCAGGCGGGTCGACCACCGTCAGCCGCGCACCGAGGTCGTGCGCCGCGAGGGTCAGGTGCCGCGCGAGCAGTCCCAGATCGTCCGCTGAGGACTCGAGCTCGCTCAGTCCGGGGCCGAGGGACGTCGCGGTGCCGTAGGCCTCCGGCACCCGACGGCGCACGTCCGCGGCGTCGGCAGTCAACCGGACCCGCACCCGGTGGGCGTACCCGGACCGGGTCACCGCCCGCCGCACGTGCTCGACGGCGTCCGGCGCCTCCCGCGGGGTGAAGCGGAAGGTCGACGCCCGCACCCCGGCCATCCGGTCGAGACGGAAGGTGCGCCAGTCCTGCCTGCGCAGGTCCCACGCGAGCAGGTACCACCGCCGGCCGGTCGCGACGAGACGGTAGGGCTCGACGTCCCGCTCGCTGCCCTCACCGGTGCGGCCGGTGTAGTCGAAGCGGGCCCGAACCCGATCACGAATGGCGTGCGCCAGGACGACGAGCACGCCGGTGTCGACGTCGTCGGTGGCCCCCGGCAGCAGGGCGGTGGCGTCGGCGAGCGCGGCCACCTCGACGCGCAGCCGGGGCGGCATGACCTGGTCGAGCTTGGTCAGGGCCCGCACCGCGGGTTCCCCGATGGCCGAGATCCCCTGCGCCCCAACGCGGAGCGCCACGGTCACGGCCACGACCTCGTCCTCCTCGAGGAGCAGTGGGGGCATGTGCCCACCGGCGCCGAAGCGGTACCCACCGCCCACACCCGGTGTCGCCTCGACCGGGTACCCGAGGTCACGCAGTCGCCCGATGTCCCGGCGCAGGGTCCTCGTGGTCACGCCGAGCACCTCGATCAGCTCCGGCCCGGTCCACACCGACCGGGCCTGGAAGAGCCCCAGGAGGCGCAGCACGCGTTCGGTCGTCTCTGCCATGCATCCATCCTCCTCCGATCAGTGACACAAAGTGTCCGCAATTGCCGCGACGGTGGTGCCACGGCGTCGGGAGCACCCCCTTCGCCCACCCAGAGAGAGCGGGAGAGAACCATGTACGCACCGACCAGCCACGACGAGGCCACCGGCTACGCCGAGTACGTCGACCAGCAGCTGGAGGCGTTGCGCGCCAGCGCCTTCGGGCTCACCGAGGAGCAGGCGCGAGCGACCCCGACCCGCTCAGCGCTGTCGATCGGCGGCCTCATCAAGCACACCAACCACGTCATCGCTCCGCCGGAGGAGAAGCAGGGCATGGAGATCCGCGACGGCGGGGAGATCAGCCCGGCCGCCTACGCAGCATTCATGGACGGCTTCGCCCTGCGCGACGACGAGACCCTCGACGGCGCCCTCGAGCTCTTCGACCGCCGCCGCACGGCGCTCGTGGAATGGATCCGAGGTTGCGACCCCGACGCCGAGCAGACCGTGCCCCCGGCCCCTTGGTACGGCCTGATGAACTCCTCGCGGGCGAGGATGCGCTACTCCTTCGGTCACCTCATCGAGGAGCTGGCCCGGCACGCCGGCCACGCGGACATCATCCGCGAGCAGATCGACGGCGCGACCACCCTCGAGCTCGTCCTCGCCGACACCGGCCGGCCGGCGACCCCCTTCGCCCGCCCGTGGGGAACACCGCAGTCGGTCGGGTCATGATGGCCGGATGGAGATCATCGGTCTGACCGTCACCGCGCCCGACGTCGCCGCCACCGAGAAGGCCTGGCAGCGACTCGGGCCGGTCGGCGTCAGCATCGAGGTCATCGCCGGGGAACCCGGGATGGCAACGGTCACGCTCGGCGTCGACGACGTGCCCGAGACCGAGCGGCTGCTCCGCAGGCGCGGGTTGGTCGGGGACGCGGCCGGCTTCGACCTCGGCGGCACCACCTGGCGACTGGCCCCCACCCCCGGTGACGAAGGGGGCGGACCGGCGCCTCGCGTGGACCACGTCGTCGTGGTCACCGGCGACCCGGAGCGTGCAGCGGCGAACTTCGGTGCCCGGCTGGGGCTGGACCTGCGGCTGGACCGGCAGACCGGCCACGGTTTCCGGGGGCTGTTCTTCCGCTGCGGCGACGCGGTCGTGGAGGTCATCGTGCCGAGCGCGCCCCCGCAGGGACCGGACACCTTCGGGGGCGTCGCCTGGCGGGTGGCCGATCTCGACACGACGCGGACACGACTGGCCCGGTCCGGCGTCGAGCTGTCGCCGGTGCGCGAGGGACGCAAACCGGGTACGCGCGTGACCACTGTCCGCGATCCCGACCTCGCGGTCCCCACCCTCCTCCTCGCGAGCGCCTGAGCCCTATCCCACACCCGGGTCGAGGTATCCGGGCGCGCCCTGACGCGCAGGAACACCTCGACCCCCCGCCGACTTGAATGCGTGCATCACGCAGATATATACTTGCTGGGTGCACGCAACTATTGATGAGATCGGACTCCCCCTCCAGGAGACGCTGGGGCGCGTCTTCGGCCAGTTCTCCCGTCTGATCGTCCGCCGTCAGACACTCGACCCGACGGCGATGTCCCGCACCGACTACTCCCTGCTGGCCGCACTCGAGCACTGCCACCACGAGGCGGGGATGCGCACCTCCCACCTCGCGCAGACCCAGGGTCAGGACGCCTCCACCGTCAGTCGTCGTCTGGGCCTGCTGGAGACGCAGGGCCATATCGAGCGACTGGCCGACCCCAGCGACGGACGCGCCTCCACGGTGCGGCTGACCCCGGCGGGCCGGACCGCCCTGAGTGACGAGCGCACCGCCCGTACCGACCTGATCGGCGCGATCCTCACCGACTGGCCGCACGACGACCTCGCCGACCTCGACCGTCTGCTCACCCGCCTGAGCGAGGACCTGGCCGCCGACGCCGGGTCTGCCGGGCCATCCCCTTCGCCCTCCGTCCACGCCACCGGAAAGGCCTGAAGATGAGCGCCCCCACCACCCCCGCCGCATACAAGATGAGCGCCGAGCATCGTCGGGTCTTCATCGGGCTCATGCTCGGCATGCTCGTCGCCTCCGTCAGCCAGACGATCGTCAGCCCCGCGCTGCCGCGGATCGTCGCCGAACTCGGGGGCGTGAGCCACTACAGCTGGGTCGCGACCGCCGCGATGCTCGTCTCCGCGGTCACCGTCCCGATCGTCGGCAAGCTGTCCGACCTCTACGGTCGCCGTGCCTTCTACATCGCCGGTATCTGTGTCTTCATGGCCGGCACGGTGTTCGCCGGATTCGCGCAGAGCTTCTGGATGCTCGTGGTCGCCCGGGGGATCCAGGGCCTGGGGATGGGCACGCTGATGCCGCTGTCGCAGACCATCATCGGCGACATCATCCCGCCGCGGCAGCGTGGCAAGTACCAGGGTCTGATGGGCGCCGTCTTCGGCGTCACCTCGGTCGCCGGCCCGCTCGCCGGCGGGCTGATCACCGACCACTTCGGCTGGCGCTGGCTGTTCTTCGTCACCCTGCCCGTCGGCCTGCTGGCCCTGACCTTCATCGTGAAGTTCCTCCACCTGCCGCACGAGCCGCGCAAGGCGGTCATCGACTACCCGGGCATCGCGACCCTGTCCACGGCGCTGGTCTCGCTGCTCATCGCGGTCTCATCCGGCGGCACCTCGTGGGCCTGGGGATCGACGACCTCCCTGGGCCTGTTCGGCCTGAGCCTGCTCTCGACCATCGCCTTCGTGGCCATCGAGCTGCGCGCGGTCGAGCCGCTGCTGCCGCTGCGCCTGATCGCCAACCGCACGATCGCCCTGAGTCTGATCGCGTCCTTCGGCATCGCCATCGTCATGTTCGGCTCGATCATCTACATCCCGGTCTACGCCCAGGGAGTCATCGGGGTGAATGCGACCAACTCCGGCCTGATCCTCATGCCGCTCATGCTCGGCTTCATCACCTGCGGCATCCTCACCGGGCTGGCCATCACCAGGACCGGTCACTACCGCCCCTTCATGCTCACCGGGATCGCGATCATGGCCGGGGGCGTCCTGCTGCTCACCCGACTGGACCACACGGCCACCGCGACGGAGCTGACCCTGGCGATGGTCGTCATCGGTATCGGTCTCGGGATGGCCATGCAGCAGTACACCCTCGTCGTGCAGAACGTCGTCACCCGCGCCGACATGGGCGTCGCGACGGCCTCGACCCAGTTCTTCCGCAACGTCGGCTCGACCGTGGGCATCGCGATCTACGGCACCGTGATGGCCACGGGGCTGGGCCAGAGCATCGCCGGCCACCTGCCCGCCGGGGTCCCGAAGGGGGCCGCCGGCCGGATGGACGCCGGTTCCGTGCTCGACCCGAGCGCCCTGGCGAACGTGCCACCGGCCGTGGCCGAGGCCGTGCGCTGGGGTCTGGCCGAGCAGCTCGGCAGCGCCTTCATGCTGGGCCTGCCGGTCCTCGCGGTCGTCTTCGTCGCGACCTGGTTCATCCCGCACACGCCGCTGCGCGAGTCCGCCCACGACCACCCCGTCCAGGACGCGGCTCAGGACGTCCTCGACACCTACGCCTCGGAGGCGCCCGAGCACCACGAGGCGGTCCACCAGCGCGAGGGCCTGGCCACGCCGCACCGGGGCTGACCACCCCTTTCCCCGGCGCAGGACTATGCCTCGGCGTCCTTTCAGGCAGGCAACGGCAGCCGCCGGGCGCTGACGAACCGTCGCTCGACGGCATCGACCGGATCGACGAACTCCACCGTGCTGGCCAGGAGCTGCAGCGGTGACGAGAAGTCGTCGATCGAGACCTCCTGCACGTCCGGGTAGAGCGGGTCGCCCACGATCGGGATGCCCAGATCGTGCAGGTGGAGCCGTAGCTGGTGGGTGCGCCCGGTGTGCGGCGTCAACCGATAGACCGCCAGGTCACCGACGGACGTCTCGACCTCGACGAGGGTCTCGGCGTTGACCTGCGCGTGCGGCACCACCTGCGCCTGCAACACCCCGCGCGTCTTGCGGATGTGGTTGCGGACCGTGACGGGCAGGGCCAGGTCATCGCGCCGGGGGGCCAGCGCCAGGTACGTCTTGCGCACCCGCTGCTGCTCGAACAGCACCTGGTACGGCCCCCGCCACCGGCGCTGCGTCGCCAGCATGAGCACACCCGAGGTCACCCGGTCCAGACGGTGCAGCGGGGAGAGCTCCGGCAGGCCCAGCTCGTCGCGCAGGCGGACCACCACGCTCTGGCGGACGTGCCGGCCGCGCGGGATCGTGGACAGGAAGGGCGGCTTGTCCACGACGACGAGTCGCTCGTCGCGATGGAGGATCGTCAGCTCACCCGGCACCTCGACCTCCTCGCGCAGGTCCCGGTGGAACCACACGAAGGTGTGGGGGCGGTAGTCGTCGTCGGGCAGCACCGGACGGCCGTCGTCGTAGACGAATCGTGTGTCGGCGAGCATCCGGTCCACATCGACCTGGTCGGGGAGCTTCTCCCGCAGCCAGGCCGACATCGTCAGCCAACGGGCTGGTTGCAGTGGATCCCGGTCGGGCGTGCGCACCCACGCAGCGCTGAGTCCATGGCGCGCAGCGAGCGGTGAACGTGGAGGCACGGTGGCGAGACTAGACGCTTCGCTCCAGCGAGCACGACCCTGGGAAATATTTTCGGTTTCAACTACTGTTGTCCGTGGTGACCCCGACCCGAAGGAGCACACCATGCCCGCCGTGACCGTGGACAACATCCTCACCCTCCCCCGCGTGAGCCAGCCGCTGCCCGAGACGCTCTCGCGCCCGGTGCTGTCGGTGACGACCGCGCCGCAGGGCCACGAGGGCGAAGGGTTCCCGGTCCGCCGGGCCTTCGCCGGCGTCGACATGGCCCGCCTGGACCCCTTCATCCACATGGACCAGATGGGTGAGGTGGAGTACGCGCCCGGCGAGGCACGCGGCACCAGCTGGCACCCCCACCGCGGCTTCGAGACCGTCACCTACATCATCGACGGGACCTTCGCCCACGAGGACACCCACGGCGGTGGCGGCCTGATCACCAACGGCGACACCCAGTGGATGACGGCCGGGTCGGGCCTGCTGCACATCGAGGCCCCGCCGGAGGAGCTCGTCGTCAGCGGCGGCGTCTTCCACGGCCTCCAGCTGTGGGTGAACCTGCCCAGCCACCAGAAGATGACCGACCCGAAGTACCAGGACATCCGCTCCGGCGAGGTCGGCCTGCTCTCCAGTCATGACGGTGGCGCACTCATCCGTGTCATCGCCGGAGAGCTCGACGGCCATCAGGGCCCCGGGATCACCACGACGCCGATCTCGATGATCCACACGACGATCGCGCCCGGTGCCCGGCTGCACGTGCCGTGGCGCGAGGACTTCAACTCCCTGGCCTACGTCCTCTCCGGGCGCGGTGTCGTCGGGCCGGAGCGTCGTCCCGTCCGCGAGGGCCAACTGGTCGACTTCGGTGCCGGTGGCGCCCTGGAGATCGCGGCCGACGACCAGCAGGACTCCCGCAGCCCCTCCCTCGAGGTGGTCCTCCTCGGTGGCCGTCCGATCCGCGAGCCCGTCGCCGCATACGGCCCCTTCGTGATGAACTCCCGCGCAGAGCTGGTCACGGCCTTCGAGGACTTCCAGGCCGGCCGTCTCGGAGTCATCCCCAGGACCCCGCGGGTGCGTCCCGCCCTCGAGATCGCCGAGGCCATGGCGAAGGGGGGACACCCCGGTCACGACGTGCTCTGACCTCTCCCTCGCTACGAGTCCTCGAAGAACTCCGGCGGGATGCGGTGGGAGTCCCTGACCCACGCCACGAGCGCGGGGTCCAGGGGCATACCGCGCCGCAGCACGCTGATCCGTCCGGTGGACTCGAAGACGACACACGCGACCTCGCGTGGGTGGCGCACGCCCGAGTGCCGCAGCGCGGCGTTGAGCTCGCGCTGGGTCACGTGGGCGAAGCGCATGTTGCGCTCGAGCGTCTCCTCACCCGCCATGAGCAGCACCGGTCCCGAGTTGACCCACCGGGCGCCTTTGACCGTGCGACGAATCTCCCCGAAACCCGCCTCCATCGCGAACAGACAGGTCAGCCCGATGACTCCGGCAGCCAGCGTCGGCGGGTGGCCGAGGATGACGCGTCCCGCGACGGCGCCGACGGTGATGACCACGACGACATCGAAGGTGCCCATCCCGGTGAGCACCCGCACCCCGAAGACCCGCACGAGGACGAGGAAGGCGAGGTAGATCCCCACCGCGGAGAGCACGACGGCCAGCGCCTGCGTCGGGTCGGTGCCGAGACGGTGCCCGATCTCCGCCCAGTCGATGATGGGCGGGGCGGCGGTGAGGGCACTGAGCATGGCCTACGCATGCTACCGAGGCGCCCGGGGACGTGCGGCCGCCGGCGGCGGGACGGACCTGGCGGGTTCCGTCGCGCCGTCCTCAGGCGAAGGGATCGCGCCCCTGCTTCAGGGCCGCGCGAGCCTTCCCGGCACGACCCGTGGCCGCCCACCGCTTGCGGGCCGCGGCTCGCGCGAGGGGGTCGGCCCGGGTCGCGATCCACTCCGCCTCCCGCTGCAACTTCCGCCAGCTGTGCCACCTGCGCTCCACCAGCCGACCGTCGGCGAGGGCCTCCCGCAAGGCGCACCCGGGCTCGCACTCGTGCGAGCAGTCGTTGAACCGGCAGGCCGCGATCAGCTCCTCGACGTCCGGGAAGGTGCGGGCGACCCCTTCGCCGTCCTGGTGCAGACCGATCGACCGCAGACCGGGAGTGTCGATGAGGACACCACCGTGCGCCAGCGGCACGAGCTCCCGCGCCGTCGTCGTGTGCCGCCCCTTGCCGTCCTGGCGGGTGTCGGACACGGCTTGGGCGGCACGGCCGGCGAGGACGTTGACGAGCGTCGACTTGCCGGCGCCGGACTGCCCGACCAGGGCGGTGGTGCCCGCGGCGAGCGTCTCGGCGACGAGGTCCATGCCTTCACCCGTCTCGGCCGAGGCGATCAGTACGGTGACGCCGGGCGCGGCCGCCTCGACCTCGTCGCGTCCGGCATCCGGGTCGTAGGCGAGGTCGGCCTTCGTCAGCACGACGAGCGGCTGGGCTCCCGACTCCCAGGCGAGCACGAGGTAGCGCTCGATCGCCGAGAGGTTGATCCGGGCCTCGAAGGGCACGGCGACGAGGACGCGATCGAGGTTGGCCGCCATCACCTGCGCGTCGGAGCGCTCCCCGGCCGCCCGGCGCACGATCGCGCTGCGGCGGGGCAGGACGGTGCGCACCACGTCGCCGTCGTCGCGGCGCTCCAGGCCGACCCAGTCACCGGTCGTCGGCGCGTTCTCCAGCTCGCTCCCGGCGGGCAGTCGCACCAGGGCGGTCACGGTGGAGTCGGCGCTGTGGACCGTGACCCGACCGCGGTCGACGCGGCCGACCCGTCCCGGCACCAGGGCGAAGGGGGACTGCCTCACCGCCTCGTCGAAGGCCACGGCGGCCGCCTCGTCCCAGCCGAGCGGGACGAGGCCGGTCGTGGAGGTGATCGCCATCTCTCGACGGTGGCACCTGCGCCCCGGTGACCGCCACCGATTTATTCGCGGATGGGAGCGGCCGTCCCGCCCTTGCGCTTCGAGAGCCAGAGGACGAGTCCGACGATGATGACGAAGACACTGAAGCAGCACAGGCCGGACCCGAGGGCAACGGGGACGAACGCACCCATGTTCAGGCTGTCCGCCACGATGAAGGGCGCCGAGCAGGAGATCGCGTAGGAACCGGCGCTCCCGGCATCGATCGCGAAGATCCGCTGCAGCTCCTGGCCGCCGAAGGTGACGGTCTGCGAGGCGGTCCCGGAGTCGCTGACCGGGCCGTCCGGGCCGGCGACGGAGCAGGTGGCCTGTGCGTGGCTCGACCAGACAGCGGTCGACTCACCAGCCTCGAGCTGGATCGTGTGGCTGCCCTCGTGCACGGGTTCGTCGGTGACGTCCTGGACTTCCAGGAAGAGGAACCCGGCCCCGCCAACGCACAGCAGCAGGGCAAGCACCGCGAGGACGAGACCCACGATGAGGGTGGTGGGTCTGCCGGACGCATTGGACAGGGACGGAAGGGAGGACGTCATGCGGTGATCTTAGGTCGGGGGCGATTCAGGAACCGACGCGACGGCGCGAGGGCCCCCCGAGGGCGGCCCAGACGGTGGTCTGCTTCTCGTCGCGCTGTACGCCCCACTCGTGGGCGATGCTGCGCACGATCCGCAGACCGCGGCCGGAGGTGGCCCACATCGCTCGAGGGGCGGGTGCGGGTTGCGTGTCGGACCCTCCGTCGCTGACCTCGATCTCGACACAGTTGCCGCGGGCCTTCCAGTGGATGCGCACGGTGCGGTCCGCCAGCGGCGTCGCATGGCGCAGCGAGTTGGTCACCAGCTCCGTGGTCACCAGCTCGGCCTCGCTGACGACCTCATCGTCGACGCCGCGGGCCATGAGGTCCTGCGCCACGGCCTGACGGGTGCGAGTCACGGTCTGCAGCTCCCACCGGGCGCGGATGGTGCGCGCCTGACCGCGGCCGATCTCGCCGCCGAAGCTGTCCAGAGTGCCCGTCGAAGGCGCTGCCGTGCGTCCCTGGCCCACCGTGGAACTCCCATCGTCACGTGTCATGTCGCCCCCCTCCGCTCCTCATTGTCCCTGCGAGAGTGGTCCGACCCAACTCGCGCCGCGCGGAAGCCCTACGCTGACCGCCATGGGAAAGGCTTCACGACGCAAGAAGGACGCCGCGGGCAAGACCAAGGTCGCCCCCGCGCCATACACCGCACGCCCCTTCGCGGGACTGCCCGGCGAGGCCGACTGGGTCGCCGCCCACGAGATCCTTCCGGCCGCGACGGCCACCCTCACCCTCAGGGCGGACGCGGTCCCCGAGGGCTCTCCGCAGACGGTCACCCTGGCCACGGTGCTGCCGATGGCCTGGCCCGCACTGCGGCGCGATGACGGCAGCGTCCTCATCGCCAGCCAGTCCGGCTCCACGAGCGGCGACCCCAGTCGTGACCTCGCGCAGGCGCTGCTGACCGCCCTCGCCGCCGAGCCGGGCGCGCCGGTCACCCAGGTGCCCCGCGCGAGCGCGCAGACCCCGCGCCTGCAGGACCTCCTCGACACCAGCGCCGACTTCGACGTCACGATCCACGAGGGCTTCGACTTCTGGGTGGACGGTCAGGAGGTCACCGGCGAGGCCGCCGACTCGCTCGAGCGCGCCAACGAGAGCGTCGTCCCGACCACCCCGATCGAGAGCGCCCCGGCCACGTACTGGTGCCGGATCGGTGAGCGCACCTACATCCGCCACGTCCTGGCCGATGACGAGGACGCGGCGACGACCGCCCTGGCCCGGCTGCACGCGAAGGGGGAGGCCCACCTCGGCGAGGACCGCCGCCTCCTGGGTGCCTTCCGAGCCGGCGGCCTGCTCGTCCCGGTCTGGGAGGTACCGGCCGACACCGAGGCGGCCGACCACGAGGACGTCATCGCCGACTTCACCAGCCGGTACGCGGACGCGCTCGCGGCAACCGATGAGTTGACCCCGGACGAGCGTCGCGCGCGCAACGGCCTGCTCTCCCGCCAGGTCACCCTGCGCTGATCACGCCACCGTCCGGGCTCCTGCGCAGACCGGCCCGCTCCCTTCGCACCTGCCCGGGCTCCAGCGGAAGCCGAGACCGTCCCGTCGCTAGGGTGAGCGCATGACCGTGGTCGAGATCGCCCTGCTGTGCGGGCTCGTCGTCACCCTGGCCCTCGCGGCCATGGCGCTGCTGCGGCTGCGCACGCTCACCACCCGGGTGGTCGAGCTCGAGGCGCGGTCCCCCGTCGGCGAGGGCGATCTGGCCTCGCTTCGCCACGACATCGGCCAGGCGCTGCGGCACGTGGCGGTCGTGCGCTACGACGCCTTCGGCGACATGGGCGGACGATTGTCCTTCTCCGCCGCGATCATCGACGACACCGGCGACGGCCTCGTCATGAGCAGCATCCACGGGCGCGGGGAGTCGCGCACCTACGCCAAGGGCGTCGTCGGTGGCGACGCCGACGCCACTCTCACCCCCGAGGAGCGCCAGGCGCTCGCCGCAGCCCGCACGGGCTCGGCCGATGCCTGACCCGAAGTACCCGGCCATCGATTCAGCATCCACTGGAGGCACCATGACCCGCTACGCATACGCCTACCTCGGCCCTGAGGGCACCTTCACCCAGCAGGCGCTGATGCAGTGGTCCCCCTCGGCCGGGGGCAGGCAGGTGCCGTGCGGGTCCGTCGATGCCGCGCTGGAGCTGCTGCGCTCCGGTGAGGTCGACGCCGCGGTCGTCCCGATCGAGAACTCCGTCGAAGGGGGCGTCTCGGCCACGCTCGACGCCCTCGCCTCCGGGGACCCGCTCGTGGTCGTCGGCGAGGTGCTCGTGCCGATCACCTTCGTCGTGTGCGCCCGTCCGGGGACGCGACTGCAGGACGTGAGCGCCATCGGCACCCACAGCCACGCGTGGGCGCAGGTGCGCGGCTGGGCCGACCAGACCCTCCCGCGCGCGGTCTACGTGCCGACGCTGTCGACCGCCTCCGCCGCCAAGGACCTCGCCGAGCACCCGGACGACCTCGGTTACCAGGCCGCGGTCTGCGCGCCGGTGGCCGCCGAGCGCTTCGGGCTGGAGGTCCTCGCCCACGACATCGGCGACATGACGAGCGCGGTGACGCGCTTCGTCATCGTCTCGCGTCCGGACTGGCAGCCCAGCCCCACCGGCAAGGACAAGACGACCGTCGTGCTCTACCAGCGCACCGACCGCGCGGGTGGCCTGCTGGAGCTGCTCGAGCAGTTCGCCGTGCGCGGCATCAACATGACCCGCCTGGAGTCACGTCCGACGAAGGACTCGATGGGCTCGTACTGCTTCTCGATCGACTTCGAGGGCCACGTGCAGGACGAGCGCGTCGGGGCGGCGCTGATGAGCCTGCACCGCGTGTGCGCGGACCTGCGCTTCCTGGGCTCCTACCCCGCGGCCTCCGGCGCCGACATCACCGTCGACCCGATCACCACCGACGAGGCCTTCCTCGAGGCCCGTCGGTGGCTGGAGCGGCTGCGCGCCCTCGGTGACGGCTGAGCGCGGACCGCGTCCGGCCTGACGCACTGCGGGCTACGCCAGGCGCTCCTCGCACCAGCGCAGCAACCGGGCCATCAGCGCCCGCGACTCCGGCAGGCGGGGGTCGGACAGGTAGGAGTGCCACATGCCCTCGGTCAGGTCGAGGTCCGCCTCGCCGCCCGCCTCCCGCCACGCGGTGTGGATCCGTGCCGCGTCGGAGAGGAAGAGGTCACGGGTTCCGCTGGAGAAGAAGGCCGGCGGCAGCGCCTCCCCGCTCCAGTCCGCGTGCACCGGCGAGACGAGCGGGTCGCGCAGGTCGGCAGCGCCGGCATAGGCGCGGGCGAACTTCTGCTGCTGACCACGCCAGCGGATGTAGGCATCGCGCCCCTCGTTGACGCGGTAGGAGTCCCCCTCGCCCGCCAGGTCGCCGAAGGGGGTCAGCGCCACCAGGCCGAGGGGCAGGGGGATGTCCTCGCCGCTCGCACGGCGGGCCCGGATGCGTTGCAGGAGGCCGAGGGCGAGATTGGCACCGGCGGACACGCCACCGAGCAGCACCCGCGGCCCGCGCTCGGCGACTCCGGCCAGATAGGCATCGACGCAGACGTCGATCGCGACCGGGAAGCGCGCCCGGGGCGCGAGCGGGTACTCGACCGAGACGACCGGCCGGGCCAGTCCCTCGGCCAAGCGCAGCCCCGTGCCGTCCCGGGCGCTGCCCCAGCAGAAGCCGCCGCCGTGGATCCACAGCACCCAGACCCCGTCCGCCTCGGGCGCAGGGTCGCCCCCTTCGCTGTGGCCGGGATCCCGTGGGTCGGCCGGGTCGTCCGCGGATGACCGGGACACAGCCCGGCCCGTGTCAGGTTTCCCGGCCATACCGGTTCTTCCCGGCCCCCCGGGCGATGGCGGAGCAGCCACCGTCATCAGCAGGTGGCCGTCGGGGCGCTCGGTCACCTGTACGCCCCGCGCGGCCCGGTCCGTCTCGAACCCGGCCCGGCGCGCCGATGCGCCCTTCGTCCGCAGCCACCGGGTGATCCGCGGCGTGAGCGGCCACCGGTGGACCTTGTTGTCCGCCTCGGCCGCCGCCACCACCGCCTCTGGGCTGAACGTCGCCGCGCGTCGCCTCACGACTGCTCACGCTGCCTGACGTGGGCGTCCACCCAGCCGTTGACCTCGTCCCACTCGGCGTCCAACCACGAGGCGACCTCGTCCGGGTCGGTCGGCACGTCCTCGCTGCGGTAGGTGATGCCGCGGAAGAGCAACCGGTTGCGGAAGGGTACGGCCCGGATGACCGGACCCGGTCCGGTGAGCATGTCCAGGCCGGTGTGGGCGACGACCATGACGTCGGCCTCGGGCGCGTTCTCCCTGATGGCGGCCACCCCGCGCGAGCGCGCCTCGAGCACCCAGGGGCGCGAGGCGACCCGGTCCGCGCGGGCGTGCTCGCCGCGCGCCCGCAGACGCTCCACGAGGCCCTCGTGCCGGTCGGGCGCCCAGTTGCGCCCCTCGGGGAAGATCAGCATCGCGTCCTTGTCCGACAACGTCGACGCGAGCTCGGCGACCCCGCGGGAACGGTCGTCGCCGGCACCGGAGCGCGAGGGGACGAAGTAGGAGTCCAGACGCTGCAGCACCATCGCGATGCCCGGGTCCCACAGCATGACGTCGGCGAGGACGATCCGCGGGATCCGCCCGGCCGTGGACGCGAGCAGCCACGCGATCGCGAGGGAGTCGGCGGGGCCGGCATGCCGGGAGATCACCACCAGCGGGTGACCCGGGCGACCAACCGTGATGATCCCCTCGACGTCGACTTTGAAGCCGACGACCTTGCCGGCGGTGAACATGATGTTGTTCAGTGCCTGGCGGATCAGGGCGAGGTGGTCCTCGTCCCACGTCGGGCTGTTTCCCCGCGGCGAGCGCAGCCGCAGGTACCAGCACTCGACGACGAGCCCGATGTCCTCCCACATGACGTACAGCGCGAGGAAGAGGCACCGCAGCAGGGCAAGGTGGCGGTCCCACGGCCACAGCAGGAGCATGAAGGGCGCGACGACGACGAAGACGAGCGAGAAGAAGATCCCGACGAAGGGGACGATCGCCTGCAGGACCAGACGCAACCAGTACGGCGGCGCCGGGAGCGAAGGGAGCGAGGTGATCTTCACGAGGTGGTTCCCTCCAGGTAGGCACTCGCGGCATCGAAGGAACGCATCATCCGGTCCTCGACCGCGGCCACCGATCCCTGGCCGAGCGCGGCCGTCGGTGTGCGGTCGATCCCGCTGGGCAGCACGTGCAGCCGCACGTGGTCGGGGACCTCGGCGATCTCCTCGACGAAGCGGTGGCGGCGAGCGATCTCGAAGGCGACGAGACCGACGTCCAGCGGGTTGCGCGGCACGCTCAGTGGCTGCTCGACCCGACCGACCTGGAGCACGTGGATCCGCGTGGCGCCCAGGGCGATCGCCCGTCCGACGGGGATGGAGTGGACGAGGCCGCCGTCGTAGTAGTGGGCACCGTCGATCTCCACCGGGGCGAAGAGTCCGGGCACCGCGCAACTGGCGGCGACGGCCTGCGCGAGAGGGCCCGCGGTGAACCAGCGTGACGCGGAGCCCTCGATCTCCGCGGCGACGCACTGGAAGGGGACGGCGAGCTGCTCGAAGGTCTCCACACGCAGGTGTGTGTCGACGAGGTCGGGGATCAACCCCCTTCGCATCACGTGGGTGCCGTACCTGGCGAAGCGGGCCGCCCGGCGAACCGGGCTCTCGCTCATCTCCCCCGAGCGGACGACGTCGCGCCACAGCTCCTCGAGCCGGGCCACGCCCTGCGCCGTCGGGTCCGCCGCGACGAAGGCACCGTTGACCGCACCGATGCTCGTCCCGACGACGAGGTCCGGCGTGATGTCAGCGGCCAGGAGCGCCTGGAGCATCCCCACCTGGGTGGCCCCGAAAACGCCCCCGCCACCGAGGACGAAGGCGGTCGTGGGCATGGTCGCCAGATTACTGGCCGTCATCGACTTCAGTTGCGCCCGCTCTCCCGAGGGTCTCCCGCCCCCAGTCGGATGACGTCGACACCGACGTCCAGCGTCGAGCCGCTGCCCTCGGAGAAGACGATGCCCTTCAGCGGCGAGACGTCGCGGAAGTCGCGGCCCCAGCCGGTGACGATGTAGCGGGAGTCGGCGAAGTGGTTGTTCGTCGGGTCCAGGTCCACCCAATCGCCCTCCGGCGTCATCGCCGCCGCCCAGGCGTGCGACGCGTCGGAACCCTCGAGCTTGACCTCACCGGGCGGGGGCCGTGTCTCGATGTACCCCGAGACGTAGCGACCGGGGATCCCGACGGCCCGCAGGCACCCGACGGCGAGGTGGGCGAAGTCCTGGCAGACGCCCGCACGACCCTCGAGCAGCTCCGGAAGGGTCGTCTTCACGCTCGTGGCGCCCTTGGCGTAGGCGAAGTCACGGTAGATGTCGGCGTAGAGCGCCACGAGGGCACTGCCGAAGGGACGGTCGGGCGGCAGGATCCCCACCGCGTAGGCGATGACCTCCGGGGCGATGTCCACCAGCGAGGAGGGCAGCCGGTACTGCGCCGCCTCGGCCCGGTCGATGCCCTCGCCGTCGGCGATCGCCGCGGCGGCCTCGGCGACGGTCCACGCGTCGAGCCGGCCCATGTCCGGCGCCGGCCAGTCGATCTCCGCGATGCTGCGCTTGGACACCTCCAGGACCGTGTGCGGGGTGCGCACCTGAAAGAAGCTCGAGTGGTTGCCGAAGTGGTCGACGTGCTCGGTGTGGATGTGCGGCTCGGGCACGATCTCCACGTCGTGCTCGATGATGCGCTGCTGCGGCGTGTCCCTGGGGCGCAGCATCGCCCGACCGTACGAGTCGGTGACGTATTCTTGGTAGGTGTAGGTCGTGCGGTGGCGCACCTCGTAGCGACGCCGGGTGTGGTGCGCCGGTGTGATCGTCGGCCCGGGACCGCTCGTGGTCGGCTCGGGAGCGGGCGGACGATCGGGTGTCGAGCTCACCAGGACCCCTCCCCGCTGCTCCACTGCGTCCACTGGATCGCGCGGCCGGCCGCCTTGCGCTGGAAGTAGGTCTCATCCAGGGTCCGGTGCACCTGCCGCAGGTCGGCACCGAGGCCGGTGAGTGAGCGCGACAGGGGCATGCGCCCGTCGGCGAAGAGCTCGTCGAGGTCGAGCCCGTCGATGCGCTCGGCGAGCTCGCGGACCCACGGAAGCACCCGCTCGTCCTCCAGCAGCTCGAGGTCCTCGACCAGCCGGCTCACCTGGAAGCCGACCGAGCGCGGGTTGGACCCGTCGCGCAGCAGCAGGTCGACGGCGGCCTGCAGCGGGGACAACCCGCCGAGACCACTGGTGAGCCGGCGTCGGTAGGTGATCACCGACTCCGCGGCCAGCAGCGCCGCCTCGGTCGTCGTGCCCTCGACGACCGGGGCGCGTTCGACCGCGAGGACCGAGGTGACCAGACGGATCGTCTGCTGGGCCCGCTCGACCCGCTTGCCCGCATCCGCGAAGGCCCAGGTGGGGTCACGGGTGAGGGACTCCACGCCGATGCCGGCGAGCGCGAGGAGTCCCTCGATGGTCTCCATGAGCAGCTCTTGCAGGTCGTCGTCGGGGACGGCGTGCCGCAGGGTGCGCTCGAGGCGGGACATCACCAGCCAGGTGTCGACCGAGAGGGTCTCGCGCACGGCCTGGGCGGCGATGACGGCGTGGTGGGTGCTGTAGGCGACCGAGCCGACGACCCGCGGGTCGAGGGTGAGGGCACGCAGGTGCGGCAGCGGGTCATCGCGTCGCTCGCGGGCGTCCTCACCCACGAGTGCGGGCCGGGGGGCCACGACGGCCGTGACGGCCTCGAGCACGGCGAGCATCGCGGTGTGGCCGGTCGTGCCGGGACGGGCGGCGTGGTCGTCGACGAGGTTGTCGGCCACGCGCAGCAGACGGGCGCCGAACTCGGCGCGCTCGGCGTACCGACCCATCCAGTACAGGTCCGCCGCGACCCGCGGCGGTGGCGCTGCGGAGGCGAGGGCGGCTGCCCCGGCGAACGGGCTGGGGACGGCCAGACCCTCCCCCTCGTCATCCGCGAGGGAGTCGTCCCGGACCCACACGTCCTTGCTCATCGCGCCGGTGAGGCTGGAGATGGCTCCGGAGTCAGGGCGCACGGCGACGCGGCCCAGACCGCCGGGCAGGACGGCGTAGTCGTCCTCGTCGGCCACGGCGAAGGTACGCAGCACCACGTGGCGCGGCTCCAGCCCGCCGGCGGTGACGACCGGGGCGCTCGACATCGTCAGCGGGTCCTGGGCGGTCCACTTCCACGGCTCCGCCTGGATGCGCCGGGCCAGGTCCTCGCGCTCGTCGGCGGTGATCTCCCAGCCGAAGACCGCGTTGCCCCCGTTGGTGCCGTCGCCGCGCGAGGCGGGCTTGACCACGAGGCTGGAGAGGTTGGCCATGATGTGGCTGAGGTGCGTCGGCTCGCCGGCCCACCACGTCGTCGTCGACTGCAGGGTCAGGTCCTCGTCGAGCAGGTACCGGCAGATCGCCGGGAGGTAGGGGATCAGGGCCGGGTTCTCCAGGACTCCCGAGGAGATCGGGTTGACCAGGGACACGTGGCCCAGACGGGCGGCCTCGACCATGCCGGGCAGGCCCAGGCGCGAGTCCCCGCGCAGGTCGAGCTGGTCGATGGCGCCACCGTCGACCCGTCGCATGATCACGTCGACCGGGGAGAGGCCGCTGGTCGTGCGCATCCAGATCCGGCCGTCGCGGCTGACGAGGTCGTCGGCCTCGACGACGGGTACACCCAGGACGGTCGACTGCAGCGCCTCGTCGTAGGCGGCGTCGCTGAGCGCTCCCGGGGTGAGGATGACGATGCGCGGGACGTCGTCGGTCGGCGGCGCGGTGGCCATGAGTGCCTTGTGCACCTGGTAGAAGAAGGCACGCAACCGGGCGAGGTCCACCTGTCGGTGCAGGTCCGGCAGGACGCGGGCGGTGATCCGGCGGTTGGCCAGGGCGTAGCCGGCGCCGCTGGGGGCCTGGGTGCGGTCGGCGAAGACCCGCCACGTGCCGGTGCCGTCGCGGGCGAGGTCCATCGCCGGCATGACCAGCTGGCGCGGGCCGGGGAGCCTGATGCCGTCGGCCTGCGGGAGCCATCCTTCGTGGCCGTAGACCGCGGAGCCGGGCAGGATCCCGGCGCGCACGAGCCGCTGCTCGCCGGTGAGGTCGGTGAGGATGCCGTCCATGAGCGCGGCCCGCTGGCGCACGCCCTGCTCGAGCCGGCCCCACTCCGTGGCGCCGAGGGTCAACGGCAGGGGGTCGAGCTCCCAGGTGCGCGGCTCGGTGGGGACGGCGCGCCCCTCGGGCGGGTCGCTGCCCTCCGAGAGGATACCGGCCCCATAGGTGATGCCCTCGTCCTCGACGAACCGGCGGCTCGCGGCACGGGCCGCGAGCATCCCGGTCAGGCCGCCGGCGTCGATCGCCCCGGCGAGCGGCTCGGCCGCCTCACGGACGCCGTCGAGGGTCACGACCTCGTCGATGCCCTCGGTCTGGGTGACCTCGTCGCGGTACTCGTCGAGCGGGCTCGGAAGTTCGAGGTCGCCGAAGGACGGAGCGGACATGGGCCCGACACTAACGCGCATGGTCCGGCCCCGACGCCTGCGACCTCCTCCGGTGGGACACTCATTGCAAACATCTCTTTGCAAAAGATCCTTTGCGGTCTACATTGGTCGTCATGGACCCAGCCCTGCCGGACGTCACCCAGCTCAAGGCACTCTCCCACCCGGTGCGCATGCGCATCCTCGGCCTGCTGCGCACGCTCGGGCCCGCCACGGCGTCGTTGATCGCCCGGCGCCTGGGTCTCAACTCGGGGGCCACGAGCTACCACCTGCGCCGGCTGGCCGAGCACGGCTTCGTCCAGGAGGCGCCCGGCCTGGGCAACAAGCGCGAGCGGTGGTGGCAGGCGGTCAGCCAGGTGACCTCCGTCCCGGAGCCGGTCGACCCGGATGACGAAGGGCGGGATGCCACCGACGCCTTCCACCACGTCGTCGTCGGCCAGCAGGCACAGCGCATGCAGGCCGCGGCCGAGCGTCGCGGCGGCGAGAGCCAGCCATGGCGGGCCGTCACCTCGGTCAGCGACGTGACCGTGGCCGTCACCGCCGAGCAGGCCACGCAGATCCAGCGTCGTTTCGAGGCGCTGCTGTGGGAGGTCATCGAGGAGCACGGAGGGCCTCCCGGACCGGTCGGTGAGGGTGAGCGCCGGTTCAACGTCGTCGTCTCCACCTTTGTCGACACCGACGAGCCCGCCTGGGGTGATGGCGATGCGTGAGGCGAAGGGAGCCACCCACCTCTCCCCCGAGGCGGCGCGGCGCGTCCTGCTGCTCCTGACGCTCACGCGGTGGCTGCCGATCGGCCTGGTCGTCTCCCTGCACGTGCTGTGGATGCTCGAGCGCGGGCTGACCCTGACCCAGGCGCTCGCGGCGAGCGCGGTCACCGGCGTCTGCATCTTCGTCCTCGAGCTGCCGACCTCCGGGATCGCGGACGCCCTGGGTCGCCGTCCGCTCCTCATCGTGGCCGGGATCGTCAACATCCTGGCGGCCCTGAGCTTCCTCCTCGCGCACTCGCTGGCCACCTTCGCCCTGGCCGCGGCGCTGCTCGGGATCTTCCGGGCCCTGGACTCCGGGCCGCTCGAGGCGTGGTTCGTCGACACGGTCCACCAGAGCCGGCCCGGCGCCGACGTCGACCAGGACCTCTCCCGGATGGGAACCACCATGGGCCTGGCGATGGGCACCGGGGCCGTGGCCTCGTCCGCCCTCGTGGCGTGGCACCCGATCGCGGGCCACTCCGCCCTGTGGCTGCCCATCCTCGTCTTCGTCGGCCTCAACGTCGTGCACCTCGTCGCCGTCCTGCTGCTGCTCCACGAGCCGGCACGGCTGGACCAGCGAGGCTTCGCGGCGGCGCGCGCGTCGGTGGCCGGGGCCCCCGGTGTCGTGCGGTCCGGGCTGCGGTTGCTGCGGGAGAACCGCGTGCTGCGCTACCTCGTGCTCGTCGAACTCTTCTGGTCGACGTCCATGGTCAGCTTCGAGGCACTCATGCCCGCGCGGATGGCCGAGCTCGTCGGCGGCGAGGCCCGGGCGGCCGTCGTCATCGGGCCGGTCGCCGCCGTGGCCTGGCTCGTCTTTGCGCTTGGGGCAAAGGCGTCCGGGTGGATGAGCCTACGGATCGGCGTCGCCCGCACGGCCATCGTCGGGCGGATCCTGACCAGCCTCGGCGCGATCTCCATGGGGCTCGCCTTCGGTCCGGTCGCCCTCATCGCGACCCACCTGCTGACCTACTCCATGCACGGCTTCGGCGGGCCGGTCTACAACGCGCTGCTGCACCGGGAGGCCCACGCCGGGAACCGGGCCACGGTGCTGTCGATGGCGTCGATGGTCGCTTCCGCCGCATTCGCAGCGGCCGGTCCCCTCCTGGGACTGCTCGCCGACCACACCTCACTCCAGATCGGCATGGCCGTCGCCGGAGTCATCGGCCTGGGTGGTGCGTGGTGCGTCCTGCCGGCCCTGCGCGCAGAGCGGGAGCGGGCAGCAGGGCGAGCAACCCCTGCCCCCTTCGCCCCCGGGTCGAGGTGATCCCGCGCGCCCATCGGCTCGGGGATACCTCCACCCGGGGAAGATCAGCCGGCGACGGCGACGAGCGGCAGGTCGTGCTCGCTCGCCCACTGCTCCCACTGCGACGCCGTGCGCCCGGCGAAGACCTCACCGAGACGCTCACGGGTGAGCTCCTCCGGGGCGAGACCGAGCGCGGTGAGCAGGTTCGTCGTGAAGTGCGGCTCAAGCGCGGCCACAGCGATGTGCCCGTCCGCCGCTGCGTAGAGCGAGTACACCGGCAGGTCGCCGGCGAGAAGCCCGCCCGGGACGGTGAGCCCGTGGGCGACCGGCCGGGACATCGTGTGCGCCAGGTCCGACAGCGGGACCTCGCGGCGACTCCCTTCGCCGGTGCGTCCACGCTGGACGAGCGCGGCGCTGGCCTCGGCCGCCGCCCGCTCGGAACCGGCGAGGTCGACGACGAGCGTCGCGGGCATACGGCCGTCGCGGACCATGCCCGTCACGGCCTGGTAGGTCAGGTCGTGGCCCGGGACCTCGGCCTGCTCGCCGGGGTACCCGACGATGTCGACCTGGCAGACCTGCGGGTGCCGCTCGTGCACATTCGCGAAGTCCAGCCCCAGACGGCGCAGCGCCGACGGGCGGGAGCTGGTGACGAAGACGTCTGCGGCAGCGAGAAGCTCGTCGACCTCGGCGAGGCCGGCCGGCGATTTCAGGTCGACCCGCCGGATGTCCTGCCCGACGTGCAGCTCGTCGAAGTAGGCCCTGGCGAACTGCTCCATGGGGTCACCGGAGGGCGGCAGCACCGTCGTCACGCTCGCGCCCTGCCGGGCCAGCCGCGCGACGGCGGCCGGCCCGGGCAGGTTGATCGCGATCGACAGCACCCGCACGCCGGCGAGCGGGTCAGTGGTGCTCATCAGGCGGAGGCGTCCACGAGGGTGCCCTTGGCCGCGCGCTCGGTGAGCCACGCGGTGGGGCGGAAGCGCTCACCGTAGGTGTCGGCCAGCTCGTTGGCGCGGGCCACGAAGCCGGGCAGACCCCCCTTCGAGGCTCCTTCGTCGCTCCTCAGGGCACCGCCTTCGTAGTTGGTCATGAAGGTCGCCGGACCACCGGTGTGCGGCGGGAAGCCGATACCGAAGATGCCGCCGATGTTGGCCGAGACGGTGTCCGTGAGGACCCCGTCCTCGAAGCAGCCGGCCGTCTCCAGCGCCATGATGAAGAGGTACCGGTCCTGCAGGTCCTCGAACGGGATCTCGGTGCCCGTACCCCAGCGCTCGCGCAGCTGCGGCCACAGGACCTTGGGTCCCTCGGCCGGGTAGTCGTACATGCCCGCGCCTGCGGCGCGACCCTTGCGACCGAGGTCGACCATCGTGTCGATGAGCTCCTCGCCCGGGCCCTTGCTCAGCGTCGTACCCTCCGCGGCGGCGGCCTTCTCGGCCTCGGCGCGGATGTGCTGGGTGAGGGTCAGCGAGACCTCGTCGAGCATCGCCAACGGCGGCGCCGGGAAGCCGGCCTGGGTCGCGGCGCGCTCGACCACCTGCGGGTCGACGCCCTCGGCGAGCGCGGTGGCGCCCTCGAGGATCAGCGTGCCGAAGACACGACTGGTGTAGAAGCCGCGGCCGTCGCCGACGACGATCGGGATCTTGCGGATCTGCTGGACGATGTCGATCGCCCGGGCGGTGGCCTCGTCGGAGGTCTGCTCGCCGCGGATGATCTCCACGAGCTGCATCTTGTCCACGGGGGAGAAGAAGTGCAGGCCGATGAAGTCCTTCGGCCGGGAGGTGAACTCCTGCAGGCTCGTGATCGGCAGCGTCGAGGTGTTGGAGCACAGCAGCGTCTCGGGGCCGACGACGGACTCGACCTCGGCGAAGACCTTCTTCTTCAGGTCGTAGTCCTCGAAGACCGCCTCGATGACGGCGTCGACGCCGGCCAGGTCGGCCGCATCGGCGGTCGGGGTGATCCGGGCGAGGACGGAGTCGGCCTTGTCCTGATCCATCTTGCCGCGCTCGACGCGCTTGGCGAGCAGCTTCTCGGAGTAGCCCTTGCCCTTCTGCGCGCCCTCGATGGACACGTCCTTCAGGACGACGTCGATACCGGACATGGCGGCCGAGTATGCGATTCCGGCGCCCATCATCCCGGCGCCGAGGATGCCGACCGTGCCGACCTTGCTCTGCTCGATCCCCTCGGGACGCAGCTGGCCACTGTTGATGGCCTGCATGTCGAAGAAGAAGGCCTGGATCATCGCGGTCGACTCACGACCGGCGGCCAGCTCGGTGATGTAGCGGGACTCGATGCGGCTGGCGGTGTCGAAGTCCACCTGCGAGCCCTCGACGGCGGCGGACATGATCGCACGCGGCGACTTCGTCGGGGCACCCTTGAGCGTCTTGCGCAGGTTGGCCGGGAAGGCCGGGAGGTTCGCGGCGAACTTCGGCACGGCAGGGGTCCCGCCGGGGATCCGATAGCCCTTGACGTCCCACGGCTTCACGGCAGCGGTCTCGTCGTCCTTGTGCTCACGGATCCACGTCTTGGCCGCGGGGACGAGCTCCTCGCGGGTCGCGACGAGCTCGTCGACGACGCCCTTCTCGAGCGCAGCCGCCGGGTTGCGCTGCTGACCCTGCAGCAGCCAGCCCATCAGGGCCTCCTGGATGCCGAGCATCCGCACCAGGCGGGTGACGCCACCCCCACCGGGCAAGAGGCCGAGGGAGACCTCGGGCAGGCCGAGCTTGATCTTCGGGTCGTCGACGGCGATGCGGTGATGGGTCGCGAGCGCGATCTCCAGGCCACCGCCGAGGGCGGCGCCGTTGATCGCGGCGACGACCGGCCGGCCGAGGGTCTCGAGGCGACGCAACTGGGCCTTGATGCCCTCGATCTCCTCGAAGAACTCGCCCGCGCTCTCCTGGGTCACCGACTGCAGGTCGGTGAGGTTGCCACCGGCGAAGAAGGTCTTCTTCGCCGAGGTGAGCACGACGCCGGTGATCTCGTCGCGCTCGGCCTCGAGGCGGTCGACGGTCTCGGCCATCGACTGCTTGTAGGTCTCGTTCATCGTGTTGGCGCCCGCGTTCGGGTCGTCCATCGTCAGGGTGACGATGCCCGCGTCGTCGCGCTCGTAACGGATCATGTTCTCGCTCATTGTTTCCTGGCTTCCTTCTCCGCTGGTTCAGACGCGCTCGACGATGGTGGCGATGCCCATGCCACCGCCGATGCAGAGGGTGGCGATGCCGCGCTCGAGGTCGCGGCGCTCGAGCTCGTCGACGAGCGTGCCGAGGATCATCGCCCCGGTCGCGCCCAGCGGGTGGCCCATCGCGATCGCGCCACCGTTGACGTTGGTCTGCTCCTCGCTCCAGCCCATGTCGCGCATGAGCTTCAGGGCGACGGCGGCGAAGGCCTCGTTGATCTCGACGAGATCGATGTCCGAGGCGGTCATACCTGCGCGGTCGAGGGCCTTGCGGCAGGCCGGTACCGGGCCGGTGAGCATGATCGTCGGCTCGGATCCGATGACGGCGGTGGAGACGATGCGGGCGCGCGGGGTCAGGCCCATCTCCTGGCCCGTCCTCTCGTTGCCGATGAGCATCAGGGACGCACCGTCGACGATGCCGGAGGAGTTACCGGCGTGGTGGATGTGGTTGATCCCGTCGACCGAGTGGTACTTCTCCAGGGCGACGTGGTCGAAGCCGCCGTGCTCGCCGATGGCGGCGAAGGAGGGCTTCAGGCCGGCGAGCGTCTCGGCACTGGTACCGGGGCGGATGGTCTCGTCACGGTCGAGGATGGTGATGCCGCTGGCGTCCTTGACCGGGATGACTGACCTGTCGAAGTACCCCTTCTCCCACGCGGCGGCGGCGCGGGCGTGCGACTGCGCGGCGAAGCGGTCGACCTCGGCTCGGTCGAAGCCCTCGATGGTGGCGATGAGGTCGGCCCCGATGCCCTGCGGGACGAAACCCGTCTCGAGGTTGGTCGCGGGGTCCATCGCCCAGGCGCCGCCGTCGCTGGCCATCGGGACCCGGGACATCGACTCGACGCCGCCGGCGAGGAAGAGGTCCTCGAAGCCGGAGCGCACGCGGGCCGCGACCTGGTTGATCGCCTCGAGGCCGGATCCGCAGAAGCGGTTGAGCTGGACGCCGGCGACGGGCTCGGGGTAGCCGGCCTTCAGTGCGGCGATGCGCGGGAGGACAGAGCCCTGGTCACCGACCGGGGAGACGATGCCCATGACGAGGTCGTCGATCTGGGCGGCGTCCAGGCCGGGGTTGCGCTCGCGGACGGCGTCGAGGAGACCGACGGTCAGATCGATCGGCTTGACCTCGTGGAGGGAGCCGGACGACTTGCCCTTCCCTCGGGGTGTGCGGACGGCGTCGTAGATGACGGCCTGGGGCTGCTCGGGCATGAACCGGCTCTCCTTCTCGGATACACATGTAGCGATTCGTCTCGCACCCTACGCATCCGCTGAACACATGTGCAATAGTCTCGCCACTGTGACGTTCATGACGACACCACGAGGGACGACAGGACCCAGGGAGGACCCGTGACCGTGCGCGCGAATGGTGCCGCCGCCGATGCCAAGGAGCGCATCCTCACCGTGGCACTGGATCTCTTCGGCGAGCGCGGCGTCGCCGCGACGAGCCTGCGCGAGGTGGCCCGGGTCGCCGGGGTGACCCCGGGGCTGGTCGTGCACCACTTCGGGGGCAAGGAGGGGCTGCACGGGCGCGTGGACGACCACGTCGTCGCACTCTTCAGTCAGGCCCTGGACTCCGTCCCGCTCAGCGGGTCCACCGTGCAGGTCGCCACAGCCCGTGACGACGCGATCACGCAGATGTTCGAGGCCAACCCGGAGGCGATCGACTACCTGCGCCGCGTCGTCGTCACGCCCGACCCCGGCGACGTGGGACTGGCCCGCAAGCTCATCGAGGAGACGGTCACCCGGACCCGCACGCTGCGCGAGCACGGGATCGCCCGCAGCCGGACCCCCGTCGAGGAGCAGGCGGTCACCGTCCTCGTCGAACAGCTCGGCCACCGTCTGCTGCAGCCCACCCTGTCTCGGTTGTGGACCATCGCCGGGGCCGACTCCAGCGTTCCCACCGTCAGGGTGACGCTGCAGGACCGCCGGGACTGACGCCCTTCGTCAGCTGGCCACGGGCTGCGCGCAGGTGCACCAGTCCTCGGCACGCACCTGCGCCTTCACGTCGGCGACGTGCTCGCCGCAGCCGGTCCAAGTGGTCTTGCCGCAGTTCGCGCACCGGGCGGGTTGGCACATGATGGGTCTCCCCTTTCGTCGACGTCGCCACCCAGCGTAGTGGCCCCCGCACCGCGCCCCGAACGGCGCATCATGGGGGTATGACTCGAGAAGCCCCCCGGAACGTGACGCTGACGATCGGACACGAGGAGCTGCGCATCCGCGGCGTCTACGAGACGATCTCGATCACCAACGACTTCCTCGCGGGGGTGCTCTTCCTCGTCGGCAGCATCCTCTTCTTCTCCGAGTCGACGCTCTACGCCGCCACGTGGCTCTTCACGATCGGCTCGGTGCTCTTCGTCGCCCGCCCGACGATCCGGCTGGTCCGACGCGTCCACCTGGGGCGGGTCGCGCACCTCCCCCTGGAGACTGCCGGCGACTTCTGAGGTCCGCCCGGCGCTATAGAGTCGGGCCATGGCCGATCGCAGCACCTACCTCCTCGTCGACGGCGAGAACATCGATGCCACGCTCGGGGTCTCCGTCCTGGGCCGCCGCCCCCAGCCGGAGGAGCGCCCCCGCTGGAACAAGCTCCTGGAGTACACCGAGGCCGCATGGGACCAGCCGGTCAAGGGACTGTTCTTCCTCGCCGTCGCCGGTGACCTGCCCGCCTCCTTCGTCCAGGCGCTGCTGGCCATGGGTTACCGCCCGGTGCCGCTGCGGGGCGAGGGCAAGGTCGTCGACATCGCCATCCAGCGCACCGCCGAGGCTCTCCTCGAGCGAGACGCGGACGTCATGCTCGTCAGTCACGACAACGACTTCACCCCGCAGATGCAGGACCTCGCTCAGGACGAGGGGCGTCGGCTGGGCATCGTCGGCTTCGGCGAGTTCATGGCCAATGGTCTGCGGGACGTTCCGGGCATGGAGTTCTTCGACCTGGAGTACGACATCGCGGCCTTCAAGAGCCGTCTGCCGCGCGTCCGGGTCATCGAGATCGACGAGTTCGACCCCTTCGAGTTCATCTGATGACGGTGGACGAGGCGAGCACGAGCTCGGGCGGCAGCCGCTGGAAGAACGTGGCCGGAGTCGTCGGCATCGTGGCCGTCATCGGTGTCATCGCAGCGATCTACGTCCAGAGCACCAATCTCTCCCGCTACGGCGTCGAGGGTCGCGTCCTGTGGTCGGCCAAGACGATGAGTGCCACCCTCGGGCCCGACGGATGGTACGTCGACTCCGGGGAGGACACCGCCAAGGTCCTGCGCCATGCCTCGACGGGCGAAGCGCACGACACGGGCTCCTTCGCCGATGCCGACCGGATCCTCGAGGACGGCCGCTACCTGGACGGTGGCCTACCCCTGGTGGTCCGATCCCGCGAGGGGGAGACCCTCGCCGAGATCCCCGATGGCGCCCTCGGGTCCGACCTCAACTCCATCGACGTGCAGCTCGTCGCCACCTCCGACACGACCGTCGTCCTGCGGGCCTGCCCCGACGCGGACGCCGTGGCGGTGGTGGCCGGCTTCCGCCTCGACGACGGCGGGCAGACGTGGTCCCACCAGGTCGAAGGGGGTTGCGCCAGTGAAGGACTGCGTCCCGTACCTCAGACCCTGGGCGAGCAGTCCCACGTCATCATCCGCTCCGGGGAGACCGCGGCGAGAGTGCTCTCGATCGACGACGGCACGGAGGTCACCGCTTGGCAGGACGCCCCGTACGGGTCGATCACCCTCCAGGACGACCGCATCATGCGCCAGACGGGGCAGACGGCCGTGGTGACGGACCTGGGCACCGGCGACCGAGTCGCCCGCACCGAGTGCGCCGACGCAGCGACCATGAACCCGGGCGGCAGCGAGGTCCTTGCGACCGAGGGCACCCTCGCGCTGACCTGTGGGGACTCGGTGCACCTCTTCGACTCCGGGGGTGGACGCTTCGTCGAGGTCCACGCACCCGCAGTGGGTCCAGACCAGCTCGTCCCCGACGGGGGCAGCGTGGTCCACGACCGGTACCTGCTGGCCAGAGACGGCGCGTCCGTGACGATCACCGAAGCCCTGTCCGACGAGGAGATCGGCGGTGTGGACGTCCCGGCCGACTTCCGGATCTCGACGAACGACCCCCGCGGTCGCCTGCTCGTGATGTTCCGGACCGAGGACAACGACGACCTGGACACATCCATCCGGATCTTCGACCTGCCGAGCGGTGACGAGCTGATGTCCGAGTCAAGGAAACTCTCCCCCGGCGCGGTCGTCGCCCCGGACGGCTACGCGATGGTCACCGCGTACGGCCAGGAGGAAGCCAACCAGTTTCAGAGGATGAAAGTTACCCGTGCCCCCTCGGACGGTGCCTGGCTCGTGGGCATCGAGGGGCAGCCGGCCCGCTGACACCTGACGACGACCTCCCTGGAGATCGAGCCCGGCCGGGTGACCGGCTTACTCGGCCCCAACGGAGCGGGCACCTCTCGGCCACCACAGGACGGTGGGGCCGCCGGTCAGCTCTCGCCCCGGGCGATCCACTCGTCGTAGAAGGCGGGCATCTGCGAGGCGCGCCCGGTGAACTGCGGGTCACGCTTGTCCAGGAAGGCCGCCACGCCCTCCTTGCCGTCCCCGATGCTCGTGTGGAACATCGCGAGCGAGTCGATCCGGTGCGCCTCGATCGGGTGGTCCTCGGCGGCGTTGCGACGCAGCATCTGTCGGGCGAGCGCGACCGCGACGGGGGACCTCCCCTTCGTCCAGCGGTCTGCGAGCTCCCGGGCCGCGTCGAGCAGGTCGTCGCTCTCGTGCGGCCCCGTGGCCACCCCGGCAGCGACGGCTGCGTCCGGGTCGAGGATCTCGGCGGACAGGATGAGATCCAGCGCCGTGGGCAGACCGACGATCCGCGGCAGGAACCACGACGAGGCCGCCTCGGGGACGATGCCGAGCCGCCCGAAGACGAACCCGACGCGGGCCTTCGTCGAGACCAGGCGAGCGTCCATCGCCAGGGTCATCGTGGCGCCAATCCCGACGGCGGCGCCGTTGATCGCGGCGATGACCGGCTTGCGGCAGTCGTGGATGGCCAGCGTGACGCGCCCGCCGGTGTCGCGGATGCCGTGGAGTGCCGGGTCCTCGAGGTCGTCCATCTCCGCAAGTCCCGGGTCCTGGGACTCCTCGAGACCGAAGACGTTGCCCTCCGCAGTGAGGTCCATGCCGGCGCAGAACGCCTTCCCGGCGCCGGTGACGATGATCGCGCGCACCGAATCGTCGTCGTTGACCTCCCGGAAGGTCTGCTCGAGCTCGTCGGCCATCGCAGGCGTGAAGGAGTTGAGCGCTTCCGGCCGGTCGAGGGTGACCGTGAGGACGCCGTCGTCGAGGTCGTGGCTGATCGTGGTGGAGTTCATGGCACAACCCTGCCTCACACCCCTAGGTTGAACCCATGCAGTCTGAGTCATCCCCACCGATCCTCATGGGCGTCTACCGCTTCCCGCGGCTGATGACCACCAAGTCCGAGCCGACCATCCTCGGCGTCCTCCCGGGACGCGTGTGGCTCACCGGACCGGGCGGAGCGTTCTTCGACGCCCAGGCCGGGCAGATCAAGGGGAAGGCGAACACCACGATCGGTCACGTGACCCTCGAGGTGAACGGCGGCAAGCACATCGTGGCCGGTGTCGGCAGCGCGAAGGGTGCGCCCTTCAGTCCAGAGCAGGTGGAGCAGCTGCAGGCCTCCCGGCCGGCCATCGAGGCGAACCCGACGACACAATCACTCATGGCCGGACGTGCGCTCTACGTGGGCACAGCCGGCAAGAACGACGGGACGTACCGCGGGGGGATCCAGTCCTTCGCCGGCAACGAGATCGGTCAGCAGCGGGACTTCGGGGCTGCCCTGCGCGAACTCCTCACCGCAGTGGGCGTCGCACTCTGACGCACAGCCGGGAAGAGCTTCCGGCCATCAGCGTGCTGGGTCCGGCCGTCTCGACAGCTGAGTTCATCCGACTCCTCGTCTCGTTCTTCCGAGCGGGCCAGCAGAGCGGTCCGGCCCTGCCGCATCCGCGTACGGTCAGCAGATGAAGACCTCCCTGAGATCGCTCGCCCAGACCGTGCTCGGTGCCGCGCTGGTCTTCACCGGCACCGGCCACCTGACCTTCGCCCGGGTGGAGTTCCGGGCGCAGGTGCCGCCATGGGTGCCCTTGGACGTGGACACCGTCGTCGTGCTCTCCGGGGTCGTGGAGGTCGCCCTGGGCGTGGCGCTCCTGGCGACGTGGCGACAGCCGTACCGGGCTGTCGTGGGGCTGGCCGCCGCGGCCCTCTTCGTGGCAGTCCTCCCGGGCAACATCGCGCAGCTGACCGAGCACCGGGACGCCTTCGGCCTCGACACCGACCGTGGACGGGTGATCCGGCTGTTCTTCCAGCCGGTGCTGATCGCCTGGGCGCTGTGGGGCACCGATGCGGTCAGCCAGTGGCGAAGGGGGCGCGGGCCCGGCCGGCACCGACGGTGACCGGGCCGGCCCAGCGCCCGACTTCAGGCGTTCGCCATCTCCGGCGAGGTGTGGGGCACCCAGGTGTCCGGCCCGAAGACCTCGTAGTGCACGTGCGACTCGGGCACGCCGCGCTCGGCCAGCCCCTCGCGTACGGCCTCCATGAAGGGCAACGGCCCGCAGAGGTAGACCTGCGCATCGGAGTCGATCTGGGTGGAGTCGAGATCGATCAGACCGCGCCGGATGGTCTCGGTCGCCGGTCGCACCCCCAGGTCCTCGTACCAGTGGTGCAGCCGCGCGTCCTCGAGCTGGTCGACGAGCTCCGCCAGCTCCTGCCGGTGCGGGTGCCGGGCCGGTGAACGGTCGGCGTGCAGGACCGTGACGGGCCGGTCACTCTCGGTACGCACGAGGTAGTGCAGCATGCCGATGATCGGGGTGCACCCGATACCGGCGGAGACGAGCAGCACGGGGTCCGGGCGGTCCTCGAGGACGAGGTCGCCGAAGGGGAGGGAGCAGCGGATCGGGTCCCCCTCGAAGAGGTTGTCGTGCAGGAAGTTCGACACCTCTCCGGCGGGTGCCGTCACACCGCTCCCCCCGGTCTCCGGGACGGCCTTGACCGTCAGGCCCCACGTCGTGCGCCGGGGGGCGCGGGTCAGGCTGTACTGGCGGATCTGCCGCGCTCCGTCGGGCAGGGTGACCTGCACGGAGACGTACTGTCCCGGACGGGCCTGCGGCAGCTGACCACCATCGCGCCGGCCGACCCGGAAGGAGACGGTGTCCGGCGACTCCTGGCGCCGCTCGACGACGACGAGGTCCTGCCAGACCTCCTCCGGCGAGACACCGAAGCCGGAGTACAGCCCCTTCTCGATCCGGATGAGGGCGTGCGCCATGTCCCAGTAGACCTCGTCCCACGCCGCGACGACCTCCGGGGTGGCGGCATCGCCGAGGACCTCGCCGATCGCCTCGAAGAGGTGCCGGTGCACGATCGGGTACTGGTCCGGGGCGATCCCGAGCGAGGCGTGCTTGTGCGCGATCCGGGCCAGGAGGGTGTCCACGTCCGGCCCCTCCTCGCTGACCAGGAGGGTCGCGTAGGCCGCGATGGCCCCGGCGAGCGCGCGCTGCTGGTCGCCCTGGGCCTGGTTGCCACGGTTGAACAGATCACGCTCGAGATCCGGGTGGGCGGCGAACATCCGCCGGTAGAAGATCGGGGTGATCTCGCCGATCTTCGCCCCGATGACCGGCAGGGTCGCGCGTACGGTTGCAGCAGTGGTCTCGGACAGCACCAGTACCTCCTGTCGGGACACGCCACGCACGCGTCTCCGCCTCCCTTCGCCCGGCCGCCTCCCCTGTGGAGCAGCCGTACCGGCGTCGGGTGGCCAGTCTTGCCGCGACCATCTTTAAACACCAAATTGGCCGTGTTTATTACTCTCGCGTCATCAGATCATCCGATGCGGGCCGCCGCGTCGACGTGGTGGCACCGATCGGCCGTGGAATAGCGTCGGCGGTCCTCGACGCTGACCTTGCAATGACTGTTCCGACGCTGAGGCTCAACGACGCAACGACCATCCCGCAGCTCGGCTTCGGGGTCTTCCAGATCCCGCCCGAGGAGACCAAGCAGGCGGTGCTGACGGCCTTCGAAGCCGGTTACCGGCACATCGACACCGCCCAGATGTACGGCAACGAGAAGGGCGTGGGCGAGGCGATCGCCGAGTCCGGGCTGGCCCGCCAGGACCTCTACATCACCACCAAGCTGAACAACAACAACCACCTGCCCGAGGACGCCGAGCGCTCCCTGCACGAGTCGCTGGAGCTGCTCGGGCTGGACCACGTCGACCTCTTCCTCATCCACTGGCCGATGCCTCAGGTGCACGACGGGGACTACGTCTCCACGTGGCGTGCCCTGCTGGAGCTGCGCGAGGCCGGGCTGGCCACCTCGGTGGGGGTCTCGAACTTCCAGCCGCACCACCTGGACCGAATCGTCTCCGAGACCGGCGAGGTCCCGGCGGTCAACCAGATCGAGGTGCACCCCTACTTCACCAATGACGCCGCCCGCGAGGCCACCCGGCGGCACGGGGCGCAGGTCGAGTCGTGGTCCCCGATCGCGCAGGGCGCCGTCCTGGACGACCCGGTGCTGGTCGGCATCGCCGGCGACGTCGAGCGCACGCCCGCCCAGGTCGTGCTGCGCTGGCAGTTGCAGCGGGGCGACATCATCTTCCCCAAGTCGGTGACCCCGGGTCGCATCCAGCAGAACTTCGCGATCTTCGACTTCGAGCTGAGCGACGAGCAGATGAGCGCGGTCAGCAACCTGGACAAGGGCGAGCAGGGACGTCGGGGTCCGGACCCGGACGAGATGAACGTCGTGCCCGACTGAGCCACGACCCTCGACATGACGAAACCCTCGCCCTGGTTGCTCCAGGACGAGGGTTTCGTCGATGACTCATGGTTGGTGCGAGAGGGGGGACTTGAACCCCCACGCCCTTTCGGACACTGGCACCTGAAGCCAGCGCGTCTGCCATTCCGCCACTCTCGCGTGAGTGCCACCCGCCCGTCATCGGGCGCGTGAGCCGTCCCATCATGCCCCATGATCGACCCGATTCCCAAAATGGGATCGGGCGTCCGGTTCGATCTCCCCCCACACCGACCGGGTCCAGCGCTCGGACAGGCTCCGCGGTTAGGATCGTCGCACCTGTGCCATCCGGTGCGGGATGACGCCGGAGCGACACAGCGAAGGGAGGAGCCCGCGCGTGAGTCTGTTCGAACGCATGGAGCGCAAGCTGGAACGCACCGTCAACGGTGTCTTCGCCCGCGCCTTCCGGGCCCAGGTCCAGCCTCTCGAGCTCGCCTCCGCGCTGCGGCGGGCCATGGACGACCGCGCGACGATCCTGGGCCGCGGGCGCACCGTCGTCCCCAACCTCTTCACGGTCGAGCTCGCACCCGACGACTACGAGCGACTGACCGAGTTCGACGAGGAGCTCGAGGACGAGCTCATCGCTGCGGCCCAGGAGCACGCCGAGTCCCAGCGGTACCAGCCCGGCGGGCCCCTGCAGGTCCTCTTCGACCGGGACGAGGAGCTGGAGACCGGTGTCTTCCGCGTGCGTCCTGCCACCGCTCGTCAACGGGTCGAGCGTGCCGACGTGGATGCCCACACCACACCCGAGGTGGACGACGACGGCTACGACGAGTACTCCGGCGGCTGGGAGCTCGAGGAGCGACCCGCGGCGCCGCGGGCGTCCGCACCCGCCGGGGAGGATCCCCCTTCGTCCCCACCGCCGCCGCGCCCCCGGCCGGCGGACGACGACGCACCGACCTCCGTCCAGCGCGCGGTCCCACCGCGCTCGGCTCCCTCACCCGTGTCCGTCGACGAGCGCCCGTGGCTGGAGATCGCCGGCGAGCGCTACCCGCTGATCAGCGCCATGACCGTGCTCGGTCGCGACGAGAGTGCCGATGTCGTCCTCGACGACCCCGGTATCTCGCGGCGACACTGCGAGGTCCGCGTCACCCAGGACGGCCCCCGATTCGTCACCCACCTGCGTGACCTCGGCTCGACCAACGGGACCTTTGTCAACGGTGAAGCAACCGATGCCGTCCGACTGACCGAGGGTGACCGGGTCACCGCCGGTCGTACCCACGCCACCTTCCATGCCGGCCGTCGCTGACGGTCCCCACCCGAACGGAGCAGCGACGTGAGCGAGTTGACGGTAACCGTCCTGCGTCTCGGCCTGCTCGTGCTCCTGTGGGTGTTCGTGCTGTCGGTCGCCTCGGTCCTGCGCACCGACCTCTTCGGCACCCGGGTGGTCAACCGCCGCCCGGCGCCGGCGAAGAAGAAGCCGAAGGGAACGCGCGGCCCGGCAGGGGCATCGGCCGGGCCCCGTCCACCACGCAACCCACGGGTGCCGACCCACCTGGTGCTCACCACGGGTCCGTTGACCGGCACGTCGCTGCCGCTGCGCGACTCCGGGGTGCTCATCGGCCGCAACCCCGAGTGCTCGCTCGTGCTCGACGACGAGTTCGCCTCCGGGCGGCACGCGCGCATCATCCGGGCCGAGGACGGCTGGTACGTCGAGGACCTCGGCTCGACCAACGGCACCTTCCTGGGGCAGTACCGGGTCGGTGACCCCGTCCCCGTCGAGACCGGGACCGCGATCCGCATCGGGCGCACCGTCATCGAGCTGAGGAGCTGACGTGGCGCTGACCTTCCACTACGCCGCTCGCTCGGACGTCGGGCTCGTCCGCAAGGACAATCAGGACTCCGGGTACGCCGGTCCGCACCTGCTCGCCGTCGCCGACGGCATGGGCGGGCACGCCGGCGGCGACCTCGCCTCCGCGACCGTCATCACCGAGCTCGTCGAGATGGACCACGACTCCCTCACGGCGGCCGAGGCCTCCCTGCAGCTGGGCAAGGCGATCACCGCCGCCAACGAGGAGATCGCGCGCACCTACGCCGACCACGCCGAGCTCGAGGGCATGGGCACGACGGTCACGGCGCTGATGCGCGCCCGCAACAAGCTGATCCTCGCCCACATCGGCGACTCCCGTGCCTACCTGCTGCGCGAGGGTCAGCTGTCGCAGGTGACCAAGGACCACTCCTTCGTCCAGACCCTCATCGACGAGGGACGGATCACCGAGGAGGAGGCCAGCACCCACCCCCAGCGATCCGTCGTCACCCGCGTGCTCACCGGCTCCGAGGATGACGAGCCCGACCTGGGCGCCCGCGAGGCCCGGCGCGGCGACCGGTACCTGCTCTGCTCCGACGGACTGTCCGGCTTCGTCGCCCTGGACACCATCGAGGAGATCCTCACCGAAGGCACCCGTCCGGGCCAGGCCGCGGACGACCTCGTCTCCCTCGCCCTGCGCGCCGGCGCTCCCGACAACGTCACCGTCATCGTGGCGGACGTCGTCGACGCCATCAGCGCGCCCTCGACGCAGCCGCAGGTGGTGGGCTCGGCCGCTCTGCGCCGGCCCGGCAAGCGCACCCAGGACTCGCCGGCATCGCGGGCCGCCGCCCTTACCAGCAAGGACGAGGACGAAGGGGTGGAGCTGGACGAGGAGCGCGGCTCCGGTCGTCGGTGGTTGCGTCGCATCCTCGGGGCAGGCATCGCGGTACTCCTCCTCGGCGCCATCGCCTACGGGGGGTACGCCTGGACCCAGACGCAGTACTTCGTCGGCGTCCAGGACGACAACGTCACGCTCTACCGCGGCGTGGCCCAGGACCTCGGTCCGGTCTCCCTGCACACCGTCGTCGAGCAGACCGACATCGAGCTGCACGAGCTGCCCTCCTTCTACCGCAGCGAGGTGGAGGAGACGATCTCCGTCAGCTCGCGCAGCGAGGCCGAGCAGCGGGTCGACAGCCTGCGCGTCGCCGCACAGAAGTGCAGCGACCTGCGTGCCTCCGGGGAGGCGTGCGGCAGATGAGTCGAGCGATCACGACCATCACCCCGGCGCGCGGGCGCAACATCGAGCTGCTGCTCACCGCGCTGGCGCTCGGCGTCGTCGTCGTCGCCTACGCGAACGTCACCGTGGCCCAGGACGGCGAGATCCCCCCGGACCTGCTCGGGCACGCCGGTGTCCTCGGCCTCATCGCGCTCGGCGTGCACCTCGTGCTGCGCTGGCGGGCCAGTTTCGCCGACCCGATCATCCTGCCCATCGTCACGCTGCTCAATGGCATCGGCCTGGTGATGATCCACCGCCTCGATCTCGCGGCGGGCAATGACTTCACCTCCGGCCTGGCCTCACGACAGATTCTGTGGACCGGCTTGGGCGTCGCGATCGCCCTCCTCGTGCTCGTCACCCTGCGCGACCACCGGACGCTGCGCGGGCTGACCTACACCTCGGGACTGCTCGCGCTCATCTTCATCGCGATGCCGCTGACCCCGCTCGGGCACACCGTCTACGGCGCCCGCATCTGGATCAAGCTGGGGTCCTTCACCTTCCAGCCCGCGGAGGTCGCGAAGATCCTGCTGGCGATCTTCTTCGCCGGGTACCTCGTGCAGACCCGCGACATGCTCGCCCTGGCGGGCCGCAAGTTCATGGGGATCAGCTTCCCCCGCGCCCGTGACCTCGGTCCGCTGCTCATCGCCTGCGTCGCCGCTGCGCTCGTCCTCGTGCTCGAGAACGACTTCGGCACGACGCTGCTGCTCTTCGGTCTCTTCGTGGCCATGCTCTACGTCGCCACGGAGCGAATCTCCTGGATCGTCCTCGGTCTCGCCTTCGCCGCGATCGGCGCCGTCGTCGCCTACCAGTTCGCCAGCCACATCCAGACGCGCATCCTGTGCTGGACCGACACCTTCTCCCAGGAGGGCGCCGACCAGTGCGGCCAACTGGCCACCGGGATCATGGGCATGGCCGCCGGCGGGATCTCCGGCACCGGGCTCGGGCGCGGCCGCCCCTGGATGACGCCACTGCCGGAGTCGGACTTCATCTTCACCAGCCTCGCCGAGGAGCTCGGCCTGATCGGCGTCTTCGCGATCATCATGCTCTACGCCCTGCTCATCGAGCGGGGACTGCGTTCGGCCATCGGCCTGCGCGACGGCTTCGGCAAGTTGCTCGCCACCGGCCTGACCTTCGTCCTGGCGATCCAGATCTTCGTCGTCATCGGCGGCGTCACCCGGGTCATCCCCCTGACCGGCCTGACCCTGCCCTTCGTCGCCTACGGCGGGTCATCGCTGCTGACCAACTGGACACTGATCGCGATCCTGCTGCGCATCAGTGACCACGCGCGCCGTCCCGAGCCGGAATTCGACCCGGCGTCGATGGACGCACCCACCCAGGTGGTGAAAACGCGATGAACCAACCGATCCGACGTCTGTCGATGCTCGTGACGCTGATGTTCGCCGCGATCCTCGCCTCGAGCACCTGGATCCAGGTGCTCGGTGCCCAGGACATCAACAACGCGGACGGCAACCGCCGCACCCAGTTGGAGAACTACGCCCGCGAGCGCGGGCAGATCCTCCTGAGTGGGCAGCCGATCGCGACATCCGAGCCCTCCTCGGACGACCTGCAGTGGCAGCGCGTCTACACCCATCCCGAGCTCTACAGCCACGTCACGGGCTACTACTCCTTCACCTACGGCCCGGGCGGTGGTGTCGAGGGTGCGGCCGACGGGCTGCTCTCGGGGCGGGACGACAAGCTCTTCTACGACCGCATCACCGGCACCATCGCCGGCCGTACGCCCAAGGGCGCCAGCCTCGAGCTGACGGTGCGCCCCAAGGTGCAGCAGGCCGCCGAGCAGGCGCTCGGGGACCAGCGGGGTGCGGTCGTCGCGCTGGACCCGCGTACCGGGGCGATCCTCGCCATGGTCTCGCACCCCGACTACGACCCCACCGGGCTGGTCAGCCACGACCCGAACGTCGAGAAGGAGACCTGGGAGCGGCTCAACTCCGACCCCGCCCGCCCGCTGGTCAACCGGGCCATCGGCGGCAACCTCTATCCCCCGGGATCGGTCTTCAAGATCGTCACCGCCGCCGCGGCCCTCGAGGACGGCGAGTGGGACCCGGACTCGATGCTCCCCGGCCCGGCGAATCTCGACCTGCCACAGACGGATGTCGGCCTGCCCAACCACGGCGGCCAGCCCTGCGGCCCCAACGACGAGGTCAGCCTCGAGATCGCGGTGCAGAACTCGTGCAACACCGCCTTCGGCTGGCTCGGCATGGAGCTCGGCGGGAAGAAGATCCGCAATCAGGCGAGCAAGTTCGGCTTCGGTGACGACCTCCAGGTCCCGATGGACGTCGCTCCCTCGAGCGTCCCGACGAAGCTCAGCCCGCCCCAGGAGGCGCAGGTGGGCATCGGACAGTACGACGTGCGGGTCACCCCGCTGCAGGTCGCCATGGTCAGCGCGGCCGTGGCCAACGACGGGGACGTGATGCGGCCCTACATGATCGGGTCGGTCCTCGGCTCCGACCTGTCCACGATCGAGGAGACGAAGCCGGAGAAGCTCTCCGAGGCCATGGACGCCGAGACCTCCGACCAGCTCACCGACATGATGGAGCTCGTCGTCACCAACGGCACAGGCACCCCCGCGGCGGTGCCCGGCGTCAGCGTCGCGGGCAAGACGGGCACCGCGGAGCACGCCCCGGACGCCGCACCGCACGCGTGGTTCACCGGTTTCGCGCCGGCGGACAACCCCGAGGTCGCCGTCGCGGTCGTCGTCGAGGACGGCGGTCGCGCCGGCAGCGAGGCCTACGGAGGGTCCGTGGCAGGACCGATCAGCAGCGCGGTGATGAAGGCGGCCCTCGAGTGAGCACCACGACGACCACCACGCCGGCCATCTGCACGTCACGGGAGGCACCATGAGCACGTCACCTCGCCTGCTCGGCGGACGCTATGAGGTCGGGGAGCTCATCGGTCGAGGCGGCATGGCCGAGGTCCACCTCGGCCACGACGCCCGTCTGGGCCGCCCCGTCGCGATCAAGATCCTGCGCACCGACCACGCCCGGGACGCGGATTTCCTCGCGCGCTTCCGGCGTGAGGCGCAGTCCGTGGCAGGCCTGAACCATCCCTCGATCGTGGCCGTCTACGACTCCGGCGAGGAGCACGTCCGCGAGTCGGGTGGCGCGGCGCTCGACATCCCGTACATCGTGATGGAGTACGTCGACGGGCTCACCCTGCGGGAGCTGCTCAACGACTCCGAGACGGGCACGCTCGACCCGTACGAGGCCTCCCGCATCGTCCAGCACGTCCTCGAGGCGCTCGACTACAGCCACGACATGGGGATCGTGCACCGGGACATCAAGCCCGGCAACGTGATGGTCACGCATGCCGGCGACGTGAAGGTAATGGACTTCGGCATCGCCCGCGCCATCGCCGACACCCAGGCCACGATGACCCAGACCCAGGCCGTCATCGGCACCGCGCAGTACATCTCGCCGGAGCAGGCACGCGGTGAGACGGTCGACAAGCGCAGCGACGTCTACTCCACGGGTTGCCTGCTCTTCGAGCTGCTCACCGGGCGTACCCCCTATACGGGCGAGCCCATCTCCCTGACGTACCAGCACGTCAACGCCGACATCCCCTTCCCGTCGTCGGTCAACTCCGATGTCCCCTCCGAGCTGGACGCCGTCGTCGTCCACTCGCTGACCAAGGACCGGGACGATCGCTACCCCGATGCCCGGGCGATGGCCCAGGACCTGGCGGCCTTCGCCCACGGACGACCGATCAGCCCGGTGGCCACCTCCCGGCTCGAGGCCGCGACCACCAGCCTGCCGACGGTCGCTGCCGCCCCGCGCGCCGAGTCGGCGACGGGCCCCCGCAGCGACCCCGACACCGCGTCGATCCCCGCCACGACCGAGCGACGGCGCAACTCACGGCTCGGTTGGCTCTTCGCAGCACTGCTGCTGATCCCGCTCGCCCTCCTCGGCTGGTTCGCCTGGTCCGCCGCCCAGGGCCCGCCGGAGGTCACCGTGCCCAAGGTCGTCGGCACCAGCGAGGAGTCGGCCACCGCCACGCTGACCGACCTGGGACTCGAGGTCGACTCACGCGCCGAGCCCAGCGACAAGACCGTCGGTCAGGTCACCGACCAGAACCCGCGAGAGGGATCGACGGCGCGCGAGGGCGACGAGGTCACCCTCATCGTCTCCGCCGGTCCTGCAGACGTCAGCGTGCCCAATGTCGTGGGGATGACCAGGTCCGAGGCCACCGGCGCCCTCGAGGACGTCGGTCTGGAGGTCGGCGACGTCACCGAGGAGGACTCCGCCGAGCAGGGGCCGGACAAGGTCATCTCCGTCTCTCCGTCGGTGTCCGAGACGGTGTCGAAGGGCGCGTCGGTCGACCTCGTCGTCGCCAGCGGTCAGGTCGAGCTGAAGGACTACGTCGGTCAGGACGTCTCCGACGTGCGCTCCGAGCTCTACGACCTCAACCTCGAGGTCAAGGAGCAGACCGAGGAGTCCTCGGCACCGGTCGGCACGATCCTCGCGCAGAACCCCGCAGCGGGCAGCGTCGAGCAGGGCACGGAGGTCACCTTCGTCATCGCGGAGAAGGCCGCCTCGACCGTCACGGAGTCACCCAGCAGCACCAGCGAGACCAGTGAGCCGTCCGACTCGGAGTCCACGTCCGAGGAGTCCGAGCCGACGTCGACGGACTCGGAGTCGCAGTCGCAGTCGCCGGACCCGAGCGACACCTCACCCTCGCCGACGGGGCCCGATACCGGCTCCTCGCCGCGTAGCACCCGCTCGCCGGGGAGCCCGTAGGCGGCCACGGTGCTGCGGTGGTCGGCCACCGCTCCTGCCAGGGGCTGACCGCGTCCGGGGTGCCGTCCCCGCGATCAGCCCTGCGCGACGACGCGGGCGACGCCCTCGGCATCGCGGACCAGGGGGGACATGCCGTCGCTGCGGGCGACCGCACCGGAGGCGCCGGTGATCGCCAGCCAGTTGGCGAGGATGCGGTGGCCACCCTCGGTGAGGACCGACTCGGGGTGGAACTGGACCCCGTGCAGGGGCAGGCTTCGGTGCCGGGCAGCCATGATGACGCCGGACTCGGTGTGCCCGTTCGGCACGAGCTCGTCCGGCACGCTCGCGGGGTCGACGGTCAACGAGTGGTAGCGCGTCGCGGTGAAGGGGGAGGGCAGCCCGGCGAGTACGCCGTCCTCGTCGTGCAGGACGCGGCTGGTCTTGCCGTGGAGGAGTTCGGGCGCGCGCCCGACCCTCGCTCCGAGGACGATGCCGAGGGCCTGGTGGCCCAGGCACACCCCCAGCATCGGCTGGGCGCGCTCCGCGCACGCCTCGATCATCGCCGTCGAGACGCCGGCCTCCTCGGGGATGCCGGGTCCCGGGGAGACGAGCACCCCGTCGAAGTCCGCGCCGTCAGCGGGGGAGATCGCGTCGTTGCGCACCACCGTCGTCTCGGCACCGAGCTGCTGCAGGTATCCGACGATGGTGAAGACGAAGCTGTCGTAGTTGTCGACGACGAGGATCTGGCTCACCCGACCAGTATGGACCTCACCCGTCGTCGGACACCGCCCGGGCGTACTCCAGACGGCTTCGCCCCGAGAACGCCGGCAACTCCTGCTCCTCATCCACGCTCACCTCATAGCCCAGACCGACCGCGTCGACGTACTGCCGGTAGATCTCGACGGCCGGGTCCCTCGCGAGTGCCTCCTGCAACTCGTCCGGGTCGCCGATCGCGGTGATCGTGAAGGGTGGGGAGTAGACACGTCCCTGCAGGATCAGGGTGTTGCCGACGCAGCGCACCGCACTGGTGGAGATCACTCGCTGGTCCATGATCTGCATCGCCTCGGCGCCGCCTCGCCACAACGCGTTGACGACTCCCTGCACGTCCTGCTGGTGGACGATCACGTCGTTGACGGTGAAGCCCTTGGGGATCTGGTCGGCATCGAGGTGGGCGTCGTCGAGGGAAACGGTGACCGCTTCACCGGTGGCCGGCGTCAGGCCGGCGTCGTCGGCCACGGCCGTGGCCTCCTTGTCGAGCTCCCGCAGCCGCTTGCTGCCGGGAGCCGCCTCGCGGGTGAGCCGGTCGATGTCCGCGCGCAGCCCTTCCACCCGCTTCGAGGCCCGCTCGTTCTCGCGGGTGCCTTCCCTGATGATGCCCGGCAGGTCGGCACTCTCGGCCCGCAGGTCGGTGCCACGGGCGGTGGCGCCGGACGTGGCGAAGAGCAACCCGGCGCCCACCGCGATGACGGGCACCAGCGCCGACCATCGGGTGGGCCGGTGCGTCAGCCACGCGCGGATGCGCCCGGCCCGCGGGCGCGGCGGGTCTGCCCCGGGCGCCGACTCACGGGAGCGGATCACCTTCTCGTCGGCAGGGGTCTCGTCCTCGCCCACGCGTGTCCCACCCCCTTCGCTCGATCGCACCGGTGGAGACCTCTACGCTAGGCCACGAACCTGACACCTTGAAGGAGCACGCCGTGGCGAAGTCCGCCGATGACGCGAAGGACACCCCGAAGAAGGCCGCAGCCACCTCCGGGAAGGCCAAGGCCAGCCAGCTCTCCCGCTCCGGCGACCCGAGCAAGCGCGCCACCGCCGAGGCCGCAACCCAGGCGGCGGAGGCCAAGCAGCGGCACAAGGCCAAGGCGCAACGCGTCGGCAACCCGCCGTGGTTCGTCCCGGTGATGCTCGCGCTGATGATCATCGGCCTGGTCTGGGTCGTGACGTTCTACATCACCGGCCAGCAGTACCCCGTCCCCAGCTGGGGGATGTGGAACCTCGGGATCGGCTTCGCCTTCATCCTGGCCGGCTTCGCCATGACGACCCGGTGGAAGTAGCCACCCGGCTCTGGATGGACCACGAGGGCCCGCACGTCCTGGTCGGACGTGCGGGCCCTCGTGCACTCCCCACAGGTAACTGTGGACAACTCGAGTTGTCCACAGACTTGTCCCCACTTGGGGACAATTACATGGGTGTAACTCGCTCAGATGAGGGGCATCAGCCCGGTCGGCGAGAGGGCGTACTTGCCCACGGCGAGGGCGACGACCACGGCGAGGACGCCGAGGATCCCGGCCCAGGCGATGACCGGGCTGCGCCGGGAGCGTGCCACCGTCAGGGCCAGCGCGACGAGCGCCCCGGCGACCAGCCCACCGAGGTGCGCCTGCCAGGCCACGTTGGGGATGATGAAGCCGAGGACGGCATTGATGCCGATGATGGCCAGCATCCCCGAGCTGTCACGGCCGAGGTGACGGTTGAGCACGATCACCGCGGCGAAGAGCCCGAAGACCGCGCCCGAGGCACCCACGATCGGGGTGTAGGCCCCGGGGTCGCTGGGGTCGACGGGCTGGAAGAGCAACCACGTCACCGACCCGGCGAGGGCGGTCACGAGATAGACGGCGAGGTAACGCACCCACCCCAGCATCTGCTCGAGGTAGCCGCCGACGATCCACAGCGCGAACATGTTGAAGCCGATGTGCATGATCTGGTTCGGACTGTGGGCGAAGGCCGAGGTGAGCAGCCGCCAGGGCTGGCTCGGCCCGAGGGCCGGCGCGAACGCGACCTCCTGGAAGACCCGCGGCGAGAGCTGCTCGCCGATCCAGACCAGCACGCAGACCGCGATGATCGTCATCGTCAGGTACGGCTTGTCGGCACCGGCTCGCCCGCCCAGGACGGTGACCGGGCGACGCTCCCCCTTCGCCTGCTGTCGGACGCAGTCCACGCACTGGACACCCACGGCGGCGCTGCGCTGGCACTGAGGGCACGCCGGTCGGCGGCATCGTTGGCAGCGGATGTAGGAGACGCGGTCGGGGTGCCGGGGACAGACCGGAACGTCGGAACCACCGGCACCGTCGTGCGGCCCGGTGGTTCCTCCCCAGCCGGGGGGCGGCTGGGTCACGTGATCAGTCCTGGATGATCTCGACGGAGTCGATGGTGACCGGCTCGGCCGGCTTGTCCATCGCACCGGTCGGGACGGCGGCGATCGTGTCGACCACCTCGCGGCTCGGGGCGTCGGAGACCTCGCCGAAGATCGTGTGCTTGCCATTCAGCCACGGGGTCTCACCGACCGTGACGAAGAACTGGGATCCGTTGGTGCCCTTGCCCATCTGCTTGCCGGCGTTGGCCATGGCCAGCAGGTACGGCTTGCTGAAGGTCAGGTCGGGGTGGATCTCGTCGTCAAAGGCGTAGCCGGGGCCGCCGACGCCCTGACCCAGCGGGCAACCGCCCTGGATCATGAAGCCGGGGATGATCCGGTGGAAGCCGAGGCCGTCGTAGAACTTCGTGGGGTTGGAGCGGCCCGCGTCGTCGGTGTACTCCTTCTCACCGGTAGCGAGACCGGCGAAGTTGTCGACCGTCTTGGGGGCCTGGTTGGGGAACAGCTCGATGGAGATGTCGCCGTGGTTCGTGTGCAGGATCGCCTTCATGCCCTCATCGTAGTCAGCGGTTCCGACAGGTGGACGATCCGGGTCCTGGTGGTGCTCTCGGTTTTGCTCCGCCACGATCCAGTGCAGGATGGGGGTGTAGTCCATCGCGCAGGAGGAATGGTGTTCAAGAAGAACGACAAGGTCGAGGACGGGCGCGTTCGCGCCCACGAGACCGCCGAGACCGCTGCGGTCAAGGTCCACGAGATCATCGACAAGGTCGCCGAGCAGACCGAGCACAGCAGCGAGCGCGCGCAGGAGCTTCGGGCCGCCGCCGCCGAGCAGGCCGCGACCACTCGCGAGACGGCGTCCGCTCGCGCCGCCGAGCTGCGCCAGCAGGCCGAGGAGGCGAAGAAGGACGCCAAGAAGCGTCGCAAGGCCGCCGCCAAGGACGCCAAGAAGCAGGCGAAGAAGCAGGGGAAGAAGGCCCGCAAGGCCAAGGACGACGTGAGCAAGGAGGTCGCCCGGACCAGGGACGACCTCGGCCGGGACGTCGCCGACGCCCGCGAGAAGTTCGTCGGTACCGCGGGCAGCCTCGCCGCTGCCGGTGTCGCCGCCGGCCGCAAGGCTGCCGACGAGGCCGTCGTGCGCGGTCCGGAGGTACTCGCCGCCCTGCGTGACGAGCAGGACCCCTCCGCCGCCCTCGAGGCCGCCAAGGGCAACGCCAAGCCCAAGAAGAAGGGCCGCAAGCGCAAGCTGCTCCTCCTGGCGGTCGTCGCCGGTGGCGTCGCCGCTGTCGTGGCCAAGCAGAAGCAGGGGCCGAAGAAGGATCCGTGGGCCGTCCCCACCGGCGACCCCTACAAGGCCCCGAGCACCGGCCGTGACTCCTCCGTCGCCGGCGGTCTCGCTGCCACGGGCGTTGCCCCGGCCGCCGAGGCCGCGGATGCCGCCCCGGCCGAGCCGGTCGCCCCGGACACCTCGGCCGAGGCGAGCGACTCCGGGCAGGACCAGCCCGAGGGAGCCGACGCGTGGACCAACGCGCGTGACTGGGCGGACAACTCGGCCGTCCCGTCCACCACCGACGGTGCGGAGCACGCCGACCTCACGCCGGACCACCTCGACGGTGACCTCCCGGTGGAGGGCGACGACAAGCTGTGAGCTCCACCCCGCGTGACGAATGGGGGCCGATCCGCTGCTGCGGGTCGGCCCCCTTCGTCATGGTTGGGGTGCACACCGTGCGTGGGCCACTCGGTGGGCCTCTCCGCGACGCCGGCAGTCGCCCCCTTCGCCCGCGCCATGGCCATCAGGCGTCAGCCAGGACCATGCCCCTCCTGGGCTCGGCAACCTGCTCCGCGTTCTTCCCCGGGATGAAGAGGCAGACGAGCGCGCCGGCGAAGGCCGCCCCGGCTCCCACGACGAAGCAGATCCGAAAGGCGGTCTCGTCGGGGATGATGTGCCCGCCCAGCGAGATCGTGCGGCTGGTGAGGATCGCGGCCATGACGGCCCCGGCGACCGTGGTGCCGACGGAGCGCATCAGGCCGTTGACGCCGACGCTGGCGCCCGCCTCGTGGGCCGGCACGTTGTCGAGGATGAGGGTCGGCATCGCGGCATAGCCGATCCCGACACCGGCACTCGCGACGAGGCTGGCGACCATGAGCTGCCACGGGGCCTGCATCAGGCCGGTGGCGACCACGTAGCCGGCCCCCGTGACGACCGCGCCGATCGCGAGGGTCGGTTTGGCGCCGATGCCGTTGATGAGGCGGCTCGAGACCGGCGCGAAGACCATCATCATCAGGCCGCCGGGGGCCATCCACAGTCCGGTCTGCAGCAGGGTCTGACCGAGGCCGTATCCAGTGGCCTCGGGCATCTCGAGCAGCTGCGGGAGGACGATCGCCTGGGCCATCATCCCGAAGCCGATGAGCAGGGCCGCGATGTTGGTGAAGAGAACCGGTCGCCGAACGGTCGTACGCAGGTCGACGATCGGGTCGTCGTGGTGGAGCTGGTAGACGCCCCACACGAGCAGGACCACCACCCCGGCGGCGATGCTGCCCAGCGTGCTGCCGGAGCCCCAGCCCCACTGCGAACCCTTGCTGACCCCGATGAGGACGGCTGACAGTCCTGCTGCGAGCCCGATGATGCCCGGAATGTTGATGTGCGCGGGGTAGGCGTCGTGGACGGTGGGAACGACGACGACCGTGGTGATCAGGACGAGCACGGCCAGCCCGGCCGAGAACCAGAAGAGGCCGTGCCAGGAGTAGTCCTGGGCGATCCACGCGGACAGCGGCAGCCCCAGTCCGCCGCCGACGCCCATGGTGGCGCTCACCGCGGCGACGGCTCCGGCTTGCCGTTCCCTCGGGGCGATCTCACGCACCATGCTGATCGCCACGGGGATGTAACCCATCGCCATGCCCTGCAGGACCCGACCGATGAGGAAGGGAACCAGGCTGCTCGTCAGGGCCGCGACGACGGAGCCGACGAACAGGAGAGCAGCCGAGACGATGAGGACCTGCTTCTTGCCGAAGAGGTCGGCCAGTCGCCCGGAGACGGGCATCGTGATGGCCGCCGCCAGCAGCGTCGCGGTGATCGCCCAGGATGCGCTGCCGGCATCGGTCCCCAGCAGTCGTGGCAGCTGGCCCTGGATGGGGATGACGAGTGACTGCATGACAGCGCCGCTGAGGCTGCCCAGGCAGAGGGTCGCGATGACCAGAGCGGGAGAGAAGCGGCTCGGCGAGGTGGCCAGCGGCGAAGGGGAGGTCATCCAGGTCCTTTCCCCCATATGGGGTATGTAATGTACACAGATCGACTTGTGTACTATACACAGAGTTGTTGGAACCAACGAAAGGCCGCCGTGACGTCGCTGACCCCGGACGAGGGCCCGGCCTGGAGGTCCGTGCGCATCACCGCTCGTTGGGCGGCCGTGCGCCGGGCGGCCGAGGCGCGGCAGCAGATCCGGGTGGCGGAGGGCCGACTGCTGTGGCTGCTGAGGGATGGTGAGCCGCGCACGCTGCGGCGCATCGCCGAGGAACTGCGACTGGAGCAGTCGACGGTCAACCGGCAGGTGCACGCCGCCCTCGACGCGGGCGTCATCACCCGGTTCCGCCCAGAGGACTCCCCCGCGTACCTCGTGCAAGTCAGTGCCGACGGATGGAGCCTTCTGCGGTCCGACCTCGCGCGGCAGCTCGCCGACCACGAGCACGCGCTCTCCGCTCTGCCGGCTGCGGAGCGCGAGGCCTTTCTGGATCATCTGGACACGTTCGTCGACACCCTCGGCACGGCTGCCGACCTCGCCGACCTCGAAGGTCAGGCACCCCCGGGGCCGAGCTGACCACCCCGAGACGGAGTCGAACCCCGCATTTCCACCTCGTGCACACCGACGACCCGTGGCTGGTGGCCCGGGCAGGCGCCCTCATCCGGGCCGATGTCGCGAGGAAGTCCCCGACGGCGGCCGTCCGGGACGGTCCAGCCGGAACACCTCCGGCGGAAGTCCCCATTCGTTCCTGCCCAGGCGCGAGACGGGCCGGAGCACGTCCATCACGGGTCGCCCGCCGACCAACGCCTCGTCGCGCACCGAGATCGCCCTGACCTCACCGATCACCAGATTCGCGGTGTCCAGATCAAGGTTCGTGTGCAAGGTGCATTCAATGGCGGCCATCGAATTCGCAACTCGCGGGACCTCAACCACGTCGCTGCGCTCGAGCCGAATCCCCAGGACCTCGGCCTCGTCGACATCTGCGTCGAAACGTGCACTGCTGGCATTGGCGAGTTCTGCCTGGTCGTGCGAGACGATGTTGACCACGAAGTCGCCCACGGCCAGGACATTGCGCAGTGTGTCCTTGCGGCCAATCGACGTGAAGCTGACCATGGGCGGCCGCGCACAGGCCACGTTGAAGAACGAGTGCGGTGCGAGGTTACCGATCCCATCGGCATCAACGGTGGTGATCCAGGCGATGGGTCGGGGCACGACCAGACTCGTCAGCAGATCGTATCCATTGACGTCGGGGTCGTCGGGACGGAACACGGTACGCATAACAAGAGCCTTTGGAAGAATGAGGACACGGATCCGGGGCGATGCCACCGATGTCGCTCACGACAGCCGACCCTGTGTCAGGACAATACCCAGGTGACTTCCGGGTGCCGCGGCTGAGGGGCTGTCATCCCGCGAACGGACAAACGACCCCTGCCCTGCGTTTCCGCGGGTCAGAGGCCGTTCTTCTCGGTGGAGGCGATCGGACTCGAACCGACAACCCCCTGCTTGCAAAGCAGGTGCGCTACCAATTGCGCCACGCCCCCGAGGGCTGGTGGATCAGGACGGGCGGTCCGTTGCAGCCGCCCATGCTCCACCGCTCGTTGCGGTGGACGTCCTCATCCGGGAGGTCGCAGCGTGCAGGTCCTTCTCGGAACGCTGCTGCTCGACCTTGCGCCGGGCGTACATTGCCCCGGCTACGGCAGCGGCGGCGAGGGCGAGAACCTTCTTCATGATCTCTCCTTCACCGCCCGTGGTGGGCCTACCTGGACTTGAACCAGGGACCTCTTCCTTATCAGGGAAGCGCTCTAACCGAGCTGAGCTATAGGCCCGCGTGCACCCTTGGTGCGACGCCCGACAGTACCCCACTCCGCACGCCGATTCCAAAACGGCGTCGCGGCGCGGATCAATCGTCCGTCAGGGTCATGTGGATGCCGCCGACCAGGCTCGCCACGACGTTGTAGAGGAAGGCTCCGAGCGTCGCGATCGCCGTCATCAGGATGACGTCGATGACGGCCACGATGATCGCCAGCGACAGCACCCGACCGAAGCCGACGAAGTCCATGATGTCGAACTCCTGGCCCGAGCCCTCACCGATGATCTGCCCGGCGAGCTCGTTGACGGACTCGAAGACACCCATGGCCCCCATGAGCATCCAGACGACACCCGTCATGACCACGAAGGCGATGCCCATGGCCACGGACACCAGGAAGCCGACCTTCATGACCGAGAAGGGATCGACCCGGGAGACCATCAGCCGCACCCGACGTCCACCCCTGGGTGCGGGCTTGGGGGCGGGACCGCCCTGCGGACGGCTCGCCGAGCCGGACGATGTCCTCATCGTCGTGGTGTCTCCTGGTGAACTCACTCGCCGTCACCTCCGGGGGCATCCCCCTGCTGGCTGGTTTCCGCCGAGTCGGTCTCGGCGGACTTCGCGTCAGGGTCTGACGCTACCTCCCCGTCCTCGATCTCCGTGTCTTCGCCACGATCGACATTCCGGGCGACGGCAACGATCGAGTCGCCCTTGCGCGGCTTCGCGAAGTTGACGCCCTGCGTGTTGCGGCTGGTGCGGTTGATCTCGGTGACGGCAGAGCGGACGATGTTGCCCTTCTCCATCACGACCATGACCTCGTCGTGCTCGTCGACGACGAGGGCACCCGCGAGTTGGCCTCCCTTCTCGGAGTTGGCGGCCAGGACTCCCAGCCCGGCACGACCCTTGGCCGTCCACTGCGAGGCGGCGGTGCGCTTGGCGACCCCCTTCTCGAAGACGACGAAGACGTCCGGGTCGCTGCCGTCGGGGATGACGTTGAGGGCCAGCAACGAATCACCCTCGCGGAACTTCATCCCCGTGACACCGCTCGTCGACCGGCCCATCGGGCGGATGACGTCGTCCGTGGCGTGGAACCGCACGGACTGGGCATTGCGCGAGACGAGCAGCAGGTCGTCCTCCGCGTGGACCAGACCGGCGCCGATGAGCTCGTCGTTCTCGCGCAGCTTGACCGCGATGAGACCTCCGGTACGCGGTGAGTCGTACTCGCTCAGGCGAGTCTTCTTCACCAGACCACGCTTGGTCGCGAGCACGAGGTACGGCGCGACCTCGTAGTCCTTGATCGCGTAGACGGCGGCGATCTGCTCATCCGGTTGGAAGGCGAGAAGGTTGGCCACGTGCTGGCCCTTGCCTTCACGTGCCGCCTCCGGCAGCTCGTAGGCCTTGATCCGGTAGACCCGGCCCATGTTGGTGAAGAAGAGCAGCCAGTGGTGCGAGGTCGTGGTGAAGAAGTTGCGCACCACGTCCTCCCCGCGCAGGGTGGCGCCACGCACCCCCTTCCCACCGCGCTTCTGGGCCCGGTACTCGTCCACCCGCGTGCGCTTGGCGTAGCCGCCCCGGGTGATGGTGACGACCACGTCCTCCTCGGGGATCAGATCCTCCATCGCGACGTCACCGTCGTAGGGCAGGATCCGGCTGCGCCGGTCGTCGCCGTAGCGGTCGACGATCTCGGTCAGCTCCTCGCGCACGATCTGACGCTGCCGCTCGGGCTTGGCGAGGATGTCCTTGTAGTCGATGATCCTGGCTTCGATCTCGTCGTGCTCGTCGATGATCTTCTGCCGCTCCAGCGCGGCCAGACGGCGCAGCTGGAGATCGAGGATCGCCCGAGCCTGCACCTCGTCGACGTCGAGCAGCTCGATCAGGCCCTCACGGGCCTCCTCGACCGTCGGTGAGCGGCGGATCAGCGCGATGACCTCGTCGAGCATGTCGAGGGCCTTGAGGTAGCCGCGCAGGATATGGATCGCGGCCTCGTCCTTGCGCAGCCGGTACTCGGTGCGCCGGACGATGACGTCGATCTGGTGCTCGACCCAGTGCCGGATGAAGGCCGAGACCGGCAGGGTGCGCGGCACGCCGTCGACCAGGGCGAGCATGTTGGCGCCGAACGTGGTCTGCAGCTGGGTGTGCTTGTAGAGGTTGTTCAGGACGACCTTGGCGACGGCGTCTCGCTTGAGCACGATCACCAGGCGCTGGCCGGTACGACCGGAGGTCTCATCGCGCAGGTCCGCGATGCCCGAGAGGCGACCCTCCTTGGTCATCTCGGCGATCTTCTGCGCGAGCGTGTCCGGGTTGACCTGGTAGGGCAGCTCGGTGACGACGAGGCAGGTGCGGCCCTGGATCTCCTCGACCTCCACGACCGCACGCATGATGATCGAGCCGCGGCCGGTGCGATAGGCGTCCTCGATGCCGCGCGTACCCATGATCAGCGCTCCGGTGGGGAAGTCCGGGCCCTTGATGATCCCCATGATCGCCTCGAGAGCCTCCTCACGGGTGCTCTCATGGTTGTCGAGCATCCAGTGGGCGGCTGCGGCGACCTCGCGCAAATTGTGCGGCGGGATCTGGGTGGCCATGCCGACCGCGATGCCCGCGGAGCCGTTGGCCAGCAGGTTGGGGAAGCGAGCCGGCAGCACGTCCGGCTGCATCGTCTTGCCGTCGTAGTTGGGGACGAAGTCGACCGTCTCCTGGTCGATGTCGCGCACCAGCTCCAGGGACAGCGGCGCCATCTTGCACTCGGTGTACCGCGGCGCGGCCGCACCGTCGTTGCCGGCGGAGCCGAAGTTGCCCTGCCCGTCGATGAGCGGGTAGCGCAGCGACCACGGCTGGACGAGGCGGACCATCGCGTCGTAGATCGCGGTGTCACCGTGCGGGTGGTACTGGCCCATGACGTCGCCGACGACGCGCGAGCACTTGTTGTACCCGCGGTCCGGGCGGTAACCACCGTCGTACATGGCGTAGACGATGCGGCGGTGCACGGGCTTGAGGCCGTCGCGCACGTCCGGCAGGGCACGGGAGACGATCACGCTCATCGCGTACTCGATGTAGCTGCGCTGCATCTCCGCGTTGAGGTCGATCGGTTCGCTGCGGTCGTGCTGCTCGTCGGTGGTGGGGATGTCTGTCATGTGGTCAGGTCACCTCGGGGTCGTTGCCGAAGGGGGTACTCGGGGAGCCAGCCCCGCGGGTCTTGGGGGGCACTCGGGGGGGGGCGAAGCCCCCTGAGCGTTCAGATGTCGAGGAAGCGCACGTCGCGGGCGTTCTTCTGGATGAAGCTGCGTCGGGACTCCACGTCCTCGCCCATGAGCACGGCGAAGATCTCGTCGGCGGCGGCAGCGTCGTCGAGGGTCACCTGCAGGAGGACCCGGGACTCGGGATCCATCGTGGTCTCCCACAGCTCCTGGTAGTTCATCTCGCCGAGCCCCTTGTAGCGCTGGACGGCGTTGTCCTTCGGCAGGCGCCACCCCTTCGCCTGGCCCTGCGCGATCAGCGCATCGCGCTCCCGGTCGGTGAAGGCAAAGCCGTGGGTGTGGTTGGACCACTTGAGGCGGTACAGCGGCGGCTGGGCGAGGTAGACGTAGCCCGCCTCGATCAGTGGCTTCATGAAGCGGAAGAGCAGCGTCAGCAGGAGCGTACGGATGTGCATGCCATCGACGTCGGCATCGGCCATGAGCACGATCTTGTGGTACCGCGCCTTGGTGATGTCGAAGTCCTCACCGATGCCCGTGCCGAAGGCCGAGATCAGCGCCTGGACCTCCTGGTTGGCGAGGATCCTGTCGATCCGGGCCTTCTCGACGTTGAGAATCTTCCCGCGGATCGGCAGGATCGCCTGGTTCCACGGGTTGCGCCCGGCCTTGGCCGACCCGCCCGCGGAGTCCCCCTCGACGATGAAGACCTCGGAGACCGTCGGGTCCTTGGTCTGGCAGTCGGAGAGCTTGCCGGGCAGGCCACCGGACTCGAGCAGCCCCTTGCGGCGGGTCGCCTCGCGGGCCTTGCGCGCGGCCATCCGCGCGGCCGAGGCCTGGATCGCCTTGCGGACGATGTCCTTGCCCTCGTTGGGGTGCATCTCGAGCCAGTGGCCGAACTCGTCGGTCATCGCCCGCTGGACGAAACCCTTGACCTCGGAGTTGCCCAGCTTGGTCTTGGTCTGGCCCTCGAACTGCGGCTCACTGAGCTTGACCGAGATGACCGCCGTCAGGCCCTCGCGGATGTCGTCACCGGTGAGGTTGTCGTCCTTGTCCTTGAGCATGTTCTGCCGGCGGGCGAAGTCGTTGATCATCTTGGTCAGCGCGGAACGGAAGCCCTCCTCGTGGGTGCCGCCCTCGTGGGTGTTGATCGCGTTGGCGTAGGTGTGGACCGACTCGCTGTAGGCGGTCGTCCACTGCATGGCGATCTCGAGGGAGAGCTCGCGCTCGGTGTCCTCGTTCTCCATGTCGATGATCTCGCTCGTGATCGGCTCGGCCTTCTTGGAGCCCACGAGGTGCTCGACGTAGTCGACGAGGCCGTTGTCGTAGCGGTAGGAGACCTTGCGGGCCTTCTTCGGCGCTGCGGTGGCCTCCTCCGAGTCGACGACCTCGGTGATGTCGTCGTCGACGCGGTCGAGGTCCTCGTCCTGCTCCTCCTCGGTCGGCTCCACGATGCGCTCGTCGACGAGGTTGATCGTCAGGCCCTTGTTGAGGAAGGCCATCTGCTGGAACCGGGCGCGGATCGTCTCGAAGTCGTGGTCGACGGACTCGAAGATCCCGTCGTTGGGCCAGTAGGTGATCGTCGTGCCGGTGGCGTCGGTCTCCTCCTCCCGGCGAAGGGGGCCGGTCGGCACCCCGTGCTCGAAGGACATCCGGTGGGCATGGCCCTTCTGCCGCACGCACACGTCCATTCGGGAGGAGAGGGCGTTGACGACGGAGGAGCCGACGCCGTGCAGGCCACCGGAGACCTTGTAGCCGCCGCCACCGAACTTGCCGCCCGCGTGCAGCTGGGTCAGGACGAGCTCGACCGCGGAGACGCCCTCGGCCTCGTGGATGTCGGTGGGGATGCCGCGGCCGTTGTCCTTGACCCGGACCGCGCCGTCCTCCATGAGCGTGACGTCGATGGTGTCGGCGTAGCCTGCCATCGCCTCGTCCACGGCGTTGTCGACGACCTCCCACACGAGGTGGTGCAGACCGCGCTCGCCGGTCGAGCCGATGTACATGCCGGGCCGTTTGCGCACGGCCTCCAGGCCCTCGAGCACGGTGATGGCGCTCGCGTCGTACTCGGGTCCACCGGGGTCCGGTGTCGTCGGCTGGATCTTTGACGGCGACTGCTCGTCTGCCACGGTGCTCCTCGAGTGCGTGCACGGATTGCCGTGGGCTGACCCGGCAGGGTCGGCGCCTCGGCCACAACCCCCCGATCCTACCTCTCCGGGGACTGCTACGACGCATCTGAGGGGCCCATGACGGCCGTTCTCGCTGCATATCCCTGCGGTTGATGACTCCCGGTACGTCGACCGGCTCCTCAGGCGCTCTGAGCCGCGCTCCTGTCGTGGTCGTCCCCGGTGCTCGTCGGCTCAGGAGCAGGAGCCGGTGGGCAGGTCCCGTCGGTGGTGATCGAGCACCTCGGCGACCTCGTCCATGATGGCCGTCCCCTGCTCGTGGGTCCCGGTGCGCACCTGCACGGCCACAGCGGTCTCTCCCTTCGCGCCCGGGACGATACCGAGCTGGCGCACGACGTAGCCCTCGGGAGTGGGTCCCCATCCGCCCTTGAGGCGGGCACCGTCGATCCCGCCGAGGCCCCACTGCTGGCCCGCGACCACCCGACTCATCGCGTCGGTGACCGGGGACGACCCACGCAGGCAGGGGAGGGCGGCGGTGAAGGCGGCCTGGTCCGTCAGGCGCCAGGTCGAATGGCCGAAGGCCGAGTACCCGGGCACGGTCACCGCTGCCGGAACCTGCGTGCGGGCGTCGCCGCCACGGCGAAGCTGCGCCTCGACGGCGTCGGAGGCCTCGCTCGGGGGGCCGAGGGACTCCCAGAGACGTTGAGCGGCCGCGTTGTCCGACGCGGTCAGGGCCGCGTCGATGTCCGCTGTGGCCTCGTTCCCGGAGTGCAGGACGGCCAACGCCAGGGGCACCTTGATCGTCGACCAGGCGATGAGCGGCGGCGCGTCACCGAGGACCCGTGGACGCTCGTGCGAGCCGACAGGGGTCAGGGCGAGGGACACCTCGGCCTCGTCGTGGGCCCGCAGGACCTTGGTCAGGTCCGTGACGAGCGAGGAGTCCAGAGCGCGGCGGTCCTGGTCACTCGTCGACGAGGCCGTGGGTGTGGGCGTGGGTGTGGGCGTGGGCGTGGGCGTGGGCGCCGTCTGCGACGGCGACGGCTCGGAACCACCCGGGAACGAGCACGCGGCCACCGCCAGGGCCAGGGTGACGGCCCCGGCCAGGCGGCGCAGCACGATCAGTAGAGGACGACGACGGCGTTGTTGCCGCCGGTGCACGTCGTGACCGCGTCACCGGAGCAGCTCATCGTGTACGCCTTGTTGGTCACCGGGGAGGTCACCCGCAGGTTCGCCTTCCCGGCGGAGTCGCCCGCAACATAGGCATCGCGCACGGCGAGGGCGAACTCGCAGGACGTCACGCCCGAGCCGGTACCGACGGCCACTCCGTCGGAGGGGCCGGCGCAGCGGGAGACGTCGTCCGGCTTCTTGCCCGTACGCTCGGCCGTCGTCGAGCTCGAGGAGGAACTGGAGGAGGACGAGGAGCTCGACGACGGACTCGACGAGGTGTCACTGGACGACTCACTCGGCTCGCTGGTCGAGGTGGGCGAGCTGGTCTCGGTCACGGTCTCCTGGGCAGTCGGCTGCCCGTCGTCGTCACCGCTCAGGGCCATGACGCCACCGACGAACAGGCCGCCGAGCAGGACGCCACCGATGAGCATGGCCACGAGGCCGAGGGGAGTGATGCCCTTGCGTGGTGGCTCCCGGTCCTGGCGGGGCGGCGTCGACGTGGTCTCCCAGGTCGACGCGGTCGCTGCTGGCGTCGGTGCGGGCTCGTCGGCCCACCAGCTCTCCGGGACGGCGCCTGTCGCGACGGTCGGCTCGTGCGACGGCTCCGCCGCAGGGGTCGGCTGGGTCGGAGCGTCCTCCCCACCGCCGGCGTCCATGCGCGTGGTGGAAGCGTCACCGGGGCTGCTCGTCGGGTGCTGCTCCGCCGCCGGACGGATCCGTCCGGACGGGCTGGGGTCACCGAAGAAGTCGTTGAAGGCGTCGCCGCCCCGCCCGTCCTCCGGACCGCTCATGGGGAACTCCTCATAGGCATTCGCGCTCTCGGAATCAAGAGCAGCACCTCACGATGCCATAACAACCCGGGGGGTGCGCCAATCGAGTGCTGGGGTATCGGTAGGCGGGTGCCATGTGACTCAGCCGTAGGTGTCGCGCGGACCGCGGCCGTCACTGGATCGACGGGGGCCACGTGACCAGGAGGGGGCACTGGGTCCGTGCACCCGCAGCTCGTGGACGACGTCGGGACCGACCGCGTCGGTGATCCGGCCGAGCAGTGAGCTGGACAGCAGTCGGATCTGGGTGGCCCAGGCCGTCGAGTCGGCGCGCACGGACAGCACCCCGTCCTCGAAGCTGACCGGTTGGCAGTGCTCGGCCACCTGATTGCCGACGATCTCGTCCCATCGGCCCATGACGGAGCCGGCTGCGACATCGACCTGCCAGCCGCGATTGTCCACGAGGCTATCGACCTGGTCGCCGATGGTCTTCGGGTCGCGCCCGCGGGCGCCCTTCGGAGCCCGGGGGTGCTGCCGGCGCCGCTTGGGCCGAGGCTTCATCCCCGGGCGCAGGCCCTTCTTGGTCGCCATGGCGCGGGCGCGGGCGAGAGCGGACGAGGCCGCGTCCTCGATGCTCGGCCCGACCTCAGCGTCCTCACCATCGTTCACGTCGGCTCGCCGACCTCACCGAGCGAGACGGTGTAGCGCCGCCCCGCCAGCGACTCCGGCACGTCCGCGGGGACCGCGGCGGTGATGAGCACCTGCTCGCAGTCGCTGATCAGCCCGGCCAGTCGTTCACGGCGACCGCTGTCGAGCTCGGCGAAGACGTCGTCGAGGACCAGCACCGGGTCGTCACCGAGGTCGTGACGCAGCAGGTGGTAGGCCGCCAGACGCAACCCGAGGGCGAAGGACCACGACTCCCCGTGGGAGGCGTACCCCTTCGCCGGCATCGGCCCGAGCCCCAGCACGAGGTCGTCGCGGTGCGGGCCGACGAGATTGACCCCGCGCTCGACTTCCTGGTCGCGCACCCGGGCGAGGGACTCGAGGATCATCGAGCGCAGCTCCTCCACCTCCGGGACCTCGCCGGCCGCGATCGCCTCGGCGGCCTCCTCGTGCAGGGAGGAGCGGTAGACCACAGTGGCCAGCGACTGGTTGGCGCTGACCTCGCGATAGGCCGCCTGGAGGTGCGGCACCAGGTCACGCAGCAGGCGCAGGCGAGCGTAGAGCAGCTGCGCCCCGACGGTGGCCAGGTTCTCGTCCCAGATCTCGAGGGTGCGCAAGGCGTCCTCGGCCGCGGCCGCCGGGTCGGCGCCCTCGGGGACGGCCGGGCTGCGGCGGCGGCGACCCCGCTTCGAGCCCAGCAGGGAGGCGGCCGACTTCAGCAGGGCACCCCGCTGGCGCACGATCTTGTCGTAGTCCGAGCGCACACCGGCCCAGCGGGGTTGACGTTGCACGAGCAGGTCGTCGAGGAACCGGCGCCGCTCCCCGGGGTCACCCTTGACCAGCGCAAGGTCCTCCGGGGCGAAGAGCACGGTGCGCAACGTGCCCAGCACGTCGCGGGTGCGGGGAAGGGGAGAGCGGTTGAGCTTGGCGCGATTGGCCTTCCCGGGCGTGATCTCCAGCTCGACGAGGCTCTCCCGCTCGTCGCGCACCACCGCTGCCCGCACGATGGCCCGTTCGGCGCCGAACCGCACGAGTGGCTGGTCGGTCGCGACCCGGTGGCTGGTCAGGGAGGCGACGTACCCGATCGCCTCGACGAGGTTGGTCTTGCCCTGTCCGTTGAGCCCGACGAGCGTCGTCACCCCCGACTCCAGGGCCAGCTCGGCGGCGGGGTAACTGCGGAAGTCGCCGATGCTCAGGTGGCGGACGTACACGTCACTCGGTCGACCCGGAGCCGCTCGTGGGCCCGGGCGAACCACCGGTGCTGTCCGTGCCGGAGGTGGGGCCGGCTGCGGCCGCGTCACCCTGCGACGACTCGCCGGGGTCGGTGGCCGGCTTGACCTTCTTCTCCTCCTGGACCTGGCTGGCGCCAGGGGAGGCCACCCCCTTCGCCGCCTGCGCACGCAGCTCCTCGCCCTCGGCGACCGTCATGACCTGGTGCCCACCGAACTGTCCGCGCAGCGCGGCCACGGCCTGCATGGCCGGGCTGACCTGCTGGCGGGAGGTGAAGCGGGCGAAGAGCGCGGCGGAGATGACCGGCATCGGCACGGCGTTGTCGATGGCCTCCTCGACGGTCCAGCGTCCTTCCCCGGAGTCGGCCGTGAAGTCGCTGACGTCGCTCATCTCGGGATCCTGCTCGAGCGCCTTGACCATGAGGTCGAGCAGCCAGGAGCGCACGACGGTGCCCCGACTCCACGCCTTGAAGGACCCGGGGACGTCAGTGACGATGTCCTTCTTCTCCAGCAGCTCGTAACCCTCGGCGTAGGCGTGCATCAATCCGTACTCGATGCCGTTGTGGACCATCTTCACGTAGTGGCCGGCACCGACGTCGCCGGCGTGGACGAACCCCTCGTCGCGCGGTCCCTCGGGGCGCAGCGCGTCGAAGATCGGCATCGCCTTCTCGACGTCCTCGCTCGACCCGCCGCACATCAGGCCGTAGCCGTTCTCCAGGCCCCAGATGCCGCCGGAGACACCGCAGTCGACGTAGCCGATGCCGTACCGACCCAGCTCCTTGGCGTTGGGGACATCGTCGGAGAAACGCGAGTTCCCCCCGTCGACGACCAGGTCGCCGGGGGAGAGGCGGGTGGCGAGGTCGGAGACCACGTCCTGGGTGACCTTGCCCGCCGGCACCATCACCCACACGACTCGCGGGGCCTGCAGGCCATCGACCATCGCCTGGACGCTCTCGACGTCACTGACATCCGGATCGGTGTCGTAGCCGATGACCTCGTGACCGGCGCGGCGCACACGCTGACGCATGTTGCCGCCCATCTTGCCGAGACCGATGAGACCGAGCTGCATGTCGGACCTTCCTTTGTCGACGTCGGGCGAGGGAGCGAAGGGGGGTCAGCCGGCCAGGCGGACCGGCTGGAGGACGTAGCGGTAGGTGGTGTCGATCTCGGCCTCGAGCGACTCCTGTCCGGTCATCATCGCCGGCTTCAGCGGAGCGGTGAAGGACAGGCGCGTGAAGGTCGTGCCGAGCACGCCGAGGCCGTCCAGGAGGTAGCCGGGGTTGAAGGCGACCTCGATCTCCGGTCCTTCGACGGTGGCCTCGATGGCCTCGGAGGCCTGGGCGTCGTCGCCGGTGCCGGCCTCGATGGTGACCTGGCCGTCGGCGAAGCGCAGGCGCACCGGGGTGTTGCGCTCGGTGACCAGGGCGACACGCTTGACGGCCTCGGTGAGCAGCTCGGTGCCGACGACGGCCTCGGTCTCGCTCGTGGTCGGGAAGATCTTCGAGACCTTGGGGTACTCGCCGTCGAGCAGACGGCTGGTCGTGTGGCGCTGGCCGGCCTCGAATCCGACGAGCCCGGCGGAGCCGCCAGCGGTGGCGGTGCCGAGGGAGACCTCGATCGATCCTGCGGCGCCGAGGGCCTTGGCGGTCTCGGCCAGGGTCCGTGCCGGGATCAGGGCGACATGGTCGGCGTCAGAGGCACGGGGCTGCCAGACGAGCTCACGCATCGCCAGGCGGTAGCGGTCCGTGGCCAGGAGGGTCATCTTCTCCCCCTCGATCTCCACCCGGACACCGGTGAGGATCGGCAGGGTGTCACCGCGGTCGGCGGCGATCTGCACCTGCTGCACCGCCTGCGTGAAGAGCGTGCCGTCCACGGTGCCGCTGCCCTCGGGCGAGGTCGGCAGGGTCGGGTACTCGTCCGCAGGCATCTGCAGCAGGGCGAAGCGTGAGCTGCCGCAGGTGACCTGGACCTTGGCGCCCTCGGTCGCGACGTCCACCGGCTTGCCGGGCAGGTTGCGGGAGATGTCGGCCAGCAGCCGCCCGAGCACGAGGGAAGTGCCCGACTCGCTGACCTCCGCGGCGACGGTGATCCGTGCCGAGACCTCGTAGTCGAAGGTGGACAAGGTCAGTGACCCGTCCTCGGTGGCCTCAAGGAGGACACCTGCCAAGACGGGAACGGGCGGACGATTCGGCAGGCTTCGGGCCACCCAGGTGACCGCCTCGGCCAGCACATCGCGCTCGACGCGGAACTTCACGACAGACCTACCCTTCGACGCGCTGGGAGCGCGAGGTCACGGGATGACACGGAACCCACGCCAAAACACGTGGGCTCCCTGACATTACGCGGTTGGAGCCGATCAGTGGAACTGAGGGGCCTGTTGTCATTCACCGAAGAACCTTCGTCCACACCCGGGCATCCAGCAATGCGTGGGGGAGGGAATGGATGGATAGAGGACTCATCGTTGTCATAGGCGGTGTGGACACCGTGGACAACTGCCTCTGTCCCGCTGTTGGCGCGGTTGTCGGGTGTGGATCACCTGTGGACGCCACGTGGACGGACAGGGTCTGCTTGTGGGGGAGTTTCACGCGTCACCAGGCTCTGCGCGTCGTACACAGGTTCTGCACATCCTGTGCACACGCTCGTCCGCAGGAAATCCGGTGCTGAGCGGCGATCTGAGCCGGGTCGTTCGGTTCCGCGGAGCGACGCGATGCCTCTTGCGTGGTGAGGGCGCTGTGTCGTGGCCCGTCCTGTGGACGAGTCCGGGCGTGTTGACCGAGTTCAAGCGACTCGCTGGTACCCACAAGATTGTCCACAGCCTGTGGATCTGTGGACAACTCGGGAGGAGCGGGTTCTCGAGTGGCTGGGCGGTCGAGAGGACTCGACAGCGAGCGGGCGCGCACAGGTGGGGAGAACCCTGTGGATATCTCTGTGGTGCGGGTCAGCCGGCCTGCTGCTTGATCCGGTTCGTCAGCTCGGTCACCTGGTTGTAGATGGCGCGGCGCTCACCCATGAGCTCGCGGATCTTGCGTTCGGCGTGCATGACGGTCGTGTGGTCGCGTCCACCGAACTGCTCGCCGATCCGCGGGAGGGACATGTCGGTGAGCTCGCGGCAGAGGTACATCGCGATCTGGCGTGCGGTGACGAGCAGGCGGGTGCGCGACGGGCTCTGCAGGTCCTCGATGTTCAGGCCGAAGTAGTCGGCCGTCTGCGCCATGATCGTCGCGCTGGAGATCTCGCTCGACTGTTCGTTCGGGATGAGGTCCTTGAGCACGATCTGGGCCAGACCGATGTCGACCGGCTGCCGGTTGAGGCTCGCGAAGGCGGTGACGCGGATCAGGGCACCCTCGAGCTCGCGGATGTTCGTGCTGATCCGGCTGGCGATGAACTCCAGCACGTCGGCCGGGACCGAGAGCTTCTCCTGGATGGCCTTCTTGCGCAGGATCGCGATCCGGGTCTCGAGGTCGGGCGGCTGCACGTCCGTCAGCAGGCCCCACTCGAACCGACTGCGCATGCGCTCCTCGAACCCGGAGAGCAGTTTCGGCGCGACGTCCGAGGTGATGACGACCTGCTTGTTGGCGTTGTGCAGCGTGTTGAAGGTGTGGAAGAACTCCTCCTGCGTCTGCATCTTGCCCTGGAGGAACTGGATGTCGTCGATCAGCAGGACGTCGACATCGCGGTAGCGACGCTGGAAGTTCGCCGCCTTGTCGTCGCGGATGCTGTTGATGAAGTCGTTGGTGAACTCCTCGGAGTTCACGTAGCGCACCTTCACGTGCGGGTAGAGGCTGCGGGCGTAGTGACCGATCGCGTGCAGCAGGTGGGTCTTGCCCAGCCCGGACTCGCCGTAGATGAAGAGCGGGTTGTAGGCCTTCGCCGGCGCCTCCGCAACGGCGACGGCCGCGGCATTGGCGAAGCGGTTGCTCGCGCCGATGACGAAGGTGTCGAAGGTGTACTTCGGGTTCAGCCGGGTCAGCTCCACCTGCTCCGGCTCGGGGCGACCACGTCGGGGACGCACCGGGGTCGGCGGCTCGGGGTCCTCGTCGACGAGGCCGTCGTCCACGTCGTCCACGGGAAGCGTCGAGGAGAGCCCTTGCGGGCGTGTGGGACGGGGCGCTGACGGGACGTTCTCGTCCTCGATGCCCTGGGTCGGCGGGAGGGAGTCGTCCTCGGCGAGGTCGGGGTCGACCGTGACGGCGAGACGGACCTCCCGGCCGAGCTGCTCGGACAGTGCCTGGGTGACGTGCATCCGCAGGCGTTGCTCGACGAAGTTCTTGGAGAAGTCGTCGGGGACGGCGATCAGCGCGGTGTCATCGAGGAGACCGACGAGTCGGGCCATGCTCAGGAAGGCGCGTCGTGTCACCGGGACGCCGTCGGCGTCAAGCGTGTCCAGGGTGGTTCGCCACACCTGACCGAAGTCGACCTCGGCTTCGGCCACGTGCGCACACCTCATTCTTCTGCGGCCCGTGGCCGGTCGGGATCCTCGTCCCTGTCATTGAACCCCATGTGGGGTCGATTTCCACAACATTGTCCACAACTGTGGGTATGCCACGGGTGACAGGGTGATGAGGAGCGACGCTAACAACATGGATCATCAATCGGCAACTGTCGGCGACGGCAATTTCCTCCTCCACGGCGTGTCGACACCATGATCGGGCGTCCTGCTGGCAACATCTGCGAGTTTGGCCGAAGCGCTGTCCTTGGGTCCCACGCTCCGCGTGGGCGGCGCGACGGAGCGGTGTCCTGAGGTGCGACGAAGGAGCCTCGAAGGAGGAGTGGGTCCCCTCCTCGTGGTTTGACCCCTGAGACACGGCTGCCGTACCTTTGTGCGAGGCCTGTCGGCCGCTTTCGCATGCCCATGCTCGTCCCGGATCGACCAGGGAAGTACGACGTGGGCTTCCGATGGCGACCGATGCCATCGACCTGAGCACCGGACCCCTGGGTCCACCGATCATCGGAGACTGCATGAGCAAGCGCACCTTCCAGCCGAACACCCGTCGCCGCGCGAAGACCCACGGTTTCCGCGCCCGGATGCGCACCCGCGCCGGCCGCTCGATCCTGGCAAACCGCCGCTCCAAGGGCCGCGGCAAGCTCTCGGCCTGACGAGCCGACGGTGCTGCCCCCGCGGCACCGCCTGACGCAACGCGCGGACTTCGCGGCAACGATCCGGGGTCGGGGCAGCGCCCGCCGCGGTTCCCGGCTTCTCGTGGTCCATGCCCGCCCGGCGGACGCGACTCGGACCGACGCACGAGACCCCGTCTCGCGCGTCGGTCTCGTCGTGTCGAAAGCCGTGGGCAACGCCGTCACCCGCACGCGGGTGAAGCGTCGTCTTCGGGCTCAGATGGCCACTCTCCTACCGGTTCTGCCGGCCGGGACCGATGTGGTCATCCGAGCCAATCCCGCTGCCGCGGATGCCACGTCGCACGAGTTGTGCGGCGCCCTTCGGCACTGCTTGCGCGACCTGCTCGTTGGGATGGACCCATGAGAATCCTCGCGCTCCCCCTGATCTGGTTGGTGAAGGCCTACCAGGTGGTGATTTCCCCGTTGATGCCTCCCAGCTGCCGGTACTACCCGAGTTGCTCCGGGTATGCGGTGACGTCTCTGCAGCGGTTCGGTCCGTTACGCGGGGCCTATCTTTCCGTGCATCGTCTGCTGCGGTGCAACCCCTGGTCCGCCGGGGGGATCGACCACGTGCCCGCCATCTGGGCCGATCGTGGTTCGCCGGAGCTGGCGAAGCCACAGCTGGCTGATGTGGCGGACCACGACGACGGCGTCGCGCGCGACGTCACCGACCAAAGGATGTTCACCGAGTGAGCTTCAGCGACCTGATCTATCCCTTCGAGTGGCTCGTGTCCTGGATCATGTATCTCTGGCACGAGGGCCTGACCACTATCGGCCTGCCGGAGACCAGCGGCTGGACCTGGACCCTGTCGATCGTGGGTCTGGTGCTCATCATGCGGGCAGCGCTCATCCCACTCTTCGTCAAGCAGATCCACGCCTCGCGCAAGATGCAGCTCATCCAGCCCGAGATGCAGAAGATCCAGGCGAAGTACAAGGACAAGAAGGACCCGGAGTCCCGTCAGAAGATGACGGAAGAGACGATGGCGATGTACAAGGACACCGGGACCAACCCGTTCTCCTCCTGCCTGCCGATCCTGGCCCAGTCGCCCTTCTTCTTCGGCCTCTTCCGCGTCCTGAACTCCCTCGACGAGATCGCCGCCGGCAACCACGACGCAATCGGTCCGATCACCCAGTCCGTGGCCTCACAGGCGGAGTCCTCGGCGATCTTCGGCGCGCAGCTGTCGGCACAGTTCAACTCGGCAGAGAACCTGTCAGTACGCATCGTCACCGTCGTGCTGATCATCCTGATGTCGGCGACGACCTTCACGACGCAGTACCAGCTGATGCGCAAGAACATGCCGGCATCGGCGCTCGAGGGTCAGTTCGCCCAGCAGCAGAAGATGATGCTCTACCTCTTCCCGATCATCTTCGCCGTCTCCGGCGTCTTCTTCCCCGTCGGTGTCCTCATCTACTGGTTCACCACCAACCTGTGGACGATGCTGCAGCAGTTCTACGTCATTCGCCGTATGCCGGCGCCCGGCTCGGCCGCAGAGAAGGCGATGCAGGATCGCCGTAGGAAGCGCGGCAAGCCCATCGACACCTATGAGGAGACCCGTGAGCGGGCGCACGACCTCGAGATGGAGGAAGAGCTGCGCACCAAGGGCGTGCTGTCCGGACAGCGGCAGCAGCCGAAGTCGAAGAAGCGCGCCAAGAAGTCTGGCGGACAGACGCCGAAGAAGCCCGGCAACAGCACCTGACCTCGGTCGCGACCGGCAGCCACGCCTGACGCCACCACCCGCACCACGCAGCAGGAGAGAGCATGAGTGAGAACAGCATGTCCGTCGGACCAATGAGCACCGACGAGCCGGAGCAGGACGCGACAGTCGCTTCCGATGAGGTGACGACCGATGAGGTCGACGAGGGGAACACGGCGGCCCCGGGCTCGGCACGCGGTGGTGGCCGCCGCCGGATGCTTGAGCGTGAGGGGGAGGTCGCAGCCGACTTCCTCGAGACCCTGCTCGACATCGCTGACCTCGACGGTGACATCGACCTGGACATCGATGGTGACCGTGCCGCGGTGGCGGTCGTGGACTCCGACGAAGGGCGGGTGCCACGACGCCTCGTGGGGCAGGACGGGAAGGTTCTGGAGGCCCTCCAGGAGCTGACCCGTCTGGCGGTCCAGTCCGCCACCGGTGACCGCAGCCGCCTGATGCTCGATGTCGCCGGTCACCGCGCGGCACGACGCGCCGAGCTGGTTGAGGTGGCCCGTGCGGCCATCGCGTCGGTGAAGGAGTCCGGCGAGTCGTACGACCTCGAGCCGATGACCGCCTTCGAGCGCAAGGTCGTGCACGATGAGGTCCTGGCCGGCGGTCTCGCCTCCGACTCCTCCGGCACGGAGCCGCGACGATTCGTCGTGGTGCACCCTGCCACCGGCGACGAGCCCGGGACCGAGAAGGAAGCCACGGAGTCCGGGTCCGACGCTTCACCCAGCGCGCCGGCCGCATCGATCGCCGAGGAGTCGGTGGACCCGGCGTGACCGTGCCGCGTTTCACGTGAAACGCTGCGGGCATGACGACGGACGCCCCCCCACCCACGGAAGGCGCTCACCAGTTCTTTGGTGAGCGCCTTCGGCATGCCGAGGTCTTTGCCGCGGTCCTGGCGGACACCGGAGTGAGCCACGGCCTGATCGGTCCACGGGAGGTGCCGATCCTCTGGGATCGCCACATCCTCAACTGCGCCGTCATCGAGGACGCCTTTCCTGACGGTGCCCGCCTCGTCGACGTCGGGTCGGGAGCGGGTCTGCCCGGTGTGGCCCTCGCCATTGCGCGACCGGACCTGGAGGTCCACCTGGTCGAACCCATGGAGCGCCGGACGGACTGGCTGAACGCGACTGTCGCTGAGATCGGTCTCGACAATGTGACGGTGCACCGTGGCCGCGCCGAGGAGTTCCACGGGCACCTGACGGCTCCGTACGTGACGGCTCGAGCTGTGGCCCGACTGGACAAGCTGGCGCGCTGGTGCTTTCCCCTGCTCGAGCGCGACGGGCAACTCGTGGCTCTGAAGGGCAGGTCGGTCGAGGACGAGTTGGCGGGGACGACCAAGGCGTTACGCAAGTTGGGCCTCGTCGAAGCCCAGATCACCTCACACGGTGCCGACGTGCTGGAGACGCCGACACTCACGGTGACCTGTCACGTGCGCCGTCGGGGATGATGTTTCACGTGAAACATCACGGTCATGCGGTCCTGTCAGGATGTCTATGGCCTAGCCGACGACGTGACCTCGTCAACGGCGTCGACAGAGTCGGCCGGCTCGAGGCACGGCACGTCGTGTTTCACGTGGAACGAGAAGCTCGTTCCACGTGAAACGTCGTGTGGAAACGCTGCTCAAACTACGACTTCCGCCGTTGCGGTCCCAGAGGACGACACGCCGTTTGGCGTGTCGTCCCCGCGTGGGGTTGTATGGCGGGGCTCCCAGCCTTCAGGAGGAATGACCCGGTGACCAGCGCACGATCCGTCGTCACGGGAATCGGATGGCCCGCGCTGTCCGCACCGACGACATCAGCACCCGTCGGGTGGCTGACCGGCCGACCCGAGCAGGCGCCGGCGACGCCCCGCGGCCCGACCGCCCCGGCCAACACCCCCATCCACGAGGGTGAGTCAACCAGCCCGGCACCGGAGGTACCCGTGACCACGTCGACCCACACCCCAGCCCCTGAACCGGCATCCGTCGGTACGTCACCGGCAGATGTCGACCCGTCGCACTCCACGACGACCGAGCCCACCCTGCCGCGTCCGGGACAACCTCGGGTGATCACCGTGTCGAACCAGAAGGGTGGCGTCGGAAAGACGACGAGCGCGGTCAACCTCGCGGCCGCCCTCGCACAGAACGGTCTGCGCGTCCTGCTGATCGACACCGACCCCCAGGGCAATGCGAGCACAGCACTGAACATCGCCCACCACGCGGAAATCCTCAGCGTGTACGACGTGCTCGTCGAGGGGACCCCGATCCGCGAGATCATGCAGCCCTGCCCCGACGTGGACAACCTCTGGTGTGTGCCCGCCACCATCGACCTCGCGGGGGCCGAGATCGAGCTGGTGTCGCTGGTCGCACGGGAGAGCCGCATGGCCAAGGCGGTCGCCGGTCTCCAGCAGGACCTGCGGACCGCGGGTGAACCTCCTTTGGACTACGTCCTCATCGACTGCCCACCGAGCCTGGGTCTGCTCACGGTCAACGCCTTCGTTGCGGCGCAGGAGGTCCTCATCCCGATCCAGTGCGAGTACTACGCACTGGAGGGCCTGAGCCAGCTGCTCAACAACATCACCCTCATCCAGACCCACCTGAACCAGGACCTGCACGTCTCGACCATCCTGCTGACGATGCACGACGCGCGAACCCGGCTGTCGTCCCAGGTGGCGCAGGAAGTCCGGGAGCACTTCCCCGACCAGGTCCTCGAGGCGACGATTCCACGGTCGGTCCGCGTGTCCGAGGCGCCGAGCTTCGGGCAGACCGTCATCACGTACGACCCGCAGAGCACCGGCGCCCGGTGCTACCAGGAGGCCGCGGCGGAGATAGCCCACCGCGGTGCAGCAATGAAGGACGATGCATGAGTGAGAAGCGACGCGGTCTCGGCCGTGGTCTGGGTGCCCTCATCCCCGACGCCACGACGGCCGGCCGACCCGTGACCGAGCGGCCCATCGATGTCTGGTTCCGGGACCAGGACCGACCGTCGGTCCCGCACACTGCTGCTGGGATGGTCGCTGATGCCGACGTGGTTGCTGATGGATCGTCGGAGGTGCCGGCGAGCTCCTCCGATCCGGCGGAGTCGCGGCCCACGACCGACCCGAACCAGCCAGCCGCTCCGGGTCCCGGCGAGCCCGCGCAGGACGAGCCGGCAACCCGTGCGGAGTCAGCAGGTCAGGAAGAGCCGGGACTGGCACCGGTGCCCGGAGCCTCCTACGGCGAGATCCCGGTGGCGGCCATCCGTCCCAACCCGAAGCAGCCACGCCGCGTCTTCGACGAGGACGACATGGCCGAGCTCGTGCAGTCGATCGAGCAGATCGGGGTCCTCCAGCCGATTGTCGTGCGCCGTGTCGAGCCCGATGACGGCGTCGAGTTCGAGCTGATCATGGGTGAGCGGCGGTGGCGAGCCAGTCGTGACGCGCAGCGGGAGACGATCCCGGCGATCGTGCGCACGACCGAGGACGAGGACCTGCTGCGGGACGCGCTGCTGGAGAACCTGCACCGCAGCAACCTCAACCCACTCGAGGAGGCCGCGGCCTACCGCCAGCTCCTCGACGACTTCGGCTGCAGCCAGGAGGAGCTGTCCAAGCGGATCGGTCGCAGTCGCCCGCAGATCTCCAACACCCTTCGCCTCCTGCGCCTGCCTCCCATGGTGGCCCGACGCGTCGCTGCGGGCGTCCTCAGCGCCGGCCACGCCCGTGCGCTGCTCACCCTCGAGGACGGAAGCCAGATGGAGCACCTTGCCCAACGGATCGTCGCCGAGGGGCTGTCCGTGCGCACCGTCGAGGAGATCGTCGCCCTCGGCGTGGAGCCGGAGTCCCCGGCCCGTAGCGCTTCACCGGGCCGTCAGGAGCGTGACGCCCAGCTCGACGACCTCGCGGGGCGGATCAGTGACCGGTTCGACACCCGCGTCAAGATCGATCTGGGCAAGCGCAAGGGGCGCATGACCATCGAGTTCGCCTCTCGGGAGGACTTGCACCGCGTGTTGGGCCAGATGGGAGTCGACCCCGACGAGGGCTGACCAGCGTCGTCCGATCTCGCCCGGACGCCGACCAGCCGTCGGCCGGTCTCGCCCGGACGGGGCCACGGCTGAGGTATGACGAAGGTGCCGTGGTTCGTGTGGGAGGGTCGGGCTGGCAGCGGGAGCTTCTCGCACAACGAAAGACGCGGTAGATCGAAGGGGTACTCCCACACGATCTACCGCGTCGGTGGTGGCAGAGCGAATCTCGCTCTGCCACAACGGAACTCAGCCGATGAAGGGCTCCAGCTCCTTGACCAGCTTGGGCTTCGGCATGGCGCCGACGATCGTCTTGACGACCTCGCCGCCCTGGAAGACGTGCATGGTCGGGATGGACGTGATGCCGAAGCGGGCAGTGATCTGCGGGTTGGCGTCGGTGTCGAGCTTGACGATCTTCAGCTTGCCGTCGTACTCGCCGGACAGCTCCTCCAGGACCGGCGCGACCGCGCGGCACGGGCCGCACCAGGTGGCCCAGAAGTCCACGAGGACGGGCGTGTCGCTGTTGAGGACGTCCTCGTCGAAGGTGGCGTCGGTGGTCGGGGTGGTGGCCATGCGGATCTTCCTCTCGGTGGTGCGGGGGTTCGGGTGGTTCAGCGGGCGCCGACGGTGCCGGCGACCGGGTTCTCCTGCGCGATGAGGGCCTGGTCCTCGGCCGGACCCGCGGCCTCCTCGCGTGCGGCGAGCCAGCGCTCGGCATCCAGTGCTGCGGAGCAGCCGGTGCCGGCAGCGGTGATCGCCTGACGGTAGGTGTGGTCGACGAGGTCCCCGGAGGCGAAGACACCCTCGACGTTGGTGCGGGTCGAACGACCCTCGACCAGGACGTAGCCCTCGTCGTCGAGGTCGACCACACCCGTGATCAGCTCGTTGCGCGGGTCGTGACCGATCGCGACGAAGAGGCCGGTTGCCGCGATCTCGCGGGTGTCCCCGGTGATGGTGTCGCGCAGGGTCAGGCCGGAGACCTTGTCCTGGCCGTGGATGGCGAGGACCTCGGAGTTCCACGCGAAGGAGATCTTGTCGTTGGCGTGCGCCCGGTCGGCCATGATCTTGCTGGCGCGCAGCTCGTCACGACGGTGCACGATCGTCACGGAGCGGGCGAACTTGGTCAGGAAGGTCGCTTCCTCGACGGCGGAGTCCCCGCCCCCCACGACGACGATGTCCTGGTCGCGGAAGAAGAAACCGTCGCACGTGGCACACCAGCTGACGCCGTGCCCGGACAGGCGCTTCTCGTCCTCGAGACCGAGCTCGCGGTAGGCGGAGCCCATGGCCAGGATGACGGCGTGGGCGCGGTGCTGGTTGCCCTCGCCGTCGGTGACGACCTTGATCTCGCCCTCGAGCGAGACCTCGGTGACGTCGTCCGTGACGATCTCGGCGCCGAAGCGGTCGGCCTGGGCACGCATGTTGAGCATGAGGTCCGGCCCCATGATGCCGTCGGTGAAGCCGGGGAAGTTCTCGACGTCGGTGGTGTTCATCAGGGCGCCACCGGCGGTGACGGAGCCTTCGAACATCAGCGGCTCGAGGTTGGCCCGGGCGGCATAGACGGCAGCCGTGTAGCCGGCCGGACCGGATCCGATGATGATGACGTTGCGGACGGTGGAGGTGTTGGCGTCGGCCACGGAGTCGGTCCTTGAAGGGTTGGTGGTGCCGGAGCGGGGCGAGCCGTCCGTGCGGGGTCTGCAGGTGACAACGCCATCGTAGATCCCGTCTGTTCCCGACACCGCTCCAGATCCGGGATCACTCCTCGGGTATCGGGAAGGGCTGGTCCCAGATCGGCTCGCAGCCGGTGGTCACCGCCCATGCCCGGACCTTGCCCTCGGGCGCCTCCTCGGCCATGAGCAGCAGCCCGTCCCGACCGTCGAACGTCGCGACGTCGATGACGATCGGCAGCAGCTCCGGCTGGCCCAGACGGGTGAGGCAGTCACTGGCTGCTGCGGCGGTGTCCATGCCGTCGAGGCGGGCCGGGTCCTCCAGCTCGGGAGCTCCGCGCGGGTCGGCCTCGAGCTCGGCTGCCTTCGCGGGCAGGTTACCGCGGGAATAGTCGGTGCCGGTGTCGGTGATGGCGAAGGCAGGCACCTGAGCAGGTGCGTCGGACGAGCTCGACGACGAGCCCGACTCGTCGGAGGACGAGGCCGAGTCGCCCCCTTCGCCCTCGGGAGCGCTGGTGTCCGAGCCACCGGCGCTCTGGTCCGGTCCGTCCGAGCCGAGAGCGAAGACGCCCCCGACGCCGAGCGCGACGACCGCGGCCACCGCGATGCCCAGCACCCAGCGGCCGGTGGGGCTGCTGCGCCGCTTGGGTCCCCGCCCGTCGGAGTCCATCCTCGACCAGAACGCCGTACCGTCCCCGTCGTCGGAGGACGTGCTCGCCTCGTCCTTGTGGGCCGCCTGCTCCTGCTCCAGGCTGGCTCGAATGCGGTCGTTGAGATCGTCGGGCATCGGTCCGCTCTCCTTCAGGCCGGCAAGCAGGTGACTCATACCGGTCGGGTCCTGATCATCGGTCATGGCCACCTCCCTTCGTACCGCGTGGTCCTTAGTGTCTGACGAAGTGGAGGGCTTCTGGGTTCCGGCAACGTGTCGTCGACCGTGTCGTGGCGGGCGGTCCCGCTGGGTCACTTGATGGTGATCTCACCCAACGAGGCCCGGTAGCGGCCTTCGCCGTCGGGCGTGAGGGAGGTGAACCACACGGTGATGTACCTGCCGGAGACCGGATCGGACGTGGAGAGAGTGACTTCGCCGGTCTGGCCCTCGGTCGTGCCGATCTCGGTGCCGGAGTTCGACGGTGCGTCGCCGGCGAAGACGGTGGCGTCGGCGCTGGTGGGCAGCTCCAGCGTCACGGTGCTGATCTCCTGGGACTGGCCGAGGTCGACCGCGAGACCCACGCCGGTCTTGCCCCCGCCGAAGTCCTGGGTCGCGTAGCCCTCGGTCGTCCACACGGTGTCGGGGTCGCCGTCATAGACCCGGGCGGCCTCGGCGTTGTGCTCGACGCCGTCCCCGGACGGGTCATAGCCCGCGGCATTGAGGATGCCGAAGGGCTCGTCGTTCGGCTCGTCGCTCGACGAGGAGTCCTTCGACCCGGAGTCCGCGGACGTCGAGCCGTCGGTGGGGTCGGTCTGCGTGGGCGTGCTCCCGTCGCCGACGAAGATCTCGTCCAGATCGCTGCCGTCACCGATCTGCGCGGCGCCGATGCCGCCGAACACACAGGCGACGACGACGAAGGCGGCGACGATCAGCAGCACGAGGTTGGACTGTGCGCGGGTGGGCGCCTGACCGGACTCCGCGGGCAGCAGCGGTGCGGGCGCCTCGACCTCGGCCGACACGGGGGCGGCACCGAGTGAGGAGTGCCTGCTGCGGTCCTCACGGATGGCATCGCGCCGGGCACGGGACTCGTTCAGCGCCTCCCGGGAGCGCTCCGCAGCGGTCTTGGACGCCTTGCCGAGGCGATCGCCGAGCACCTTGGCTCCGGTGCCGACCGCGCCTGCGGCGGCTGCCGCCCTGGCTGTGCCGCCCGCCGCGCCCTCGGTGTCCGACCGGTCGCTCCCACCCGTGGTGTCACCTGCGGTGGCAGGGGACGCGTCGTCGCGGTACTGGGGGATCTCGTTGGTGTCGGTGTCGTCATCCGCCTCGGTGGTGGATCGACCCCCGGAAGGATTCGCAGCCCCTGCGGCCGCGGTAGCCCCTCCTGCCACGGCCGCGCCTGCGGCCGCCGCACCGACGGCCGGGGTGCCCGAGGAGGAGTCGGCGGTCGCGGCGTCGGGCCCGGGCCCGGGCCCGACGCGCTGGTCGGGGAGATCGGTGGCGGCGGCACGGGTCAGCGGGGTGGTGCGCACCGAGCCGGCCAGTGGCATGCGCGACCAGGGAGCCACCTGCGCGGCGTAGTCACCGGGCGAGTCGGGGCCGGTGCCCTCCCCGAGGGTCTCGCGGCAGATCGTGTCGAGGTCACCGGGGACGCCGACGGCGATCCGTGATGGTGGTGGTGGCCCGTCCTCGCCGCGGCGGGCGGCGGGCACGCCTGATGGGGTCTCCAGCGGCCAGGTCGCGGTCAGACCGGCGTAGGCCAGGGCGACGACGCCCGTGGCGTCATCCCGGTCGGCGTCCTCGCCCTCGGTCTCGGTGCCGGCGAGGGCCGCGGTGGTGGCCAGGCCGCGGACCTTGATCCGTCCGTCCTTGGTCAGCAGTACCGACTCCGGGGTGAGCGCGAGGTGGTGCAGGCCGCGCATGCGAGCGGCCTCGAGGCCGGTGGCGACCTCGCCGGTGATCCGGCGGACCTCCTCGGCGGGCACCCCCTTCGTGCCGATCAGCGTGGCGAAGGTGGTCGGGTCCTCGACCTGCTCCTCGCACACGTAGGCGAGCGACCCCTGGGTCCCGACGTCGAGGATGCGTACCAGCTGTGCGCTCTCCACCCCGGCGGCCCGGCGGGCGGCATCGAGCGCCGCGGCGGTCTCCGTGTCGTCGGCGGGCATGACCAGGAGGGTCACATCGCGCTCGAGCATGGTGTCGCGCGCGGCCCACCGCTCGCCGCCCGAGACCGTCTCGATCTGCGCGTCGAGCGTGTAGCGACCGAGTTCGGTCCCCGGGTTCACCCCGTGCACGGTGTCCCTCTCGTCGGTGGTCTGGCCTGCCGCGCCATCCTAGATCCACAACGGTCCCGACTCGGGGAGCCGCACGGGCGCGTCAGCCGCGGGAGAGCCGCCGCGTGAGTGGTTCGAGGACCTCGGTGACCTCGCGCACCCGCAACTTGGCGGCGATGGCGAGGGTGATGACGAGGACGATGGTGCCGACGACCACGCAGACGATGAGCGAGCCGAGCCAGGTGTCGACGGCGACGGGGCCGCTCAGCAGCTGCAGTGCCCCCCAGCCGGCCGCGGTGGCGACGCCGGTCGCGAGGATCAGGCGCACGTTCTGGCGCAGCACCCGGCGCAGACCCAACGACCCCAGTCGGCGGTGGAGCAGCCACAGGCCGATGACCGCCGCGGCGAGGTTGGACAGGGTCTGGCCGGAACCGACCCAGGTGGCCACGTGCTCCGCGGCTCGCGTGCTGCCGATGAGGGTGACGCCGACCGCGACGAGCGTGACCACGATCTGCAGGACGAAGGGGGTGCGCCCGTCCTCGTAGGCGTAGAAGGCGCGCTGGACGAGGAAGAACCAGCCGTAGGGGACCAGCCCGAGCATCATCGTCACCAGGACGCCGACCGAGGCGTTCGTCGCGGCCCGGTCGGTGCCGGGCAGGATCGCGGCGAGGACGTAGGGGGCGAGCAGGACGACCACGGCGGTGGCCGGGATGAGCAGCACGGCGGGCATGGTCATGCCCTTGCGCAGGTCGGCGGTGACCGCGGCCGTGTCGCGGTCGTGGGCTGCGTGGGACAGTCGGGTGAACAGCGCGGTGACCAGCGAGACGGTCACGAGGCCGTGCGGGAGCATGAACAGCAGGTAGGCATTGGCGTAGGCGGTCAGGCCCGCGCCCTCGATACCGGCGTCGGTGGCCCGCCGGGTGGCGTCGGTGAGTACGCGGGAGTTGACGAAGTAGCCGAGCTGGCCGACGGAGACCGCCGCGAAGGCCCACACGGCCATCCGGGAGGCGGAGCCCAGTCCGCTGCCCCGGATACCCCACACGGGACGGAACCGCAGCCCGGTGGCACGCAGTGGCGGGATGAGGACGAGCGCCTGCAGGGCGATGCCCAGCGTGGCCGACCCACCGAGGACCGCGATCATCATCGGCGACCACTCGGAGACCGGCGCCTGGAGCTGGGCTCCCGTCAGGAGGAACCACGACAGGCCCGCGATGGCCACGACGTTGGCCAGGGCGGGCGCCCACATGAACATGCCGAAGCGGTTGTGCGCGGTGAGCACCTGCCCCAGGAGCGTGTAGAGGCCGTAGAAGAAGACCTGGGGCAGGCAGATCACGGCGAACGCGGTCGCGAGCCCGCGAGCCGGTCCGTCCCAGCTGCTCGAGACGACGAGCGAGATGAGAAGGGGGGCGGCGAGTGTCAGGACGAAGGTCACGCCGGCGAGGACGGTGACGGCGATGGTCAGCAGCCGGTTTATGTAGACGACGCCGCCGTCCTCGTGCCGCAGCGCCTTGGTGATCTGCGGGACGATCACCGCATTGAGCACGCCGCCGGCGATCAGCAGGTGGAAGATGTTGGGCAGCGTGTTCGCCGCGTTCCACGCGTCGGAGGCCATGAGGTTCAGGCCGACGACGGCGATGGTCAGGGTGTTGCGGATCAGGCCGAGGATGCGCGAGGCCAGGCTGCCGGCGGCCATGATCGCGCTGGACCGCACGATCGAGGGCGACTCCACCTTCGTCCCCGGCGTGACGTCCTTGCTGTCACGATCGGGCGTCGGTGAGCTGGGCGGCTCGCTCATGCACTGTCCTCGCTCACGGTCGTCGTCTTCCGACGGCGAAGGCTACGCCAGGTGCCCGCACCGAGGAGGAGGACGGCGAGGACGCCGATGGCCCAGTAGACGGCCTCCCCGGTGGGACGCATACGTACCTTCAGGGTGGCCTGATCGGTCAGCTGGTGACCGTTCGGGGTGGTGACCACGACGTACACGGGGGTGCTGCCCGCGGCCAGGGCGGTCGCCTGCACGGTGACCTTCTGCCGCCCGTTGGGGCCGATGGTCAGGGGCTCGGGCGGTCCCTGGATGCGGAAGGAGGGAGTCTGCGACTCGACCTTGACGTCGAGGTTGGTCAGCTCGACGTCGGTGGAGTTGATGATGGTGATCTGCAGCCGCCCCTTGTCGGCGAAGAAGTTGACCTCCCCGGACGAGACGACGAGGTCGTCATGGGTCAGGGTGACCTCCTCGCTCAGGTGGTCGTGCAACCCGTCGAAGGCCGAGGTGTCGCTGCGCCAGCGGGCGGAGGTCAGCTGGCCGAGCGCCGGGCCGACCGTTTCCTTCCAGATCTCGCCGTCGGAGCGCACGGAGGCGAAGATCGACATGGATCGCCTGTCCTCGGCGATCCGCGCGGCCGACTTCTCGGTGAGTACGGGCGGGGCCTGCTTCTGGTCGGTGGTGCGGGCGATCTGCTGCGCGGTCCGGGGGACGGCGTTCTGCGGGGACTGGTCGATCCGGTCGAGCAGGTCGTCGAATCTGCCGCGCTCGAGCCACGGGATCTCGTCGACGACGCCGCGCAGCTCACCGTAGGCCTCGGGCGAGGGTGCGCTCGCGCGGTCGGGGACGACGAGCAGCGTGCGGGGCGTGCCGGGGCGCTCGCCCAGCAGCACCGAGGACTCGGCGACGACGCGCTGCCGGGCGAGGGTCGCGTCGTCGGAGGAGGACAGCTCACCCGCGAGGGTGGAGAGGGAGTGGTCGGCGACCAGCAGTTCACTCCCGTGCGTGGTGCGTGCCGCCCCGGTGGGGGTGAACCCGCCGGGCGCGATGGCGGAGGTGTCGGTGAGCACGGTCGGCGGCGTGGACCCGGGCACGAGCCCGTTCAGTGCCTTGGTGCGTGGTTGGGTGACGACTCCGTCGACCGGCCACTGGATGTCGCCGTGGGCGTCGTCGAGCAGGTCGGCGGACCGCACGCCCGACTCGACCTGCGGGGCGACGAGCTCTGCGACGCCCTTCGACCCGGCCGCCGCGGCGACGTCGGCGTCCCCGGCAGGCAGGACGATCGTCTTCTCCGGGTCCAGGGTGGAACGGACCCGGCTGGCCCACTCGGACCGGACCTCCCGCTCGGCGTTCAGCGCACGGGCGAGGTCCCGGTCGGTGTCCTCCGTCGGCTCCGGCGGAAGGGAGAGCAGGCTCGGGTCGAGGATCCACACCTCATCGTCGGCCGGCGGTTCATCGGTCAGCTGCCACAGGCGGGACTCATGGCCGACGGTGTCCTCCCACGCCTGGAGACGGTCGGCGCCGGGCTCGCCGAAGAGGCGCTCGTCGGTCGGGAGCAGCAGTGGCACCCCCCAGACCATGTCCATGGGGACGTACTGCTTGGCCCGGTGGACCCCGATGAAGGTGTGCACCGCGGTCCGCGGCGTCTGCACGCTCACCCACGCCGCCCCGGCGGTCAGCTCGGGTGCGAGCTCCTCGGCAGCGACCTCGAGGGTGAAGGGGGCGGACTCGCCGGGCCCGAGGTCATCGAGGGTGACCGTGGCCCGCGGCTCCTTGGCGACCGGCTGCGTCCCCTCGGCCCACGTCGCGATGTCGTCGCGGTCGGCCGAAGCGGAACGGCCCACCAGCGAGACCTCCTGGGCGACGAGCGTGACCTCGCCGGTGTTCAACAGCTCCCCCTCGACCCGGGCGGTCCCCTCTGCGTCGACGACGGGGGTGATCGAGGTGATGGTCAGCTCGCTGTCGGTGGAGTCCTCCCCCGGGGGCAGGGGTGTGGCGGCGGCCGAGGGCAGGACCAACAACGCGAGCAGCAGCATCGCGATGCTGGTCAGCCTCAGGCGTCGCCGGCGAGCCGCTGCCACGCCTCCCTCGCGATGCGCCGCTCGTTGGGGAAGGTCAGGTGCCGGTGTGCCTCGCGCAGGGGAAGCCACGCGACGTCGACGGCCTCGTGGTCGGGGTCGTTGTCGATCGTCAGGTGCCCGCCGGTGGCCTCGAGGAGGTAGTGGTGCACGAACTTGTGGATCCGTCGGTCCGGTGTGGCGAACCAGTAGTCGATCGTCCCGAGCTCGACGAGCACGCGCGCCTCGATACCGGTCTCCTCGGCGACCTCACGGGCCGCGGTCTCCACGAGCGTCTCCTCGCCCTCGATGTGCCCCTTGGGCAGGCACCACTCGAGTCGTCCGGCTCGGTTGCGCCGGGCGATGACGGCGATCCGGGCGTCCCCCTCGTGGATGTCCACGACGACCCCACCCGCACTGCGCTCCTCGACCGCGGGCAGGCGCCGCTGCGATCCGGAGGCGGGGGCGGGGTGGCTCATGTGGTCACTGTAGCCATCGCACCTGCACCGGGCAGGTCCCGGTGGGAAGGGCTCAACCGGACTGTTGCCCCCTTCGCCGTCATGCCGGGATGCACGCGGGCGCGCTGCCCGGCTCCGCGTCCAAGTAACCTTGGCCCCCATGTCCACCCCACCCCTTCCGCCCGAGGTCCTGCGCGCCGCCGTGGCTCACCTGGCCCCGGTGATCCCGCTGCTGACCGAGCTCGGCACGGCCTTCGCGAAGGGAGGTCACGAGCTGGCCCTCGTCGGGGGCCCGGTCCGGGACGCCTTCCTCGGCCGCACGAGCGGCGACCTGGACTTCACCACCTCCGCACCACCGGAGGAGACCGAAGGCATCCTCTCTGCGTGGGGCGATGCCACGTGGGACATGGGCCGGGAGTTCGGCACGATCGGCGCCCGCGGGGGCGAGATGATCGTCGAGGTCACCACCTACCGTGCCGACGCCTACGACGGTCAGACCCGCAAGCCGGTCGTCGCCTTCGGCGACAACCTCCAGGACGACCTCGTCCGGCGCGACTTCACGGTCAACGCGATGGCTCTGCGCCTGCCCGACCTCGAGCTCGTCGACCCCCACGGCGGCCTGCTCGACCTCGCGGCCAAGCGGCTGCGCACTCCCTCCACCCCCGAGGTCTCCTTCACCGACGACCCGCTGCGGATGATGCGGGCGGCCCGCTTCGTCGCCCAGCTCGGCCTCGTCCCGGCTCCCGAGGTCACGGACGCCATGACCGAGGCCGCGGCGACCCTGGACATCGTCTCCGCCGAGCGGATCCGTGACGAGCTGGTCAAGCTCGTGCTCGGCGAGGACCCCGTCGCAGGGCTGCGCGTGCTCGTCGAGACCGGTCTGGCCGACCACATGCTCCCCGAGCTGCCCGCCCTGCGCCTGGAGATCGACGAGCACCACCGGCACAAGGACGTCTACGAGCACTCCTTGACGGTGCTGCAGCAAGCGATCGATCTGGAGGACGCAGCGGGGTCCGACCCCGGCGCGGAGCGTGACCGTGCCGTGCCCGGCCCGGACCTCGTCCTGCGCCTGGCTGCACTGCTGCACGACATCGGCAAACCGCGAACCCGGCGATTCGAGACCGGTGGCGGGGTCTCCTTCCACCACCACGACGTCGTCGGCGCCAAGCTCGCGGCCAAGCGGATGAAGGCGCTGCGGTTCGACAAGGACACGACCAAGCAGGTCGCCCGCCTCGTCGAGCTGCACCTGCGCTTCCACGGGTACCGCGACGGCCAGTGGACCGACTCGGCCGTGCGGCGCTACGTCACCGACGCGGGCCCGCTCCTGCAGCGGCTGCACCGGCTGACCCGGGCGGACTGCACCACGCGCAACCAGCGCAAGGCGAACCGCCTGGCCCGGGCCTACGACGACCTGGAGGAGCGGATCGAGAGCCTGCTGGAGCAGGAGGAGCTCGACGCGGTGCGACCCGAGCTCGACGGCAACCAGATCGGTGAGGTGCTCGGGATCCCGCCCGGACCGCAGATCGGGCAGGCCTACCGTTACCTGTTGCAGGTCCGCCTCGACGAAGGGCTGATCGGCCCGGACGCCGCCACCGAGCGTCTGCGTGCGTGGTGGGCCGAGCGAGCCTGACCCCTCCACCCGGCCGCCGCCAAGTGGCAGGCTGGGGGTGACAGCCCCGCCGGGCCACCCCCTTCGTCCTGTCAGGAGAGCAGTTGTGCCCACCGTGACCTATCCGAGCCCTGTCGTGCCCGGGCCGCCTCGGGTCCACCTCGAGATGCCCGAGGGCTGGGTGCAGGTGTGGGCTCCGGACACCCTCGTCGCCATCCGCGACGACGCGGAGGGGGCCAGCCACTTCCTCGCCAACCTCGTCGTGCGCCACTACCAGCGGCTGGCCCCCTTCGGCGCGGACGAGGTCACCGCCGAGCTCGGCGAGCACGCCCGCCAGCGGCAGCAGGGCGAACTCGGTGGGCTGCGTACTCGGGAGCTGGGCGGTCGTGAGGCCGTCGGGGCGGAGATCTCCTTCCTCGACCCGCAGGCGGGCACGGTCGTACAGACGCACTGGTTCTCCACCCGGCAGCGCCGGGACGTCGTCGACGTCGTCCAGGTGACCGGTTCCTTCGCCGGGTCCCGTCGGGAGGCCGACGACGCCACCCTCGAGCGGATCCTCGAGTCGATCCGGTTGTCCTCGTGAGCTCCGTCAGCGAGATCCGCGGCCGGCTGCGGATCGGCAGCGCCACCGACACCGGCCGGGTCCGGGACCACAACGAGGACGCCCTGCTCGCCGAGGGCTCCGTCCTCGTCGTCGCAGACGGCATGGGCGGGCACGCTGCGGGCGAGGTGGCCAGCGGGATCGCTGTGGAGACGATGCGCGAGCTCGTCGACCGCGACGAGCCGACCCCCGACGACGTGACCGGACAGATCCTGCGGGCCAACGAGCGCATCCTCGACTCGGTCCGCACCCACCCGCAGCAGCGGGGGATGGGCACGACGGTGACCGGTCTGGTCCTCGTCACCCACGAGGATCGCGCGCAGTGGGCGGTCGTCAACGTCGGCGACTCGCGGGTCTACCGACTCGTGGGTGAGGGGCTCACCCGGGTCACCGTCGACCACTCCGAGGTCCAGGAGCTCATCGACGCGGGAGTCATCACCCCTGCCCAGGCCGAGGTGCACCCCGCCCGCAACATCGTCACCCGCTCGCTGGGGGCACCGCTGCGACACCGGCCGGACATCTGGCTGGTGCCGCCGACGCCGGGCGAGCGCTTCCTCGCGTGCAGCGACGGGCTGACCAACGAGCTCACCGATGAGCAGCTGCGTGAGATCCTGCAGGCACACCCCGACCCCCGGGCCGCGGCCGACGAGCTCGTCCGGGCTGCTGTGGCCGCCGGGGGCAAGGACAATGTGAGCGTCGTCGTGGTTGCCCTCGACGACGCCGATATCGACCAGGTGCCTGCGGGCGAGCGGTGAGGCAAGGAGTGACGATGGAGTTCAGGACCGACGGCCACGACGGCTGGGTCGAGCTCACCCGAGCGGGCGTCCACGTCCTGGCGAAGGGGGAGGACCACCTCCGCGAACGTCTCGCCTCGGCTCTCGCGGCCGCCGGTGGCGACACTCCTGCCGACGTGCTGACCGACGTGCTGACGGACGGCGGCGTGCGGCAGACGCCGGACTTCGCGATCGTCGACGAGGCCGAGCGCCGGGTGCTCGTGCGCGGCGCGGCCCGGGTTCTGCTCACCGGAACCGACGGGACCACCCGCGAGGTGGTCGCACCCGCGCGTGCTCCGTGGATCGACGAGGACATCGACACCGGCACCATCACCGCCGTGCTCTCCACCGGCGAGCCGGAGCCGGTCGTGGCCGAGCCGCCCGTGGCCGAGCCGGCCGTACCGTCGACGACCCCCGAGTCGATGGCTCCGGCCGCGGTCTCCCCGGAGATGGCTCCCGAGGGGGTACCCGACGCGCTCGCGGGGAGCCATCCGCAGTTCGTCGACGGTCACCTCGTGGGTGCCCGGGTCGCCCCGCGGGAGCCCACCGGCGCCGAGGCGGATCCCTCCCACACGGAACACGCCTCCGCCACCGACGCCTCCGTGGGGCCTGCCGACGACGCCTCCGTGGGGCCCGCCGACGGGGCCGGTCCCCGGACGGGTGTCCTGCCGGTCACCGGCGACGCCCCGGAGGAGAAGACGCAGGGCCGACTCCTCCTCCCGACGGGGGAGGTCGTCGAGATCGACGGCGGCGTGCTGCTCGGGCGGGCCCCCCGGGCGAGCGCCGGCATCGGCATCACGGGCGAGCCGCACCTGGTGCGGGTCGCCAGCCCGGACAACGAGATCTCCCGCAGCCACGTCGAGGTGTACCCGGAGGGTTCGCAGGTCATCGTCCGCGACCTCGGCTCGACCAACGGCACGACGCTGGCCCTGCCCGGGCAGGCGCCCCGCCGGATGGCTCCCGGCGAGCCGCAACCGATCGAGCCGGGCACCACCATCGCTCTCGCCGGTCACATCTCGGTGCTCCTCGAGGTCGACTGACTCAGTCGTCGATCACCACGAGGACCTCGCCCTCCTGGACGACGTCGCCGGCGGTGACCTTCACCTCGGCGATGTGGCCGGGGCCCTCGGTGAGTACCGGGATCTCCATCTTCATCGACTCCAGGAGGACCAGCTCGTCACCGGCAGCGACCGCTTGCCCCTCGGTGACGTGCACGGAGATGACGTTGGCGACGAGCTCGGACTCGATCCTGTGACCCATGGCACACAGGGTACGGCTCCCGAGTGCACAGCGACGCGAGGGCGCCCATGGCCGGGGACGACAACGGGTCAGCGACCCCCTTCGTCCGGACGGGTCGAATACACTCGCGCCGAAGTTGCACCAGCGCGCGCCTCGACGGGAAGTAAAGATGATCAGTTGCCGCACATGTGTTCTGGTCGTCGCGTTCGGTGACGCCGAGACCTTCGACGAGAGCAAGGTGCCGGAGATCTTCGCGACGTTCACGGGGCGGTGACCGGCGTCCATGGCACCGGTCACCTCGTGGGTGAAGTTCGTCGCGTTCTTCGGCGGCGTGTGCATGGCCATTGCCGGCCTGGCCATGCTGGTGGTCGGGGCGGTGTTTCTGGTGGAGGGCAACCAGCCGACCCGGCTCACCGTCGTCAGCGGGCCCGAGCTCACCATCCCCGCGCAGTCCACCGTCCTGGGTGGCTCGGTGATGCTCTACACGGAGGAGCCCGTCGAGGATCCACTCTTCACGCGGGGGTGCGAGCTCGTGCGGGCCGACGGCAAGGTGACCTCCGGGACCCGGATCGACTCGATCGCCGCCGCCCTGATGGACCCGGTCACCGTCGACGGGACCACCTGGCACCCGCTGGCGGAGATCGAGGTGCTGGCCGAGTCGGCAACCCTGCGCTGTCCGGGGGACGCGTTGGCATCCGCTGCTCTGTCCCATGAGACGACCTTCGGCCGGTCGACGACGACCATCGCAGTGTTGGCTCTGGCCTTCGGGCTGGTCGCGCTCGTCCTGGGCAGCGGGGCCATGGTGGTCGGCCGGTATCTCCCGCGATGATCTCCGACGACGTCCTGACGGAGTTCTGATGCGATCGGTCCTCACCTCGCCCGGCGGCGCTGGTCACTGCCCGCCGGCATCGTCGCCCTCCCCCTGGCCGTCGGCGCCGTGCTCAGCGCTCTGATTCAGGGACGGTGCCGTAGATGTAGACGTGGTCGATGGACCCACCCGAGCAGATCACCTTCATGGGCGGCTTGTAGTCCTCGACCTGGGCGAGCGGGTAGAGGGTCGTCTCACCGATGGTGGACGTGTCCGTCGTGCCGGGCTCGGCGAGGGAGGGCATCCCCTCTCCGGTGACGCTGCACAGCTCGGGGTCGGGCTGACCCCCGGGACGAGGGTCGTCGGATCCGGAGCCGGAGACCCACACCATGGCCGTTCCGTCTCCCACCTGTACCTGCGTGGGCTGACCTGCCATGGCGTCGGCGAGGAGTTCAGGCTCACCCGAGTTCCGCATGGCCAGGAGGATGGAGATGATTACCAGCGCGACGAGCACCAGCCCTCCGATGGCGAGCGCGGCCTTGAGCAGGGTGGGACTGATGAGCCGCATCGGGCTCCCTTCGCAGACGTCGTTCCCGGTGCGCCGAGAGGCTACCGGCTGACCGGGACGGTGACGGGATCGAGTGAATCCAACGTGATGGTGACTTCGGTTGCGTCCTTGGGCAGCGGGGGGTACATGACCATCTGTGGGCGGGGGTCGGGTGCAAACCGGTCAGTGCTCGTGCACACACACCGCTCCTGCGCGCCCTGAAATTTTCCCTCCGGCAGGGAGGCGGTCACGCTCTGGAGCTTCTTGTCGGATCCGGGGGTCTGCAGGGTCGGCATGTCATACCAGAATCGACCGCTCATGCCCAGGAGTTCGTCCTCTCCCGAGGTCGAGGACAGCTCGTAGCGCAGGATGGTCGAGTCCGAGGTGGCTCTGACGCTGGTGACGGCGAACTTCACGGGAGCGACATTGGTGGAACTCACGCCGATGGTGATGTTGCCGGAGGTCGTGGCGAGGACCTCGTCGCGAGGTGTGTAGGCGTCGAAGACCTGCGTGCTGCGGTCTTGTGGTGTGGAGTTCGCGGTGGTGCTGGAACTGCTCGAGTTGGTGGAACTGCCGGTCTCGGTGGAACCGTCGCCGGTGTCGTCGGAACAGGCGGTCAGGGCCAGCGCGAGCACTGCTGCGGTGGCGCCGACAGCCACGGTACGGGTCATCATTTGGCTCCCGGGAGGGTGATCGTCACACGGCGGTTGAGGGCCTTGCCCTCGACGGTGCCGTTGGTGGCGATGGGGTCGCCCTCGCCCTTGCCGGCGGTCTTGATCGTGACCTCCGAGGGCAGGAGAGGCTCGAGGGCCTCGGCGACGGACTGCGCGCGCCGCTCGGACAGGTCCTGGTTGTAGTCCTCGGCGCCGCTGGAGTCGGTGTGACCCGTGACGGTGATCTTGCCGCTGACGTCCGCCTCCTTGACCGACTTCGCCGCGGCCTTGATCTCCTTCTTGGCCCTGCCGGTCAGGGTGGCCTTGTCGACGTCGAAGAGGACGTCGGCCGATAGGTCGATGGAGCGGGAGTCGGCCTCGGAGCGCTCACTGATGGCGGAGTCCTCGACGACTGAGTGGGTGGTCAGCGGCACGATGAACGCCGAGGGGTCATCCACCTCGTTGATTGCCTCGGTATCGACCTCCGGCCAGCCCATCCCGGCCACGATCGGCTCGTCGGCGTCCACCGTCGGGGTCATCTTCCCCTCCTCGACCGGGATGTCGGGGAACAGCTGTCCCGCTACCCTCAGGGTGACGGTGTCCATGTCCTCGGGGATCGGCGGCAAAGCCGCTGCGGTGGCATAGGCAGTGCCAGGCTCCGGCGAATCCGGAACGGCGTTGCTCAAGGACTGGCAGATACAGTCATACATTGTGTCACCGGCGTACAGGGTGGTGTAGGCCTTCCTGCCGGGCAGATCGACGACCGCGACGTCGCCCATGCTCGTGGTCCCAGACCGCGGAGGAGACAACTCCGACTCGTTGCCGAAGGCTGCGGTCAGAACAAACTTGTCGCCTCCAGTGGAGTCCGGGGTGAACCCGACGGACCAATACACCATCGTCGCGTCCTCGACCCGGCGCACACCGTGGACGGTGATCAGGACATCCCTCACGGTCTCGGTCGTGTCCTGGTTGGACACCGCCATCGACTGTCCCAAGATCGGCAGCTCGTCCTCGGCGTGTGCGGGTGCCGCGACGGCGAGCCCCGACAGCACGAGCGCGGCCACGGAGGCCGCGCCAGCCAACGCCGGGCCCAGGCCCGGTCGTCGTTCTCCCCTGTTCATCGCACTCATGGGCCCGACAGTACAAAAGAGTTGGCGCCGGGGCGGGTCGATGACCTCGCGCCATGACGAAGGGGCGTGGTCCCGCAGACGGCACCACACCCCTTCGCTCGGGTGGGCTCGGCTCAGCGGGGCTCGTCGCCGGCGATGAAGGCCTCCAGCCGGCGCCGGCCCTCGGTGTCCTCGCGCTGCTCGGGCGGGGACTTCATCAGGTAGGAGCTCGCGGAGAGCAGGGCGCCGCCGATGCCGCGGTCCTTGGCGATCTTGGCCGCGCGGATCGCGTCGATGATGATGCCGGCGCTGTTGGGGGAGTCCCAGACCTCGAGCTTGTACTCCAGGTTCAGCGGGGCGTCGCCGAACGCGCGGCCCTCGAGGCGGACGTAGGCCCACTTGCGGTCGTCGAGCCAGGCGACGTAGTCGGACGGGCCGATGTGGACGTTGCGGTCGTCCTTCTTGCCGGCCAGCGGCCCGTCGAGGTTGGAGGTGACGGCCTGGGTCTTGGAGACCTTCTTCGACTCCAGGCGCTCACGCTCGAGCATGTTCTTGAAGTCCATGTTGCCGCCGACGTTGAGCTGGTACGTCCGGTCCAGGACCACGCCGCGCTGCTCGAAGAGCTTGGCCATGACGCGATGGGTGATCGTCGCGCCGACCTGGCTCTTGATGTCGTCCCCGATGACCGGCACGCCCGCGTCGGCGAACTTCTGCGACCACTCCGGGTCGGAGGCGATGAAGACCGGCAGTGCGTTGACGAAGGCGACGTCGGCGTCGATCGCACACTGCGCGTAGAACTTGTCCGCGTCCTCCGAACCCACCGGCAGGTAGGACACGAGCACGTCGACCTCGGCGTCCTTGAGTGCCGCCACGACGTCGACCGGCTCGGCGGGGGACTCGTCGATGGTCTCCGCGTAGTACTTGCCGATCCCGTCGAGGGTGTGCCCGCGCTGGACGGTGATGCCGGTGGTGGGGACGTCGGCGATCTTGAGCGTGTTGTTCTCCGAGGCGTTGATCGCTTCGGACAGGTCCTTGCCGACCTTCTTGTCGTCGACGTCGAATGCCGCGACGAACCGCACGTCGGACACGTGGTAGTCACCGAAGGTCACGTGCATCAGGCCGGGAATCGAGTCAGCGGCTGATGCTTCCCGGTAGTACTCGACTCCCTGGACGAGCGAGCTGGCGCAGTTGCCGACACCGACGACGGCGACGCGGATGGAACTCATGGGTTCTCCTTGGTGGGTGGCTGGTTCCGTGGTGGGTTGAAGGCGGGATGGGCGGGGTCGGTCAGGCTGCCGGGCCGGACCCGGGGCGTCTGGCGCTCGGTGTCGATGAGGTCCTCGATCCAGGCCAGGGCGCGCTCGGTCGAGTCCTCGCCGTGGGTGCGAAGGGCGTCGGTCCAGCGGTCCGCGCGCTCGCCGGTCGGGTGCTCGCTGCGCATGGCGGCCAGGCGCTCGGCCAGCCGGGTGCGGCGGCCCTCGAGGATGCGTAGCCGGACCTCGCGCTCGGTCCGGGCGAAGAAGGCCACTCGGACGTCGAAGGCGTCGTCCTCCCAGCTGCCCGGGTCGCTGCGGTCGGCGAGGGCGGCGAAGGCCGCCCGTCCCTCGTCGGTGAGGGTGTACGTGATCCGCTGGCGCCGGCCGGTCGTGGGCTCGTCGTGGTCGACGCTGACGAGGTTGCGCCCCTGGAGGCCGGCGAGGCAGGGGTAGAGGGTGCCGAAGGAGAGGGCGCGGAAGGCGCCGAGCCGGGAGTTGAGGCGTCGGCGGAGCTCGTAGCCGTGCAGTGGGCTCTCGTGGAGCAGGCCCAGCACGGCGAACTCGAGCATTTCTCGACGGCGCACGGAACACAACCATACGCGATGTATCGAGCAGATATGTCGGGCGTGAATGCACGTGCGTGTCGATCAGCGTTCATACTGGGTGGCGCACGACTGCCCCTTCGCCCGACGAGGTGTCCTCATGGCCGATCAACCACGCTCGCGTGCCGCCGCACGTCGGCGGCGTGGCGCGTCCCCGCGCGCCCGTCGTGGTGCCCGGCGCCGGGGAGGCGTCCTGCGCACGCTCCTGCTGGCCTTCGCGGCGCTCGTCGCCCTGGGCATCGTCGGGCTCGTCATCGCGTACATGGTCATCGACATCCCCAAGCCGAACGACCAGGCGGTCGCACAGGCCTCGGTCATCTACTACTCCGACGGCGAGACCGAGATGGACCGGATCGCCAAGGTCAACCGTGAGTCGGTCGACCTGGACGAGGTGCCCAAGGAGGTCCAGCACGCCTTCATCGCCGCCGAGGACCGCAGCTTCTACGACAACAGCGGCGTCTCGCCCACGGGCATCGCCCGTGCCGTGAGCGGCGTCATCTTCGGCGAGGACCGCGGCGGCGGGTCGACGATCACCCAGCAGTACGTGAAGAACTACTTCCTCACCCAGGACCAGACCTACCTGCGCAAGTTCAAGGAGATCCTGATCTCCGTCAAGATCGACGGCGAGCTGAGCAAGGACCAGATCCTGGAGAACTACCTCAACACGATCTACTTCGGGCGTGGCGCGGACGGCATCCAGACCGCCTCCGAGGCCTACTTCGACAAGGACGTGGAGGACCTGACCCCGTCCGAGGGTGCCCTGCTCGCCAGCGTCGTCAACGCGCCCTCCCTCTACGACCCGGCACTCGGCGAGGCACAGGCGAAGCGGGCCCAGGACCGGTGGGACTACGTCCTGGACGGCATGGTCGAAGAAGGCTGGATGACCGCCGCCCAGCGGCAGGATGCGAGCTTTCCCAAGACGACGGATCCAGAACGCTCGCAGTCACGCGACGACGACATCGGGTTCATCACGGAGGAGGTGCGCGCCGAGCTGCGTGAGAACCTCGACCTCACCGATGCCCAGATCGACCGCGGTGGCTTCAAGATCGTCACGACCATCGACAAGCAGGCCCAGAAGTCGGCGGCCAAGGCCGTCAAGGAACACCGTCCCACCGGGGAGCGTGCGTCCGACCTGCACATCGGCCTCGCTTCGGTGGAGCCCGGGGACGGTGCCATCCGCGCGATGTACGGCGGCCCGAAGTTCGGCGAGGGCAAGTTCGGCTACTTCAACGCCGCCGTGGACGGCAAGATGCAGGCCGGCTCGACGATGAAGCCCTTCACCATGATCGCCGGGCTGCGCGACGGTTTCCCGTTGTCGACCATGTACAGCGGCAGCAGTCCCTTCTACGACGACGCCTTCATCTACGACGGGCCCGGCGCCAGCGACATCCAGGAGCAGGGCGGTGTCGTCAACTACGGCAACGTCTCTTACGGTCCCGTGGACATGCGCACGGCCACGCAGAAGTCGATCAACACCTACTACGCCCAGCTCAACCTCGCGGTCACACCCAAGGCGAGCGCCGAGGCGGCCGAGGACGCCGGCGTCAAGGCATGGGTGGGCGAGAAGCAGGTCCCGCTCAACACCGACCCCACCAATGTCTTCGGCACCGATGCGGTCCGGGTCGTCGACATGGCCAATGCCTACGCGACGATCTCGGCGGAGGGGAAGCGCGCCGAGCCGTACTACATCGCCTCGGTCACGGGTACGGGTGAGCGCTCGATGGACTACGAGGCCACGCCGAAGGTGCGTCGGGTCTTCCCCGAGGACGTCACCCGCGACGCGATCCAGGGGATGAGCCGCGTTGACGACCCCGGCGGCACCGGATACCCGACGGTGGCCGACCTCGGCCGACCCGTCGGCGGCAAGACGGGGACGACCTCGAACAACTACGCGGCCTGGTTCGACGGCTTCACGCCGGGCCAGCTGGCCACGGCCGTCGGCATGTACAAGGGCGACGGCACCCTCGTGGAGAAGAACCAGCTGGTCAACATCGGTGGTTTCGCCGAGATCACCGGCGGCACCGTGCCGGCGCGGATCTGGACCGACTACATGATCGGCGCCCTCAAGGGCGAGCCGGTCACGCAGCTGCCACCACCGGGCAACGTCACGAAGCGGGCGCACACCGACCTGCCCTCCGATGCACCGGCCCCGTATACGCCCCCGCCCCCGCCGCCGGAGCCGACGACCACGCAGGAGCCGGAGCCCACGACGAGCAGCTCCTCCTCCTCGAGCAGCTCTTCCTCGAGCAGCTCGTCCAGCTCCTCCTCCTCGAGCAGCTCGACGAGCTCCTCCTCGACGAGCTCGTCGACCTCCTCGACGACGCCACCGAGCCCGACCACGTCGTCCTCGACGCCACCGTCCCCGACGTCGACGTCGACCCCGACGGTCCCTGAACCGACGCCCACCCCACCGCCGCCACCGGGGGGCGATCGGACGCGTGGCAACGGGTCCGGATAGTGCCCAGGGAGTCCGTGCCGGGTGACCTGCTCCCGCCGGACGCCAGCGCCGTCATCGGCGGTCGGCTCGGGCGTCGGGCCGCGGGCCGGGCGCGATCCCTGCGACACCTCGTGCCCGTGATCGTCGCCATGGTCTTCGTGCCCATGGCCGCGGCGGTCCTGCGCCAAGGCCACTGCGTGGCCCAGGGGTGGAACGGTGACGAGCAGTTCTGGCGGGGGTGCTTCTCCGACCTGCCCGCGCAGTACCAGCTGGCCGGCCTCGACGCGGGCCTGACCGGGTGGTTCACCTCCGGCCAGGAGCCGACCCAGATGCCTCTGGTGTCGGGGCTGATGGCGCTCCTGGGCGGATTCGTCCCGGCGGACTCCGGATGGCTGGAGGCAACCCGGTGGTACTTCGCCATGTGGACGGTGCTCATCGCCCTCTGTGCGGTGGTCGGGGTGTGGTGCGTGGCCCGGACGCGGCCGCAGCGACTCGACCTGGCGACCCAGCTGGCGCTGTCGCCGGTCTACGTCGTCGCTGCCCTGCTGTCCGCGGATCTCGTGGTCGTGGTGCTGGTCCTTGCGGCCGTGCTCGCGAGCAGCTGCCACCGGGCGACGACGGCGGGCATCCTGCTCGGTCTGGCACTGACCGGTCATGCGTGGGTCGGCATCGTCCTGCTCGCCCTGCTCGTCTCATCCCGACGCCTCGGGGGCCGTGAGGAGGCCGTGCGCACCGCGGCCATCGCGCTCGGGACGGCCGTGGGCATCGGGATCGTCCTGCTCGTCCTCGCCCCGGAGGTCGTCACCGGGCCGTTCACGTCGTGGTGGCACGAGAGTGCCGGCTACGGCTCCGTGCTGAGGATTCCGGCCCTGGTGGGCCACGCGCTCCCCGGATGGATCTCGCCGGCCGTGGCGCTCCTGGGGTGGCTCGTGGCGGCCGCCGGGGCGGTCGTGATGGATCGGCGCGCCTGGCGGCCGGCGACATGGGCGCAGGTGGCGGCCTTCGCCGTGCCGGTGGTCGCCCTCACCGGGACCTCCGTACCGGTCCAGGCGGCCCTGTGGGTCCTGCCGCTGGCGATCCTCGCCGGCGTCTCGTGGCGTACCCACCTCGGGTTCGTCGCGGTCGAGGCCGTGCACGCCACCGCGCTGTGGGTCTACATCGGTGGCATGTCGGACCCGGACGTCGGCCTGCCCGCGCAGTGGTACGCGGTCGTCGTGCTCGGTCGGACCATCGCGTGGGGCTTCCTGCTGTGGAGCGTCTGGTACACGCCGGTGGACAACCCGGTTGCCCGTCCACAGGCTCCCGTCACACCGGCGCCCTCTCCACAGGAGCCGGCGCGAGCCTGACCCTCCGGCCGCCTCCGGGGCACGCTTTGGTGCGAAGGGAGTGCAGCCGATACTCTGGACTGTCCTCGACCTGTCGTCCGACGGTCGGGAGCAGATGCACAGACCCTCCTGTCACGGAGAGACCGTGACCGCACAGACCGAAGGAGGCGGGTTATCAGCATGCGTCAGTACGAACTCATGGTCATCTTCGACCCGGAGAACGACGAGCGGGCCGTCCAGCCGCTGTTCGAGAAGTTCCTCACCGTCGTCACCAAGGACGGTGGCACCGTGGAGAAGGTCGACCACTGGGGCCGCCGTCGCCTCGCGTACGAGATCGACAAGAAGGCCGAGGGCCTCTACGCCGTCGCCGACATGACGTGCACGCCGGAGACGAGCAAGGAGCTCGAGCGTCAGCTCGGCCTCTCCGAGCAGGTCCTGCGCAGCAAGATCATGCGCGCCGACGCCTGAGGCGTCCTCCCCAAGGTTGTCGGCAGCTGCTGACAACCTCACCTGAGACGATCACCGATCGAGAAGGAAACCCATGGCAGGCGAGACCCCCATCACCGTCGTCGGAAACCTCACGGCTGACCCGGAACTGCGGTTCACCCCGAGCGGCGCGGCCGTGGCCAACTTCACCGTTGCCTCCACCCCGCGCACCTTCGACCGTCAGACCAACGAGTGGAAGGACGCGGAGACGCTCTTCATGCGTTGCTCCGTGTGGCGCGAGGCCGCGGAGAACGCTGCCGAGTCGCTGACCCGTGGCGCGCGCGTCGTCGTCACCGGGCGCCTGGTCTCCCGCTCCTGGGAGGACAAGGAGACCGGGCAGAAGCGCACCGTCATGGAGATGCAGGCCGACGAGGTCGGCCCGTCGCTGCGCTACGCCACCGCCAAGGTGACGAAGACCCAGCGCGGCGGTGGCGGCGGCCAGGGCGGCGGCTGGGGCGGAGGCGCACCCCAGGGTGGCGGCTCCGGCCCCGGTGGTGGCTTCGGTGGCCAGCAGTCCGACCCGTGGGCGACCGGTGGCCAGCAGGGCGGCGGTCAGCCGCAGCCCGGCTCCGGCGGTCAGCCCGCCGGTGGCCAGCAGGGTGGTGGTGGCTGGGGCAACGCGCCCAGCTACGACGAGCCCCCCTTCTGATCGATCTCTCACCGCCCGGTTCGTCCGGGCACTGACACACATCCCCATCCCGAGGACCACCCTCGGGCTCTCGTGAAACACGAAGGAGAGCACCACGATGGCCAAGCCCGTTGTGCGCAAGCCCAAGAAGAAGGCCAACCCGCTGAAGGCGGCGAAGGTCGAGAACATCGACTACAAGGACGCGAACCTGCTGCGCAAGTTCGTCTCCGACCGCGGCAAGATCCGCGCCCGTCGCGTCACCGGCGTCTCCGTCCAGGAGCAGCGCCGCATCGCGACCGCTGTGAAGAACGCCCGGGAGATGGCGCTGCTGCCCTACTCCTCGTCCAACCGCTGATCCGCGGCCGAGAAGAACCAGGAGCAGAACATGAAGGTCATCCTCACCCACGAGGTGTCCGGCCTCGGTACCGCCGGTGACGTCGTCGACGTCAAGCCGGGCTACGCCCGCAACTTCCTCTACCGTCGTGGTCTGGCCACGCAGTGGACGAAGGGAGCGCAGAAGCAGGTCGACGCCATCGCCGCCGGTCGTGCAGCGCGCGCCGTGAAGTCCTTGGAGGAAGCCACCTCCATCAAGGGCAACCTCGAGTCCCAGCAGGTCACGGTCGCCGCCCACGCGGGAGACTCCGGCCGCCTCTTCGGCGCCGTCACCAGCCGCGAGGTCGCCGAGGCGATCCGGGCCGGCGGTGGCCCGGAGATCGACCGTCGCACGATCGAGATCCCGACCCCGATCAAGAACGTCGGCCCGGCCGACGCTCTCGTGCGCCTGCACCCTGAGGTGCAGGCCAAGGTCAGCCTCGACGTCGTCGCGGGCTGATCCGAGCACACGCTCGAAGGGGGTCGGTCGCCGCGAGGTGACCGACCCCCTCGTCGTGCTCGTGGAGAACGCATGCGTTAGCCTCGCAGCGATTCATCAGGGACCGAAGAGGGGAACACATCATCATGCGTACACGCGCCGTCGCGCTCGCAGCAGCCACCGCCACCGCACTGAGCGGCTGCTCGATGCTCTCGTCGGACGGTGACTCCTCCGGCTCCTCCGAGTCGTCGGAGTCCGGCCAGGCCTCCGAGGGCGAGTCCGGGGAGGCCACGACGCAGACGGCGTTGGCCGCCGGGATCGACCCGGAGGACCCGCCGAAGGCGATCGCGGAGGGGACCTTCAAGTCGAGCAGCGACGACGTCTCGTCGACGAAGATCGAGCTGCTCAAGCTGCAGCCGAAGGACAACGTCATGCTCGCCGTCTTCCGGTTCACCGGTGACGGCCGGGGCAATGCGGAGACATCGGTCTACGACCTGATGGGGAAGCGTTCCTTCGACCCGGTCCTGATCGATCTGAAGAACCTCGAGAAGTACACCACCGTCGACGACCTCAGCCCGAGCCCGGTGTACACCAAGGCGCCGTTGGGTGACCCGATGTACTACTTCACGGCGTTCCCCCTGCCCAGGGACGGGGTGGAGGCGATGGACCTGCGCATGGCGGAGCAGATGGGCGCCATCGAGGACGTCCCGATGCCGCAGTCATGACCATCGCCAGCAGGAGGACCATGATCCGCGCCGGCGCCGTCGCCACCTTGGCCGTCCCCGCGATCGTGCTGGGTGCCTCGGGGGCCATTGCCGAGGACGACCCGCTGACGGTCGACACCCTCCCGTCGGTGACCGACAGCGAGCTCTCCGGTCACATCGACAGCATCGACATCCCGGACATCCGAGCCATCGACATCCCGGACATCGACACCTTCGAGCCCGAGGTCGAGGAGTCCGGCGACGAGACCGTCGTCAGCCTCCAGACGGACGTGCTCTTCCGCTTCGGCGAGGCCAAGCTGAGCTCGTCGGCCGAGGACGCGGTCGCCGAGGCCGTGGCAGGCCTGCCGGATGATGCCGAGGTCGAGGTCGTCGGGCACACCGACTCGATCGGCTCGGACGCCGACAACCAGAAGCTGTCCAAGAAGCGCGCGAAGGCAGTCGCCGACGTCATCGGGACCGAGCGTGACGACCTGACCCTCGACGTCAGCGGGAAGGGGGAGTCGGACCCGGTCGAGCCCAACGAGCGCGGCGGCGAGGACAACCCCGAGGGTCGGGAGAAGAACCGCCGCGTCGAGCTGCGGTACGCCGACTGACGGGGACGCCGGTCGCGAGCGACGCGCCGACAGGCGTCACCACCCCTTCGGCTTTCCTCGATGACCGGTCCGGGGCAGGATGCAGGGGTGACTTCTTCGGATCCGAATGACCGGCGCCGTGCGCTGCGGGAGGAGTTCTGGCGTGGTGTCGGCGTGCCCGGCCACACCCGCGGACCCCTCGACGACGCCGACGAGCCCTCGTTGTGGCCCGGTGGGGTGTCCTCCTACCGACACGTGGCGTCCGCCCATGCAACGATCGTGGCCACGGACGGCCTGAGCGATCCCGGCAGCCGGGACGTGCCCGGCGATGGCGGCGGCCCTGGTCTCGAGCTCTACATCGAGAGCATCGAGCTCACCGGCGACGACACCGGTGCCGGCCGGTGGCTCGTCGCCGCGCTGGAAGAGACCGCCGGGGCCGTCGCCGGAGCGGCGCCGACCGTCGCTGACGCCCTCGCCGAGCACGAGCTGCTCTCGCTGGAGGTGACCGGGGAGGGCGCCCCGTCCGAGTGGGTCTCCGACGGGCGTCTCGGCGTGCTCCTGGGGGTACGGCTGCCCGGCCGTGGCACCGGGTACGAGGTCGACGGGGAAAGGATCCACGTGCTGTCCGTGACCCCCCTTCGCCCGGAGGAGCTCGACGTGATCACCAACGAGGGACCGACGGGCCGTCGTCGGATCGCCGAGGCGCTCGCCGCCTCCGGCTGGTACTCCTACGCCGACACCGAGCGGCCGACCGTGCCCTGAGCCGACAGTGGCCGGACACCCACAGGGGCCCCGGGAGTCGATGACTCCCGGGGCCCCTGTGCTGCTGTTGAACTACTCCTTGGTGTGGTGTTCCTGCTCGGTGCCCTCCATCTTGGGCAGCTCACCGGTGTTGCCGTGCTCGGCACGGATCTCGGCGAGGTGGGCGTCGTCGTCGGCGCCGAGCTCGTACAGGCGACCGGACTTGCGGTCGGCGATGTACTCCCTCATGTCCTGGCGGATCTCCGGCAGCAGGATGTACAGCGCGGCGAGGTTGATGAAGCCACAGATGAAGAGGAACGAGTCGGTGATCGTCAGCACCTGGCCGAAGGTCAGCACCGTACCGATGACGGTGAAGGTGCAGAAGATCAACCGGTAGAGGTTCAGCGACATCTTCGAGTGGCCGAAGAAGAACTCCCAGGCCTTCTCCCCGTAGTAGCTCCACGTGATCAGCGTCGAGAAGGCGAAGAGGGCCACGGCCACGGCCAGCACGATCGGGAACCACGGCAGGAAGGTCTCGAAGGCGTCCGAGGTGAGCGTGACTCCGTCCGGCACGGCCCCACCGTCGATCACCTGGTCGATGCCGCCCTGGAAGGACGGTGCGTCGGCGATGATGATCGTCAGGGCGGTCATCGTGCAGACGACCACGGTGTCGATCAGGGGCTCGAGCAGGGCGACGAACCCTTCCGAGGTGGGACGACGGGTCTTGACCGGGGAGTGCGCGATGGGCGCGGAGCCCAGGCCCGCCTCGTTGGAGAAGGCGGCCCGCTGGAAGCCGACGATCAGGACACCGACAAGACCACCAAGTCCCGCCTGCGGGGTGAAGGCCCCTTCGATGATCGAGCCCAGGGCGGTGCCGATCTTCGAGAAGTTGCCGAGGATGACGAAGAGGCACGCGACGACGTACATGATGCCCATGAAGGGAACCAGCTTGCTCGTGACGCGGGCGATGGACTGGATGCCACCGAGGATGACTGCGGCGATGAGGCCGGCGAGGACGAGACCGAAGATGAGCGCGGCGCCGTCGGAGCCGAGGAACCCATCGCTGCCACCGGTGACGTCCTTGGCCTGGACGAAGGTCTGGTTGGCCTGGAACATGTTGCCGCCGCCGACGCCGAAGCCGAAGATGGCGATCGCGAAGCCGCCGGTGAGGATCATCGCCGGGACCTTGCCGAAGAGGCGGCCGAAGGCGATCGGCATGTACTTGAACGGTCCACCGGAGAAGGTGCCGTCGGCATTCTGCTTGCGGTACTTCACGCCCATGCTGCACTCGGCGAACTTCGTCGCCATCCCCAGCAGACCGCAGATGATCATCCAGAAGGTGGCGCCGGCGCCACCGAGGGCCATCGCGGCACCGACACCGGCGATGTTGCCCAGGCCCACGGTCCCGGACAGGGCGGACGAGAGGGCCTGGAAGTGGGTGATCTCGCCGGGGTCGTCAGCGTGGGAGAACTTGCCCCGCACGACCTCCATCGAGAGCTTCATCGAGCGGAACTGTGGGAACCCCAGGAAAACGGTGATGATCGTGGCCGCGGCCACGAGCCAGACCACGACGATCGGGATCGAGATCCCGGCGACGGGAAAGGCGTAGAACACCCAGCCGGAGATCCACGCGGCGAAGGGCTCGAAGAAACTGTCGATCGAGTCCTCGACGGCCTTCAGCGGTCCGGACTCGGCGGTCGGTATGAGCAGTGGTGAGACCATAAGCAGTTACCCAACACCCGACATGCCCATGTGACGTCAGTCACGAACCCGACTTTACCCAACCGTGACCTTTGGTGCGCCCAACGGTCAGCTCCGTCGCGGTCGCTCGGCCCCCAGCACGGCCCACGCATCCCCCCGGATCCGCCAGGCCATGCACGCGCCCCTCAGCAGCATGAAGACGGTGAACGCGGACCAGAGTACGACGACCGAGACGACGTCCCCGTGTCCCTCCCCGAGTGCGCGTGCCAACGCGACCACCGGGACGTAGGCGATGAGGACGAGGGTCATCGAGCCGGCCAGCCAGCGGCCGTCCCCGGCGCCGATGAGCACGCCGTCGATGACGAAGATGTAGCCCGAGAGGGGTTGGGCGAGGGCGATGACGACGAGGCCGCCGGCGATCGCCGCCTGTACCTGCGGGTCCTGGGTGAACAGGTGCGGGATGACCCGGTGCAGTGCAAGGACGATCACGCCGAGGCCGACGCCGCCCCACACGCCCCAGCGCACCATGAGGGTCGTGGCCGCTCGCGCCCCGTCGGCATCGCCGCCGCCGAGGGAGGCGCCGGTCAACGCCTGGCCGGCGATGGCCAGGGCGTCGAGCGCGAAGGTCAGCAGTGACCAGATCGTCGTCGTCACCTGGTAGGCCGCGAGCGGCACATCGCCGAAGCTCGCTGCGACGTAGACGGTGAGCAGGATGATCGCGCGCAGGGCCAGGGTGCGCACGAGCAGCGGCGCGCCGTCCAGGGCAGCGCCGACCACCCGACCGACGTGGGGGCGAAGGGAGGCGCCCACCCCCCGACCGCGGTGCAGCACGACGACCAGGAGGGCGAGTGCCATGCCCCACTGGGCGATCACGGTGCCCCAGGCGGCGCCGGCGATCCCCAGGTCCAGACCGAGGACGAGCAGCGCCGAGAGGGCGGCGTTGGCGCCGAAGCCGACGACCGAGACCGCCAGCGGCGTGCGCGTGTCCTGCAGGCCGCGCAGGATGCCGGTCGCGGAGAGGACGAGGAGCATCCCCGGCAGGCCCAGCGCGCTGATCTGCAGATAGGTCACGGCCTGGTCCAGCGCCGCCGGTGACGAGCCGAAGACTCCTGCGATCGGTCGCGCGAGCAGCCCGACGACCAGAGCGCCGACCACGCCGAGCCCGGCGGCCAGCCAGACCCCTCCGGCCCCGACCTCGATCGCGCCCCGCCGCGAGCCGGCGCCGACCTGGCGGGCCACGACGCTGGTCGTGCCGTAGGCGAGGAAGACGAACACTCCAGCCGCAGTGAGCAGTACGGAGCTCGCGGTTCCCAGGCCGGCCAGCGGGACGACACCGAGTCGACCGACGATGGCCGCGTCGACCATGAGGAAGAGCGGCTCGGCAACCAGCGCGAGGAAGGCGGGCACTGCCAGGGCCAGGACCTCGCGCGGGCCGGCGCTCGGCACGGTCGCAGAGTTCGAGGGCATGGGCGCCAGTCTCCACCTCGGGTGGTTGCTGCGCGGAAGGGGCCGCAAGTTACTGAGGGGTATACATTTTCATTACCGATCGGTAGCCTCTCCGTCGTCTCCCCCCGCCACTGATCGGAGTCCCCCTTGTCCCGGCCACGCCCTCGGCGCCCCCTTCCCTTCGTCGCTGTGCTGGTGACGGCTCTCCTCGCTCTGTCGATTCCGGGGGCCAACGCCGGTTCCCTCCCCTGGTACGAGCAGTCGGACCCCCAGGCCCGCGACTCGCAGGTCAACGTCTCCGGCGAACCCGCGAGCGGGACGACGCAGGATGGCCAGGTCCGCGGTCTCATCGACGCGCACACCCACCTGATGTCGAACGAGGGCTTCGGTGGGGACATCGTCTGCGGTGAGACCTTCAGCGAGGACGGCATCGAGAGCGCCCTGGTCGACTGCGACAGCCACGGCAGCGACGGGCGCACGGCCCTGATCGAGAACCTCACCAAGCTCGAGGGCAAGGGACCCTTCGACCCGCACTCGACGCAGCTGTGGCCCTCCTTCGAGGACGCCCCGAAGTGGTCCTCGTTGACCCATCAGCAGATGTACTACCGCTGGGTCGAGCGGGCCTGGCGCGGCGGTCAGCGGATCATGGTCGCGGACGCGGTCAACAACAACATCCTGTGCTCGCTGCCGACGCAGGTGAACAAGCACTCCTGCAACGACATGGACACCGTGCGCCGCCAGGTGCAGGAGACGAAGGACCTCGAGGCCTTCATCGACGAGCGCCACGGAGGTCCGGGCAAGGGGTGGTTCCGGATCGCCTACACGCCGCAGGAGGCGCGCAACTACATCGAGCAGGGCAAGCTCGCCGTCATCCTCGGGATGGAGATCTCCAACCCCTTCGGCTGCGGTGTCGCCCTCGGGGTCCCGAAGTGCACCAAGAAGCAGATCGATGCCGGTCTGGATGAGGTGAAGAACCTCGGTATCCGGTCGATGTTCCTGTGCCACAAGTTCGACAACGCCCTGTGCGGGGTCCGCTTCGACGAGGGCACCCAGGGGGTCATCGTCAACATCGGCAACTTCCTCAACACCGGCAGCTTCTGGCAGGTCGAGCAGTGCCGCACCGACCTGCACGACCACACGGTTGCCGGTGGGGTGGTACCACCGGACGTCGCCAAGGCCTTTCCCGTCCAGGTGCTACCGGTCTACCCGGAGGGTCCGCACTGCAACAAGCGCGGTCTGACCGACCTGGGCGAGTACGCCCTGCGCGGGATGATGGACCGCGGGATGCTCGTCGAGCTGGACCACCAGAGCGTCAAGGCGGCCAAGCGGACGATGGAGATCCTCGAGTCCGAGGGGTACCCGGGCGTCGTCTCGAGCCACTCGTGGATGGACAAGTCCTTCACCGAGCGGATCTACCAGCTCGGGGGTTTCGTCGCCCAGTACGGGCACGACGCGGACAGCTTCGTCGCCGAGGCAGCGGCGGGTGACGACCTTCGCGAGGAGTACGACGTCGGCTACGGCTTCGGGATGGACATGAACGGGTTCGGTGGTACCCCACCGCCGCGTCCGGACGCCGACGAGCGGCCGCTGGTCTACCCCTTCACTCCCGTCGTCGGCGAGGGCTCCATCGAGCGCCAGGTCACCGGTGAGCGGGTGTGGGACTACAACTCGGACGGCGTGGCCCACTACGGGATGGTTCCCGACTGGGTCGAGGACATGCGCTCCAACGGCGGGCCGGCCGGCCAGGAGGTCGTCGAGGATCTCCTGCGCGGCCCGGAGTCCTACCTGCGGTCCTGGCAGAACACCGCCTCCTGGGAGCCCGAGCAGGACCTGACGAAGGGAGCGAGGCCGTCCGCGAGCAGTGTCCAGTGGTCCCTGGGTGGCGCCTTCCGCGCGGGCAACGCCATCGACGACCGGCGCAACACCCGGTGGGCGAGCAAGTGGGGTGATGACGCCTGGTGGCAGGTGGAGTTCGACACCCCGCGTCAGGTCAGCCGGATCACCCTGGACTGGGAGCGGGCCCACGCCGAGGACTACCGGATCCAGACGAGTCTGGACGGCGCCGATTGGCAGACGGTGCATACCGTGACCGGCAGCGACGGGGGGATCGACACCATCCGGATCGACCCGACCTCGGCACGGCAGGTCCGGCTGGTCACCGACAAGCGGGCCACGAAGTGGGGCGTCTCCCTCCACGAGGTGACGATCACCAGCTGATCGGTGGTGCGACCGTCCATGACGGGCCCCGCACGGGGCCCGTCATGGACGGTCCCGCAGAGGCAGGGCTCAGCGCTCGTCGAGCATCAGGTCGATGGTGTAGTCCTCACCGCGGTAGGCGTGGTCGCCGAACTCGATCGCGGCACCCGCTGCGTCGAAAGCCATCCGGGTCATGGTCAGGACCGGATGGCCCGTGCCGAGGTCGAGCTCCCGGCGCTCCTCGGCCGTCGGCATGCGTGCCCCGATCGACTGCCGGGCGACGACCGGTTTGACGCCTCGTCGGCGCAGCAGCGCGTAGAGCCCCTCCTCCTCGAGGTCCTCTCTTGTGATGTCCGCGTGGGCCGGTGGGAGCCAGTTGTGCAGCAGGGCCAGGGGGAGGTCTGCGGCGAGGCGCACCCGCACGATGGACAACAGCTCCGCATCGGGCCCGAGATCGAGTGCCGCGGAGGCGCGCTCGTTGGTGCGGGTCTCCATGGACAGCACTCGTGTGTGCGGCTCCCGTCCCTCGGCCTGCAGGTCGTCGAAGAGTGAGGACAGGCGCGCCCTGCGGTGCACCTTGCGGTTGGCGACCGTCGTCCCCAGGCCCCGGCGGCGCACGAGGAGGCCGTGGTCGACCATCTCCTGGATGGCCCGACGCACGGTCGGTCGCGAGACGCTCAGCCGCTGGGCGAGGGCGACCTCGTTCTCGAAGGGGTCGCCCGGCTCGAGCCGGCCGTCGTCGACGGCGGCGGTGAGCTGCTCGGCGAGCTGGTGGTACAGCGGCACCGGCGACTCGCGGTCGATGACCACCTCGAGCTGCAGGGCTGGCATGCCGGTGAGCATACGGCACCCCTCCTGACAGACATACGTTCGCATGTCCTGACAAACTATTGACATGGCGGCTGGGCGTGCGCAAGAGTGATCCGCACCACCTCGACTGTCCCTGGTTCGTGGACCTACGCGAAGGAGCGCCCGGATGCGCATCGGATTGGTCGGCCTCGGCCGGATCGGCGCCTTCCACGCCGATACCCTGCTCGAGCTGGCGGCCGTGAAGACACTCGTGGTCAGCGATGCGCAGGAGCAGACGACGCAGGAGACGGCGACCCGGTTGCGCGCCGCCCACCCCGACAAGGCCGTCGAGATCGCCGTGGGCCCCGAGGAGCTGCTCGACGGGCTCGACGGGCTGGTCGTCGCCACGGCCACGCCGGGCCACGCGGAGTGGATCCGCCGGGGCATCGCTGCAGGCGTCCCGACCTTCTGCGAGAAGCCCGTCGCGGGTGGGCTCGCGGAGACGATCGACCTGGCCCGTCTGGAGGCGAGCACGAGCACACCGGTGCACGTGGGCCACCACCGGCGCTTCGATCCGGGATTCCGCCGACTGCGCGAGGCCGTGACCACTGACGAGCTCGGATTCATCACCTCGATCCGGGCCACCAGCCACGACCGGGTGCCGCCACACCCGTCCTTCATCCCGACCTCGGGAGGGATCTACCGCGACTGCGTCGTGCACGACATCGACGCCGCGCGCTTCGTCACCGGCCGCGAGGTCGCGTCGGTGTACGCGGTCGGGACGAACAAGGGCGCCGCCCACTTCAGCGAGGCCGGCGACGTCGACACCGGCGCCGCCGTGCTCACCATGGACGACGACACCCTCGTGCTCGTGTCCGCAACCCGCTACAACGGCGCCGGGTACGACGTGCGGATGGAGGTCCACGGGCAGCTGGGGACGCTGGCTGCCGGCCTGGACCAGGCCCTGCCGATGCGTAGCGCGGAGGCCGACGTCGACTTCCCCCAGGGCCCCTCCCGGCAGACCTTCATGGAGCGATTCCTGCCCGCCTACCGGGCCGAGCTCACCGCCTTCCTGCAGGTGGCCGCCGACCACGGGCAGAGCCCCTGCACCATCGCGGATGCCTTGGCGGCGTTCCGCACTGCCGAGGCCTGCGAGCTCTCGCGCGCGCAGGCGCGCCCCGTACCCCTGACCGAGATCGAAGGACTGTGACCATGACCCAGACGACCACATCGCGTCCCCCGCTGACGCAGCGCATCGCCGGTGCCCCGATCTGCTGGGGGGTCTGCGAGGTCCCCGGGTGGGGATTCCAGCACGAACCTCCCCTCGTGCTGACCCAGATGCGTGAGCTGGGCCTGGCCGCGACGGAGTTCGGTCCGGACGGTTTCCTGCCCGACTCCCCGCAGGGGAAGGCCGACACCCTCGCCGAGTACGGGCTCGCCGCCGTCGGCCAGTTCGTCCCAGTCGTCCTCCACGACCCGCAGCTCGACCCCCTTCCGGTCGTCGAGGCCGCGATGGCCGGGCTCCTCGCTGCCGGGGCCTCGACCGTCATCATCGCCGCGGCCACCGGGGCGGAGGGCTACGACGCGCGCCCGGAGATGGACGAGCAGGGCTGGTCCACGCTGCTGGCCAACCTCGACCGGATCGATGCGGAGGCCGCTGAGCGGGGTCTCACCGCGACCCTGCACCCGCACGTCGGCACGATGGTCGAGTCGGGAGAGGAGACCGACCGTGTCCTGGCCGGATCGCGGATCGGGCTCTGCCTCGACACCGGCCACCTGCTCATCGGCGGGGGCGACCCGGTCAAGGTAGCCGTCGAGCACCCGGACCGGATCGCCCACATGCACCTGAAGGATGTCGACATCGCCTGGGCGCGCAGGGTCCAGGACGGCTCCGCCGCCTACACCGACGCGGTGGCCGCCGGAATGTACGTGGCGCTCGGCGAAGGGGACGTCGACGTGGCGGCCATCGTCTCCGCCGTGGAAGGGGCCGGTTACACCGGGTGGTACGTGCTCGAGCAGGACACGATCCTGCCCGGTGACCCCGCGGACCCCGCCACGCCGAAGGGGAGCGGCGACCCCGTCACGGACGTGCGCACCTCCGTGGCCCACCTGACGTCGATCGCCGAGTCCCTGGCGAAAGGGGCCTGACGTGCTCGACCTGGTCACCATGGGTCGCACCGGGGTGGACATCTACCCCCTCGACCACGGCGTGCCCCTGGAGGAGGTGCGCACCTTCGAGAAGTTCCTCGGTGGGTCCGCGACGAACGTCGCCGTGGCGGCAGCCAGGTACCGGCGACGTGCCGCCCTGGTGACCAAGACGGGCGCCGACGCCTTCGGTCGCTACGTGCGGGCCGAGGCCGAGCGCCTCGGCGTCGTCGGCGACTTCATCACCCCGATCGAGGGGGAGGGGCCACCCACGCCGGTGACCTTCTGCGAGGTGTACCCGCCGGACGACTTCCCGCTCTACTTCTACCGCTACCCGAGGGCACCCGACCTCATGCTCACCGAGGCCGACCTGCCGCTGGAGCAGATCCGCTCCGCCCGCGTCTTCTGGACGACGGTGACCGGCCTGTGCCAGGAGCCCTCCCGCGCTGCGCACCACGTCGCCTTCGCCGCGCGCGGCCGGGCTCGGCACACGGTGCTCGACCTCGACTACCGACCGATGTTCTGGACCGACCCGAGCGAGGCCTCCGCGCAGGTCGGCCGTGCCCTGGAGCACGTGACCATCGCGGTGGGCAACAAAGAGGAGTGCGAGGTGGCCATCGGCGAGAGCGACCCGCACCGCGCGGCCGACGCCCTCCTCGAGCGCGGCCTGGAGCTGGCCGTCGTCAAGCAGGGCCCGAAGGGAGTGCTCGCCGCCACCGCGGACGAGCGCGTCGAGGTTCCGCCATACTTCGTGGACGTGGTCAACGGACTCGGCGCGGGCGATGCCTTCGGCGGCGCCCTGGTCCACGGCCTCCTCGAGGGGTGGGACCTGCAGCGGGTCCTGGAGTTCGCCAACGTGGCCGGGGCGATCGTCGCCTCCCGGCTGGAGTGCAGCACCGCGATGCCGACCGCTGACGAGGTCGAGGCCGGCATCGCCGACTGGACGACGAAGGAGGCGAGCGCATGACTGCCACGACCGGTGCGGCCGCGACATCGGTCGACATCGCCCACCTGACGCAGGTGCGCGCGAGCGACCCCGGCGCGTTCGCCCGCGCCTGGGCCACGCGCTCGCGTCGACCGTTGCTCGGCGACGACGGGCGGATGCTCCTCGTCGCCGCCGACCACCCGGCCCGCGGCGCACTCGGGGTACGCGACCGGGCCATGGCCATGGGCTCCCGTTCCGACCTGCTCGAGCGCCTGGTGACGGCCCTCGCCCGACCCGACGTCGACGGTGTGCTGGCGACCCCGGACATCCTCGACGACCTGGTCCTGATGGGTGCCCTGGAGGACAAGGTCGTCATCGGATCGATGAACCGCGGCGGCCTGCAGGGGGCGGTCTACGAGCTCGACGACCGGCTCACCGGGTACACGCCGGACGAGATCGCCCGTCGCGGCCTCGATGGTGGCAAGACGCTCACCCGCATCGCGCTCGAGGACCCGGGCAGTGTCGCGACGCTCGAGGCGACCGCCAGGGCCGTCGACGAGCTCGGGGCCCACGGACTCATGGCGATGGTGGAGCCGTTCTGGTCGCAGCGGCGTGACGACAAGGTGGTCAACCTGCTCGACCCCGACAGCACGATCAAGTCGATCAGCGTGGCCGCCGGCCTGGGCGCCAGCAGCGCACACACCTGGCTCAAGCTGCCCGTCGTCGACGACCTGGAGCGGGTCATGGACGCCACGACGATGCCGACGGTCCTCCTCGGCGGCGACCCGCAGGGCGACCCGCACGACACCTACGCCGCGTGGGGTCGCTCGCTGGACATCCCCCAGGTGCGTGGTCTCGTCGTCGGCCGGGCTCTGTTGTACCCGCCGGACGGCGACGTGGCCGCCGCCGTCGACATCGCCGCCGAGCTCGTCCACGGAGGTTCTGCATGACTGACCACATCCCCCGCGCCGGAGCGGACAACGAGCGCTGGTTCCACCCCTTCGCTCCCAGAGGCTCCGGCTGGGCCGTCGAGATCACCGATGCCATCGACGGTTGGGAGCACACCTCCTTGCGCGTCGCCATCCTCGCCCCTGGGGCCTCGATCAGCCACACCCTGCAGCAGGAGGAGGGCGTCCTCGTCCCGCTCGTCGGGGGCGCGTCCGTCGAGGTGAGCTACGCCGGTCAGAGCGGGCAGTTCACGCTGGTCGGTCGGCCCTCGGTCTTCGTCGGTCCGAGTGACACCCTCTACCTGCCCGCCTCGAGCGAGGTGACCCTGACGAACACCGACGACGTGCCGACCCGGATCGCCCTGTGCGGAGCGCACGTCGAGGACGCCACCGGCGGCGGCCGCAGGGTCGTGCACACCCCCATCGACCGGGTGCCGGTCGAGCTGCGCGGGGCCGGCGCCTGCAGCCGCGAGGTGCGTGGTTTCGCCATGCCGGACGCGCTGCCCGATGCCGAGCAGATCCTGGCCTGCGAGGTCGTCACCCCCGCTGGTGGCTGGAGCTCCTACCCGCCGCACAAGCACGACACGGACCGCCCCGGCCAGGAGAGCGTCCTCGAGGAGATCTACTACTTCGAGACGCAGTCGGTCGGTGACATCGCCGAGGGACGCTCGCCACTCACCCGCGGCACCGACCGTGACGACGGGCGCCAGCCGGTCGGTTACCAGCAGGTCTACGGCACCCGGGGCAGGCCGATCGACGTCCTGGCCGAGGTCGCGACGGGTGACACGGTGCTCGTACCGCACGGGTGGCACGGGCCGGCGATGGCCGCCCCGGACGCCGATCTGTACTACCTCAACGTCATGGCCGGCCCCGGCCCCGAGCGGGCGTGGCTCATCTGCGACGACCCCGCCCACGGCGAGATCAGGGCCACGTGGGCCGATCAGGACATCGACCCCCGGCTTCCTCTGGGAGGTGGACTGTGAGCACCCAGATGGGGTCATCCGTGGCGGGTGGCACAGCAACGGTCCGTCTGACCGTCGGTCAGGCCGTCGTGCGCTTCCTGGCCAACCAGTTCAGCGAGCGCGACGGGCAGCGGCAGCCCCTCTTCGCGGGATGCCTGGGCATCTTCGGCCACGGCAACGTCGCCGGAGTCGGCCAGGCGCTGCTCCAGCACGAGCTCGACGGCACGGGCAACGACGGCGGGCCCCCTGCCATGCCCTACGTGCTCGCCCGCAACGAGCAGGCGATGGTGCACACCGCCGTCGCCTACGCCAAGCAACGCGACCGGCTGCAGACGTGGGCGTGCACCTCATCCGTCGGGCCGGGCAGTACCAACATGCTCACCGGGGCCGCACTGGCGACGATCAACCGGTTGCCGGTGCTGCTGCTGCCCAGCTCGACCTTCGCCACCCGCGCAGCCGGCCCCCTGCTGCAGGAGCTGGAGGCACCGCAGGCCGGCGACCTGACCGTCAACGACGCCTTTCGCCCGCTCTCGCGCTTCTACGACGAGGTGCGCCGGCCCGAGCAGCTGCCGAGCATCCTGCTGGCCGCGATGCGGGTGCTCACCGACCCGGCAGAGACGGGCGCGGTGACCGTCTCCCTTCCCCAGGACGTGCAGGCCGAGGCCCACGACTGGCCGCTCGAGCTCTTCGCCGAGCGCACCCACCACGTCGCCCGGCCGCCGGCCGAGCCCTCCCGAGTCGCCGCTGCAGCGCAGGTCATCCGTTCCGCGCGACGCCCGATGGTCGTCGCCGGCGGCGGCGTCCACTACTCCGGCGCGGAGGAGGCGCTCGCGGAATTCTGCGCCGCGACCGGCATTCCCGTCGGCGAGACCCAGTCCGGCAAGGGGTCGCTCCTGCACGGCAACCCCCGGCTCCTCGGCGCGGTCGGGTCCACCGGGACCACGGCGGCCAATGCGGTTGCGGCGCAAGCGGATGTCGTCATCGGTATCGGCACCCGTTACCAGGACTTCACCACCGGCTCCCGAACCGCCTTCGCCGCCGAGGGCGTGCGCTTCGTCAACCTCAACATCTCCCCCTTCGACGCGGTGAAGCACTCGGGCCTGACAGTCATCGGGGACGCCCGCGAGTCCCTCACCGCCCTGACCGCCGCACTCGAGGGGTGGTCGGTCCCCGAGGACTACCGGGACGAGCAGGGGCGGCTGTGGACGCAGTGGGACACCCAGGTCGAAGCCAGCCACCACCCTTCGCCCGAGATCACCGATGCGCTCGCCGACGGCCTGCTCACCCAGGGCACCGTCCTGGGCCTGGTCAACGAGCTGAGTGACCCGCGCGACGTCGTCCTGTGTGCCGCCGGCTCCATGCCGGGTGACCTGCACAAGACGTGGCGGGTGCGTGACCGCCGGGCCTACCACGTCGAGTACGGCTATTCCTGCATGGGCTACGAGGTTCCGGCCTCCCTCGGGATCCGCTGGGCGGACCCGAGCCGGGAGGTCTTCGCGATGGTCGGCGACGGCGGTTACCTGATGATGCCGACCGAGCTGGTCACCGCTGTGCAGGAGCGCACCAAGGTCATCGTCGTCCTGGTGCAGAACCACGGGTTCCACTCGATCGGATCGCTGTCGCAGTCGCTCGGCTCGCAACGCTTCGGCACCGCCTACCGGGCCCGCGACGCAGTGACCGGGCGGCTCGAGGGCGAGCGACTGCCCGTGGATCTGGCAGCCAACGCCCGGTCGCTGGGCTGCCGGGTCATCGAGGTCCACGACCGCGAGGGCATGGCCGCAGCCATTCGGGAGGCGAAGGGGGCGCCCGCCGACGGCGGACCCGTCGTCATCCACGTCGAGACCGACCCCCACGTCTTCGCACCAGACTCCGCCTCGTGGTGGGACGTCCCGGTCAGCCAGGTCAGCGAGCTGGAGAGCACCCAGGAGGCCCACGTCGACTACATCCGCCACAAGGCAGACCAACGCACGTACCTGACCCCCACCGACCCGACGAGCAGCCACACCCACAACTGAAACCGGTGCCCAGCAGGGCACCGTCCCCCTTCGCCCACCGCAGCGCTGCGGTGGCCCGAGAAAGGCAGAACCCATGTCACGTTTCACTCGCGCCAGCGTCGTCGCGACGTCGGCCGCCGCCGCACTCCTCCTCGCCGCCTGCTCCTCCTCCGGCGGCAAGGAGACCACGGACGACGACGGAGGCGGATCCGCAGGTGGCGCCGACACCGAGCGGATGACCGTCGCCTTCATCACCCACGCTGCTCCGGGCGACACCTTCTGGGACCAGGTCCGCTCCGGTGCCGAGGACGCGGCGAAGAAGGACAACGTCGAGCTCCAGTACACCGCCGACCCCGAGGGGTCGAACCAGGCCCGGCTCGTGCAGCAGGCCGCCGACAAGGACGTCGACGGCATCGCGGTCACCCTGGCCAAGCCCGACGCGATGCAGGGCAATGTCGAGAAGGCCGTGAACGCCGAGATCCCCGTCGTCGCGCTCAACGCGGGCATGGACGACTGGAAGGAGATGGGCATCCTCTCCTTCTTCGGTCAGGACGACGGCCTGGCCGGCGAGGCCGCCGGCGAGCGACTGAAGGAGGAGAAGGCAGGAAAGACCCTCTGCGTGATCCAGGAGCAGGGCCACGTCGGACTCGAGGCGCGCTGTGCAGGTGTCGCGAAGACCTTCGACAAGTCGGAGAAGATCTACGTCAAGGGCACCGACACGGCGAACGTCCAGTCGACGATCACCGCGAAGCTGCAGAAGGACGACAGCATCACCCACGTGCTGACCCTCGGTGCCCCCTACGCGATGATCGCGCTGAAGTCCGTCGACGAGTCCGGCAGCGACGCCGAGGTGGCCACCTTCGACCTCAACGACCAGGCGCTGCAGGCGATCAAGGACGGCGACATCATCTGGGCCGTCGACCAGCAGCCCTACGTCCAGGGCTACCTGGCCGTCGACTCGCTGTGGCTGAAGGCGAACAAGGGCATGGAGGTCGGCGGCGGTCAGCCCGTCCTGACCGGCCCCGCCTTCGTCGACGAGAGCAACGTCGACCTGTTGCTGGAGAAGTGATCCCAGGTGGCTGCGCAGTCCACACAGCCCGCCGATGACCGGGTGGTGTCCAGGGGGAGCCTGAACCTCCTCTTCGCCCGCCCGGAGGTCGGTGCGCTCATCGGCGCGATCGTCGTGGCGATCCTCTTCATCGCCGTGGCACCGAGCTTCCGGAGCGTGGGAAACGTCGGCACGATCCTCTACGCGGCCGCCGCCATCGGCGTCATGGCCGTCGGGGTGTCCCTGCTCATGGTGGGCGGCGAGTTCGACCTGTCCACCGGGGTGGCGGCCACCGCTTCCGGCATCACCGCCGCGCTGACGGCGTGGAACTTCGGGCTGAACGTGTGGGTGGGGGTTTTGGCCGCCCTGGTCTTCTCACTGCTCGTCGGGGCCTTCAACGGATGGTTGCTCATGCGTACGGGGTTACCGAGCTTCCTGGTCACGCTCGGTACCTTCTTCATCCTCCAGGGAGCAAACCTCGCCGTCACCCGCCTCGTCGGCGGGACGGTCTCGACGCCGCAGATCTCGAACATGGCCGGCTTCGCCTCCGCGAAGAACGTGTTCGCCTGGCAGCTCCAGATCGGTCCGGTGAGCATCAAGGCCCTTGTCGCGTACTGGCTGCTCCTGGTGGTCGTCGGGTCGCTGGTGCTCACCCGCACCCGGGTGGGCAACTGGATCTTCGCCGTCGGTGGGGACGCGGCGGCGGCCCGTGCCGTCGGCGTCCCGGTCAAGGCGGTGAAGATCGGTCTGTTCGTCTTCGTCGGGTTCTGCGCCTGGGTCCTGGGCATGCACCTGCTCTTCTCCTACAACGTCATGCAGTCGGCGGAGGGTGTCGGCAACGAGTTCATCTACATCATCGCCGCGGTCGTCGGGGGCTGCCTGCTCACCGGCGGCTTCGGCTCGGTCATCGGCGCCGCACTCGGGGCGCTGATCTTCGGGATGACCCAGATGGGCATCAACTACGCCGGCTGGAACGTCGACTGGTTCTACACCTTCCTCGGCGTGATGCTCCTGCTGGCGACCCTGGTCAACATGTACGTGAAGAAGAAGGCTGATGGCTGATGACCACTGCACCCGAAACAACCGATCGCCCCGAGCAGACGGCGCCCCTGGTCACCCTGGAGGACGTCGGCAAGTCATACGGCAACGTCCATGCCCTGCGCGGGGTCAACCTCGAGGTCCATGCGGGTGAGGTGACCTGTGTCCTGGGCGACAACGGTGCCGGCAAGTCCACCCTGATCAAGATCATCGCGGGACTGCACGAGCACACCACCGGCACGTTCACCGTCAACGGGGTCAAACGGAACCTGGCCTCGCCCCGTGCGGCCCAGGCCCTGGGAATCGCGACGGTGTACCAGGACCTGGCGTTGGCGCCGTTGATGTCGGTGTGGCGCAACTTCTTCATGGGTAACGAGCTGCGCAGGGGTCTCTTCCTCGACACGGCGAGGATGCGGCAGATCGCCGAGGACGAGCTGTCCAAGATGGGCATCTTCATCGGTGACCTCGACCGTCCGGTCGCCGGCCTCTCGGGCGGCCAGAAGCAGTGCATCGCGATCGCCCGGGCGATCTACTTCGGTGCCCAGGTGATCATCCTCGACGAGCCGACGGCGGCTCTGGGCGTCAAGCAGTCCGGGGTCGTCCTGAAGTACATCGCCAAGGCGCGTGACGCCGGCCTGGGCGTGGTCTTCATCACCCACAACCCGCACCACGCGTACCTCGTGGGCAACCGCTTCATCGTCCTCAAGCTGGGCAGGCTCACCCTCGACACCCACCGGGACGAGCTCTCCCTCGACCAGCTGACGGCGGAGATGGCCGGTGGTCAGGAGCTGGCCGAGCTGCAGCACGAGCTCGGTGGCGTCGGTTCCGGCAGGACGGCCGATCCGCAGGACGAGTCGGCCGGCCCCGACGCGCCTGTCGACCACGACGACGGGACGAAGGGGGAGGTGTGACCCTCCCTTCGTCCCCCGACCCGGCTACGGCCGTGTCCGGGCACCCGCTGCGGGTCGGTGTGGTCGGGGTCGGCGTCATGGGCGCGGACCACGTCCGTCGACTGGCCACACGGATCGCCAACGCGACCCTCGTGGCCATCGCCGACCCCGATGCCGAGCGTGCGCAGGAGCTCGCCGACGAGCCCGGTGCGGGCGTTCGGGTGATCGCCGACCCGATGGAGCTGATCGCCGACGACGGCGTCGACGCGGTCCTGCTGGCCTCGCCCGGGGCGGTGCACACCGAGCAGCTGCTCGCCTGCATCGAGCGGGGCACGCCGGTGCTGTGCGAGAAGCCACTGACGATGGACAGCGAGTCCTCGATGCGGGTCATCGAGGCCGAGCGGGCGGGCGGGAGAGCGCTGGTGCAGGTCGGCTTCATGCGCCGCTTCGACCCGGAGTACGCGCGGCTGAAGCAGCTCCTGGACTCCGGCGACCTGGGGCGGACCCTGATGCTGCACCAGGTCCACCGCAACCTGACCGTGCCCAACCCGCACTTCGCCTCGGAGATGATCGTGCGTGACAGCCTCGTCCACGAGGTCGACTGCGCGCGCTGGCTCCTCGGTGAGGAGATCGCCTCCGTGCAGGTGATCTCCCCGACGCCGACGCGACATGCACTCGAGGGCGTTGTCGACCCCCAGGTCTCGATCTTCCGGATGGCCTCCGGAGCGGTCGTGACCAACGAGGTCTTCGTCAACAGCCGCACCGGCTACGAGGTGCGCTGCGAGGCGGTCGCCGAGTCCGGCAGCGCGATCATCGGCCGCCCTGCCTCGGGGATCTACACCACGCGGACGGTCCCGGGCGGCGGTGCGGGCTCGTGGGGTGGCGGGATCGATCCTGACTACCGCACTCGCTTCGAGCGCGCCTACGACCTCGAGGTCCAGGCCTGGGTCGATGCCACGCGCCGCGGCGAGCTCGTCGGTCCGACGAGCTGGGACGGCCATGCCTCGACCGTGGTGTGCACGGCCGGCATGGAGTCCTTGGCCACCGGCGCGCCGGTCGACGTGGCCCTTCGGGCACCCGCGATCCGCGCTTGAGCATATTGATAGTATGTCCTTACAAAGACTCGTCCAAGGAGCAGACATGAGCACCCCCACCCGCATCACCCACCTCGTCGGACACACCTCCTGGCAGGGGCGGGCCGAGCGCACCAGCGAGGTCTTCAACCCGGCGACGGGTGAGGTGACCGGCGCGCTCGACCTGGCCAGCGCACAGCTCGTCGACGAGGTCGTGGCGCACGCCAAGTCCGCCGCGCAGGACTGGGGCAACACCTCCCTGGCCAAGCGGGTACGGGTCCTCTTCGCGTTCCGCCAACTGCTCGAGGAGCGCAAGGGCGAGATCGCGAAGGTCATCACCGCCGAGCACGGCAAGACCTACGAGGACGCGGTGGCCGAGATCTCCCGGGGCCAGGAGGTCGTCGAGTTCGCCTGCGGCATCCCGCACCTGGTCAAGGGCGGCTTCTCCGAGAACGTCTCGACCAACATCGACGCCTACTCGATCCTCCAGCCGCTCGGCGTGGTCGGGATCATCTCGCCCTTCAACTTCCCGGCGATGGTGCCGCTGTGGTTCGTCCCGCTCGCCGTCGCCACCGGCAACGCCGTGGTCATCAAGCCGAGCGAGAAGGACCCGACCGCGGTCAACCTCATCGCAGACCTGTGGCGCGAAGCGGGTCTGCCCGACGGCGTGATGAACGTCGTCCACGGCGACAAGGAGGCGGTCGACGCGCTGCTGGACAACACCGACGTCAAGGCGATCTCCTTCGTCGGTTCGACGCCGATCGCGCGACACGTGTATGAGCGTGGTGTCGCGTCCGGCAAGCGCGTGCAGGCCCTGGGTGGCGCGAAGAACCACATGCTCGTCCTGCCGGATGCCGATCTGGACCTGGCCGCGGATGCTGCGGTGTCGGCGGGCTACGGCGCGGCGGGCGAGCGGTGCATGGCGATCTCCGTCGTGCTGGCCACCGAGTCGATCGCCGATGACCTGGTCGCGAAGATCGTCGAGCGCACGCACACGCTGCGCACCGGCGACGGGATGGGTGAGTCCGACATGGGTCCGCTCGTGACGGGTGCGCACCTGGCGAAGGTCACGGGATACGTCGAGGCGGGTGTCGCCTCCGGGGCGGAGCTGGTCATCGACGGGCGGAAGGGTGCCGCCGACCTCGGTCCCGGATTCTTCCTCGAGCCGACGCTCTTCGACAAGGTCACCTCGGACATGTCGATCTACACCGACGAGATCTTCGGTCCGGTGCTCTGCGTCGTGCGGGTGCCCTCCTACGACGAGGGTCTGGCACTGATCAACGACAACCCCTACGGCAACGGCACGACGATCTTCACCAACGACGGCGGCGCCGCCCGACGATTCCAGCACGAGGTCGAGGTCGGCATGGTCGGGATCAACGTCCCGATCCCGACGCCGATGTCGTACTACTCCTTCGGCGGCTGGAAGAACTCGCTCTTCGGTGACACCCACGCCCACGGCATCGAGGGAGTGCACTTCTTCACCCGCACCAAGGCGGTCACCCAGCGCTGGCTCGACCCGAGCCACGGCGGGCTCAACCTGGGGTTCCCGCAGAACGACTGACGAAGGCGCAAGCGTCGGGCGAGCGTCAGCGAGAACGACGCGCAGCGACGAGGAAGTCGTTCAGACGGCGCAGGGGTGGCCCCTCAGATGTGCTCGTGGACGAAGGCGAGCACGTCGTCGAGGACCTCCTCGCGATTGGTCTCGTTGAAGATCTCGTGCCTGGCGCCGGGATAGGCCTTCGCGGGCGCGCCCTCGGGCGCGATGTGCTCCCAACCGGCGCGGCTCGGGTCGATCGGCACGAGCTGGTCGTCCTGACCGTGCAGCCAGATGGTCGGCACGCCCAGGCGCCCGCCGGCAGTGACGTTCTCGAGGGTCGTCGCGAGGGCGCGCAGTGTGGGTCGCTTGAAGTCCCCGTGCCAGACGAGCTCGTCCTCCTGGTACGCGCGGCCGATGTCCTCCTCCCGGCTCAGGGTCGTCGGGTCGATCGGAGTCGGCGGGATCTCGTCGAGATCGGCCAGCGCCGTCGGTTCCCACGACCCGAGCACCGGTCCGGACAGGACCGTCGCGGCGACCGCGTCGGCGTGGCGCTGCGTGTACCGCGCGGCGATCATCCCGCCCATCGAGTGCCCGATGAGCACGACCGGCAGCGTCGGGTTCTCTGCCTGCGCACGCTCCACGAGCAGGTGGAGGTCATCGATGACCGGCTCGAAGTCCTCGATGAGGACGGACTCGCCCTCACTGCGCCCGTGACCGGCGTGGTCGTGCGCATAGACGACGGCGCCGTCGGAGGTGAGTCGGTCGGCCACCCACTGGTAGCGGCCGATGTGCTCGCCGTAGCCGTGGGCGATGACCGCGACCCAGGTCGGGTCAGCGGGCGGGCTCCATCGTGATCCGATGAGCAGTCCGGCGTGGCCGGTGGTGTCGATGTCCTCGGGCGGGATGGAGCTCACGGGGTTCCTCCTGGGTGACGTCGGCGTCAGGGTCCAGTTTGTCAGGACCAACGGTGGCGCAGGTCAGGAGCGCAGCAGCGTCTTCAGCGGGATGTCGGCGTCGGCGAGGAGTGCCGGGTCGATGACCTTGCCGCTGGTCATCAGCCGTTCACTCATCCGTACGTCCTTGGCGACCCGGGGGCCGCCCGCGCCGGCGGCGCAGACGATGCGGCCGGCGTCGTCGAGCCCGAGGTGCACGGTGCTGCCGTCCGGCTGGGGACGTTGCACCCAGGTGCTCGCCGCTGCAGCAGCTCCCGCGACCTGCAGCGACAGGTCGTACTGGTCGGACCAGAACCACGGGATGGCGGTGTGTCGCACGTCCTCGCCACGGATGGCCGCGGCAGCGGTGACCGCTTGGTCGTGGGCCATGCGCCAGGACTCGAGCCGCGCCCGCCGGCCGAGCACGTCGACCGGGCCGGCGCAGCAGTCACCGATCGCCCACACGTGCTCGTCGCTCGTGCGCATCTGCCCGTCGACGACGATCCCGTCGTCCACGTGCAGTCCGGCCGCCTTTGCCAGCGCGGTCTCGGGGACGGAGCCGACCGCGGCCACGACCGCGTCCGCGACGACCTCGGTGCCGTCGGACAGGCGGGCGAGCCACCCCCCTTCGCGCTCCTCCAGACTCTCCACGGTCGTCCCCAGGTGAAGCGAGACGCCCTCGGCGAGGTGCCGTTGCACGACTACCTCGGCGGCGGGCTCCGGCACGGCCCGCTCGAGCGCCCGCGGGCGCATCTCGACGACGCTCACGGCCAGACCCCGCGACCGGGCGCTCGCTGCGACCTCGAGACCGATGAGACCTGCGCCGATGACGAGCAGTGAGCCCCCCGCATCCAGGACCGACCGCAGCCGCAGGGCCTCGTCCCACGTACGCAGCGTGCGCACACCGACGGCGAGATCCGGCAGACGGCGCGACCGGGCGCCGGTGGCGATGACCAGCCGGTCGTAGGGGATCTCCTCGCCGTCGGCCAGCCGCACCGTCCGGTCGGTGCGATTGATCGACTGGGCGGTGACCCCGGTGCGCACGGTCAGTCCCGGCCACTCGAGCCGACCGTCGCGGTAGGGCTCGACCGGGGAGGGGCGGTCGTCGACGAGGACGTTCTTGGACAACGGCGGCCGCTCGTAGACCGGACGGTCCTCCTCCCCGAGGAGGGTGATCGATCCGGTCCAGCCACCGGTGTGCAACTCGTGCGCCAGCCGGGCGCCGGCCTCGCCGGCGCCGATGATGACGACGTGGTTGTCCATGACCAGATCGTCGCAGAGCACCGTGCGCTCGTGCGTGCCGGGCCCGTTCCCGGGACGGATCGCTGACCCCACCGCGTCGTCGAGGAGCTACTGCATCGCCGTGCCGCGGACCTCCTCGAGGGAGACCGGGCGGTGCTCACTCGCGGACAGCGTCGCCGCCTCGGCGGTCCATGCCGTACCCATCGCGTCCGCGACGGTGCACGGGTTGTCGATCGCGCCGGTGGCCACCCGCGTGAAGGCGGCGAGCTCGAGCCGGAAGGCCTGCGCCAACCGGTCCATGAAGAACTCGTGGGCCGGGCCGCTCGGCCAGGTGACCCCCGGCTGGGTGGAGCGAAGGGGGAGCCCCTCGTCCAGCCCGGCGGCCACCGCGTCCCGCACCCCGTGCACCTCGAGCCGCACATCGTAGCCGCGACCATTGGTGCGGGTGTTCGACACAACACCGATCGTCCCGTCGGCCAGGGTCAGCAGTACCGACGCGCTCGAGTGGTCGCCGTTGGCCGCGTACATCTCCTCGGGTGCGTCCGGATCGACCGCGCCCACGGCGTGGACGTCGACGACCTCCTGGCCGGTCACCCAGCGCACGGCATCGAAGTCGTGCACGGAGCAGTCGCGGAAGATGCCGCCGCTGACCGCGAGGTAGGCCGCGGGCGGGGGAGCCGGGTCGAGTGTCGTCGACCGGACGGTGGTGATGCGCCCGAGCTCGCCGGCGCGCACCGCGTCACGCGCCGCGACGAAGGCCGGATCGAAGCGGCGCGGGTAGCCGATCTGCACCGGCACGTCGCTGCCGGCGACGGCCCGCTCCACTGCGAGCGACTCCGCGATCGTCCCGGCGACCGGCTTCTCGCAGAAGGTGGGGACCCCCTTCGCCACCGCTGCGCGGATCAGCTCGGCGTGCGTGTTGGTGGCCGCGGCGATGACGACACCGTCGACCCCGGAGTCGAGCAGCGCCTGGGGGGAGTCGACGGCCCGCGCCTGCGGGATGCGGCCGGTCACCGCATCGACGGCGGCGGCCACCGGGTCGGTGACGACGAGCTCGTCGACCGTCTCGAGGCCGGCGAGGGTGTCGGCGTGGAAGGAGCCGATCCGGCCCAGTCCGATGAGTCCGATGCGCATGTCAGTCCTGCCCTCCGATGACCTGCTGGTCCCAGTCGATGACGGAGCCGGTGACGACCCCGGAGCGGCCGGAGAGGAGGAAGACGACGGTGTCGGCGATCTCGTCGACCTGGCCGAGCTTGCCCATGGGCAGCTTCGCGTTGGCCTCCTCGACCCACTCGTCGCCGGCGCCGTGGAAGCGTCGCTGCGTCGTGTCCTCACCCGACGTCTGCGTCCACCCGATGTTCAGCGCGTTGACCCGGATGCGGTCGAAGCGGTGCGCATGGGCCACATTCTTCGTCAGGCCGGCCAGACCGGCCTTGGCGGCGACATAGGGCGCCAGGTAGGGCTGGCCGCCCCGTGCGCTGATGCTTGCGATGTTGACGATCGTGCCCGGTGCCGCTCGAGTGGTCATGTCCGCGATCGCCGCCTGCATGGTGAAGAAGGGGCCGCGCAGGTTCGTCGCGATGTGCGCGTCGAAGAGCTCCGGCGTCGTGTCGAGGATCGACCCGCGGTCGGTCAGGCCGGCGCAGTTGACGAGGCAGTCGACCCGCCCGTGCCGCTCGATCGTCGTGGCGACGACCCCCTTCGCCGCGGTCGGGTCGGAGACGTCACCGGTGACGCTCGTGACGCGCTCGCCGAGCTCGTCGGCCAGGATGCGCCCCGGCTCAGGGCGTCGGCCGGTGACGACGACGTGCGCGCCCTCGCGGGCGGCGGCGCGGGCGATGCCGGCGCCGACACCGGAGGTGCCGCCGACGACGAGGACGACCTTGTCGGTGAGGAGCTGCTCCATGGGGGTCCTGTCTGCTGGGGAGGAAGGGGGTCGGTCAGCTGGTGCGGCGGGCGGCGGCGTACCCGGCGAGGCGCCCGGCCAGCTCATCGGGTGGGGCGCCCCGGGTGAGGGACTGGCGGACGATGTCCGCCTGGGTGGGTGGGGACATGCCGTCGACCGGCTGGTCGAGGTCGAGGTTGGTCGGGAAGGCGTAGCCCTCCGCGCTCGCGGCGACGGCGTGCTCGACGTCGACGCCGGCAGCCGTGCGGGAGAGCAGCGCCGGGTAGATCGCGGTGACGATCCGGTGTCGGTCGGTGGCCTCCATCGCCCGGCCGAAGGCCGAGGAGATCTGCAGCAGGTTCGCCATCCGGCGCACATCGCTCGTCGTGTTCGACCCGGCCGCGTGGAAGAGAGCGGGGTTGAAGAAGACCGCGTCCCCCTTCGCCAGTGGCAGCTGCACGTGGTGCTGACGGAAGTACTCCTGGAACTCCTCGAGCCAGTACGCGAGGTAGCCGTGGGAGTACTTCTGCGAGTGCGGCAGGTAGAGGGTCGGTCCGGTCTCGACCGGCATGTCGCAGTGGGCGATCGCGCCCTGGAGGGTGAGCACCGGGGAGAGGTCGTGCACGTGGCGCGGGTAGCGCTCGGTGACCTCCGGGGAGGTGAACCCGAGGTGGTAGTCGCGGTGCACGGTCTGGCCGACACCGCCGGGGTTGACGACGTTGACCTGGCTGGTGACCTGGTAGCCGGGGCCGAGCCAGGCGCGGGCGGCCAGCGCGAGCAGGTCGTTGGCGTAGTAGTCGACGAAGTCCTCGGGGTGGGCGACGGCGAGCTTCTCCAGGGCATTCCAGATCCGGTCATTGACTCCGCCCTTCGCGAAGTGGTCACCCACCTCGCCTCCGGCCGCCTTCTCCTCGGCGATGATCTCCTCGAGGGCGCTCGAGACGCGGTCGACCATCGCGGGCTCGACGGCGCCGGTGATGACGAGGATCCCCGGCCCCTCGGCGAGGACCTCTGCCAGCTCGGCCTCGACCTCGGCGGCACCCGCCTGTGTCGCGATGACCTCGTGCAGGTGCGCCGCGGTGTAGATCGGCACCTGCTGCTCGACGTGGTCGGCGTGCGGCGGGGTGGCAGTGGGCTGGCTCTCGAGGATCTCGCGCAGGTCCTCGACGCGGCAGTCCGTCTGGCGCAGCCGGGCGAAGGGGGTGGACGTCGTCGTCATACCCCCAGCCTGTCCTCCCGGTCGGGTACCGACGGGCTCGAAAAGACCTCAAAAAAGCCTCAGCGATGGCCTGGCCGTACCGAGAGGAGGGAACAGCGAACGGCGTGCCGACGTTGTGCCGATGCCTCCCCCTCCCTACCTCGACCCAGGAGACGCATGCCCGACCACGAGATCACCGATGCCGCCATCGCGCAGGAGCAGCAGGCGCTCGACATCGCACTGGCCCGCCGGGACGAGGCGATTGGTGAGCTGACCGCACGACTGGACGGACTCGTGGAGGAGGACTCGGTCGCCGCCACGGCGAGGCGGTCCACCCGAACCCGGCTGATCGAGCTCGAGCGCGCGGACTCGGGCTTGGTCTTCGGCCGGCTCGACGCCCTCGATGGCGAGGTCTGGCGCATCGGGCGGGTCGGGGTCCCCGGGCAGGACGAGCTCGACGACCCCCTCGTGCTGGACTGGCGAGCGGCGGCCGCCCGGCCGTTCTACACCGCGACCGCCGTGGAGCCGCAGGGGCAGGCGCGTCGCCGCCACATCCGCACCGAGGGCAGGCGTGTCATCGGTGTCGATGACGAGGTGCTCGACGGCTCCGGCGATGGTGGGCTCGTCGGCGAGGGCGCCCTGCTCGCCGCGCTCGACGAGCGGCGCACGGGTCGCATGGGCACCGCCGTGGCGACCCTGCAGCGCGAGCAGGACGACATCGTGCGGGCTCCCTCCCGGGGCGCGCTCGTCGTCCAGGGCGGGCCCGGGACCGGCAAGACCGTGGTCGCCCTGCACCGGGTGGCCTACCTGCTCTTCGCCCATCCGGAGCTGGCGCGGGCCGGGGTGCTCGTGCTCGGTCCCTCGCAGCGATTCCTCGACTACATCGGGTCCGTCCTACCGGCGCTGGGGGAGACCGCGGTGGTCTCCGCGACCTGCGAGACGATCCTGCCCGGGGTGCGCCCCGAGCGGACGGAGTCCCGGCGCCTCGCGGAGATCAAGGGCCGGGCGGGGTGGCAGGACGCGCTCGAGCAGCACGTCGCGTCGCTGGTGCCGAGCGCACAGGACCTGCCGATCCGCTGGGAGGACGAGGAGTACGTCGTGCCGCGGGCCACCGTCGAGCGGCTGCTGCGCACCGCCTGCTCCGGACGCGACCACCACTCGGCCCGCCGGGCCTTCCTCGCGCAACTCATCGATGTGGCCACCGACCTCGTGGCCGGCGGCACCGCCGAGCTCCTCGCCTCTGCGGAGGAGGGACTGGAGGACATCCTCGGCTCGGTCGACGCCAGCCTCGCGCGCGACGACGACCGCGGCGTGACCACCGGCGAAGCCGGCGCAGCCGTCGACGGCGAGCTCACCCCGGCCGAGATCGAGGCGCTGCGCTCGCGGATCCGGGCCGACGCCCCCTTCGCCTCCCGGCTGTGGCAGTGGTGGCCCGACCGCGACCCGGCGGCGGAGCTGGCCACCCTGCTCGCCGACGAGGAGACGCTCGCCCGGGTCGTGCCCGGACTCGGCGCGGGTGAGCGTGCGCTCGTGGCGGCGGAACCGGCTGGTTGGGCACCCAGCGACATCCCGCTGCTCGACGCCATGAGCGACCTGATCGGGGACGACGGGCAGGTGGGTTCCCAGGCGGAGTTCACCGCGGACCGGGCCTCGGGTCGCCGCGACTGGGTCTACGGGCACGTCGTCGTCGACGAGGCGCAGGAGCTCTCCCCGATGGAGTGGCAGATGGTCGCGCGCCGCGCACCGGGGTACTCGATCACCGCGGTCGGGGACATCGACCAGACCGAGGCGGCGCACACGCACACGTCCTGGGAGGGCATCGTCGGTGACGTCCTCGGCGAGCGCTGGCGGCAGTCGCGCCTGACGATCTGCTACCGCACTCCCCGCGAGGTGATGGCGCTCACCGGAGAGGTCCTCGCCGCGGCCGGCAGCGACAACGAGCCGCCACGGGCGGTGCGTTCCAGTGGGATCGACCCGTGGACACGGCAGGTGGACGAAGGGGGCCTGCCCGCCGCCACTGCGGCCGCGGCCGACGAGCTGGCCCGGCGGTGGACCGGCGGGACCGTCGGGGTCGTCGCCCCCGCCGTCCGGGTGCCGGGGCTGCGCGCCGCCGTGCGCCCGGACGTCCCCGTCGTCGCGCCCACCGGGGCCAAGGGCCTGGAGTGGGACGCGGTGCTCGTCGTCGACCCCGACGACATCATCGCCGAGCCGCGCGGCCACAACGGGCTGTACGTGGCCCTGACCCGCTGTACCCAAGAGCTGGGGCAGCTGAGGGTGTCAACCACGTCTGCCCAGTGATCACGGAGTCTTCCGCGGGTTGACCCTCACGCGACGTGAGGCAGGAGGGTCAAACCCATGACCGAGATCGCGATGCTGTCGCACACTGGATCCGTGGAGGCGCTCACGGTGGGACAGGTGGCACAGACCTTCGGCGTGACGGTGCGGACACTGCACCACTACGACGCGGTCGGGCTGCTGCGCCCCACTGAGCGCACCCGTGCGGGATACCGGCTCTACACGAGCGAGGACCTCCAGCGCCTCAGCTCGATCGTCATCTACCGCCGGCTCGGGTTCGCGCTGGAGGAGATCGGCGAGCTGCTCGAGGCAGACGGGGCCGAGGTGGTCGACCACCTGCGACGGCAACGCGATCTGGTCAGGGACCGGCTGGCACAGATGACCGAGCTGGTCGACGCGATCGAGCACGCCCTGGAGGCAGAGATGACGGACCAGCCAGCAACGACCGAGGACCTCAAGGCGCTCTTCGGCGACGGCTACAACGAGGAGTACCAGGCCGAGGCGCAGCAGCGGTGGGGTGACACCGACAAGTGGGAGCAGTCCCGGCAGCGGCAGGCGACCATGACCAAGGAGGACTGGGCGCGGATCAAGGCCGAGACCGAGGCCTTCGAGGCAGACCTCGCCGCTGCTGTCCGTGACGGCGTGCCCACCGAGGGCGACGTGGCAGCGACACTGGCCGAGCGGCACCGGGCGAGCATCGAGCGGCACTACGACTGCGACCACGCCTTCCAGGTGTGCCTGGCGCAGATGTACCTCGCGGACCCGCGCTTCACCGCGCACTACGAGGACATCGAGCCGGGCACCGCGCAGTGGCTGCACGACGCGATCGTCGCCAACGCGGCTCGGCATACCGGCTGACGTCGAGCGACGTCACACCAGCCCCTGGAGTATCGGGTTACCCGAGAATCCCGGCCTTCCGAGCGGCCGCTGCGGGGGACTTTGCGCAGGGGAGGGCCGGGATGCCCTGAGGTGGCCAGGACATCCTGCGCGGGCCGACCTACGACGCGGCCCGGCCCGGGTTTCCCGGCCAGAACCGGGTAACCCGGGCCGCCGAGGAGTGCCAGGCGCGGCTGTCCGTTGCTCGTCCGCGGATCACGGCCCGTCCGAGTTCTTCCACCCGCCGGGTCGGATGCGGTCGCCGGCCGAGGCGAACCCCAGCCACGTGTGCCTGTTCTTTGCCCAGCACCAGCCGACCTTGGGGGCGCCCTTGCGTGTGCTCCCGTCGCGCCCGGTGCCGTTGCTGATCCACAGTGCCGGGGTGCGCGAGTCGAGCCCACCGCGCGCCTTGGGCTTGCGTGAGCCGATGGTCATGAAGCACCTGCCGCGCTCGAGCTGCTCCGGTTCCTGCAGCAGCCAGCTGATCCCCTCGCTCACGGTGAGTGGGAGGCGGCCGCGCTCGCGGATGGCCGGGAGCGCCTCTGCCGGTGACCAGTTCGCCATCGCGTCACCGCGCTCGACGTCGGTGATCCAGTACAGCGGGGCATGCGGGACGACCTCACCCTCGATCGGGACGAACTCCGCCAGGTCGGTCATGTCCTCGACGACGAAGCCGGGCTTGTCGGCATGACGCAGCAGCGGCGCGAGGTCGGCAGCGGGGATGAGCGAAGGCGAGACCACCAGGACACCGTCGCCATCGGGGTCGGGTGGGACGAGGTCGGTGAACTCGGCCTCGGAGAGCCCGCCGAGGGCGGGGACCCCCAGATCGAGGAGGTGGATGACTGCGGCGGGGAGGTCAGCTGGCACACCGTGTGGAACGCCTGAGAGAAAAATTCCGTCTCATCCAATCCGCAACGAACCACCGCCCCGAAGTCCCCCTGCAACCAAGGCGGCACCTCGTCGCCGACAACAGGAGGACTGTCATGCGAACGACACGACGTATTGCCACTGCAACCGCACTCGCCGCGATCGTCGGGCTGCCGATGGCCGCCGGAGCCAGCGCGCAGGGCCAAGACGGGCACGAGCTGACCGCCAACCTGACCCAGCTCAACGACTCCGGTGCCTCGGGCACCGCGTGGGCCACCGTTGACGGCAACAAGGTCGACATCAAGCTCGAGACCCAGGGCATGACGGCCGAGGCGCCGCACGCCCAGCACATCCACATCGGCGGCAAGAACGTCTGCCCGACCAACGATCAGGAGGGCACCGGTCCTGACGGCGCCCTGACGACCATGGACGCGGCCGGCCAGTATGGCGGCGTGCAGGTGTCGCTCACCAAGGACCCGGGCAAGACCGACGCGTCGGCTGCCCTGGACGTCCCCAACTTCCCGACCGGGGAGAGCTACACCTACTCGCGCTCGATCACGGTCTCGGACGAGATCGCCGAGCAGATCTCCAACGGTGACGGCGTCGTCGTCGCCCACGGTGTCGACCTGGATGGCTCCGGCAAGTACGACGGGGACGCGAAGTCCTCGCTGGACGACAGCCTGCCGCTAGAGGCGACCGCCCCGACCGCTTGCGGCACGCTCGACGTGGCGCAGATGACCATGCCTGAGGGTGGCGTCGAGACCGGTGGCACGAGCACCGCCGGCGTCGAGTACCCGGCCGCGATCGCCCTCGGCGCCGTGGCTCTCGGACTCGGTGGCGCGGGCCTGTTCGCCGCACGCAAGCGGACGAACGCCTGATCTGCTGATGCAGACCAAGCAGCCCGGGCACGGCCGGCGACGCGCAGGGCTCGTCGCCGGCGGTGTCGGCCTGCTCCTGGCCGGTGGGGGCACGATCACCTGGGCAGCGACCCAGCAGGTCGGGCCCCCGCCGGCCCCTCCGGCAGCAACCACTTCGACGAAGGGGTCCACCCCCTCCGCCACTCCGTCCACCTCGAGTGGCGGGTCCAGCACGACGACGCAGTCGCCCTCAGCCACATCGTCGCCGTCGCCCTCGGTCGCGGAGGCGATGCCGGCCTCGAAGCCGGTGGCGGTGCGGTTGCCCTCCATCGACCTGAAGTCGCCGGTCCACCCGCTGGGTCTCAACGCCCAGGGCGGACTGAAGGTCCCCTCGGGAGACCGGTACGACGAAGTCGCCTGGTACGACGGCTCACCCAGCCCCGGGGAGGACGGTCCCGCGGTCCTCGAGGGGCACGTCACCGGTAGCAACCACAACCCGTCGGTCTTCTTCGAGCTGGGTGACACCCGCGAGGGAGACCGGATCGAGGTCGACCGCAAGGACGGCACGACCGCCACGTTCGAGGTCACCCAGGTGAAGGAATACCCGAAGGCCGACTTCCCGCAGGTCGATGTCTACGGCGCCACCGAGGGACCGGAGCTGCGGGTCATCACCTGTGGGGGCACGTACGACGAGAACGCCCGACGGCACCAGGACAACATCGTCGTCTTCGCGGAGCTCGTGAAGGGCTGATCCCGCAACCGCTGCTCAGCAGTGCATGACTTCCTCCGCCTTCGCAGGAGTATCTAACCCTTGCGAAGGCGGGGATTTTCGGGTCACCCGGAAAACTCGTGGCGGATCTACCTTGACAACCTACAACCGAAGGGTTGTAAGTTGGTCGGGTGACACCGACCGACGAGAAGGCCGCAAACGCCTTCTTCCACGCGCTCTCCGACAGCACGCGCCGCGACATCCTGCGACGCGTCCTCGCCGGAGAGCACTCGGTGACTGCGCTGGCGGAGCACTACCCGATGAGTTTCGCGGCCGTGCAGAAGCACGTCGCGGTGCTCGAGCGGTCCGGCCTGGTCACCAAGCGCCGCAGCGGACGCGAGTCCTTGGCCAGCGGAGACGTCGAGGCCGTGCGTGCGGTCGCGACGATGCTCGCCGAGTTCGAGGACGTCTGGCGCGGACGGGTCGAGGGGATCGATGCCCTGCTGGCCCGCGACGACACCACCGACGGCACCAGCTGATCCAGGAGACTCCCATGCCCCTCACCGACGTCACCACCGACATCGACAACCGCACCATCGTCATGACCTGCGACTTCCCCGTCAGCCCCGAACGCCTCTGGCAGGTGTGGGCCGACCCGCGCCAGCTCGAGCAGTGGTGGGGGCCCGAGAGCCACCCCGCCACGGTCACCGAGCACGACCTGACGCCCGGCGGTCTCGTGAAGTACCACATGACCGGTCCCGACGGGCAGAGGTTCCCGGGCGGTTGGGAGGTCATCGCCGTCGAGGCGCCGCACCGGCTCGAGGTGCGCGACTTCTTCGCCGACGCCGACGGCAACCCCGTCGAGTCCGCGCCCGAGTCCCGGATTGTCATCGAGATCACCGCCACCGAGGACGGCTCCCGCATGGTCAACACCTCCACCTGGGAGAGCGTCGAGGCGATGCAGCAGGTCCTCGACATGGGCGTCATCGAGGGCTCGAGCTCCGCGATCGGTCAGCTCGACGCACTGCTGGCCGCCTGACCGCGAGCTCACCCGGCGTGGGCCCTCACGGCGTCGACCACCTTCGCGTCGTCCGGGCCCACCTGCGGGCCGAAGCGCGCGACCGGGGTGCCGTCCGCGGCGATGAGGAACTTCTCGAAGTTCCACCGGATGTCGCCGCTCTCACCCTCTTCGTCCGTGGTCTCGACGAGCGCGGTGTAGATCGGGTGCCGTCCGGGGCCGTTGACCTCGACCTTCTCGCTCATCGGGAAGGTCACGCCGTAGGTCGCGGAGCAGAACTGCGCGATCTCCTCGGACGTGCCGGGCTCCTGCCCGCCGAACTGGTTGCACGGCAGGCCGACGACCGTGAAGCCCTGCGCCGAGTACTCCTCGTGCAACGACTCCAGGGCGGTGTACTGCGGGGTCAGGCCGCACTTCGACGCGACATTGACCAGCAGGGCGGGTCGACCGCCGGTGAGGTCGCGCAGGGTGCCGGGCGTGCCGTCGAGCCGGGCAATGGGCGTGTCCAGGATGCTCATGCGACCGACCCTAGCGACCGGGTCAGGGAAGGGTCTGCCCCTTCATCAGTCGGGAGGCGTACGGGTTGGTGATGCGCACGCCGTCCAGCCACGTCGTCAGCCGCTCGGCCTCCCGGACCGGGGCGGCCCGACCCTCGCTGCCGATGTCGACGCCGGGGCACAGGACCGTGTCGACGACCCCGTCCGGGTCCTGGACCCAGGCGCCGACGATCCGCCCGTCCCACCACGCGGTGGTCCCGGCGTTGCCGTTGGTGTCGAAGAGCAGGCGGACGTGGTCGGGGTCGAGGTAGAAGCGGCGCTCCTTCCACCCCATCGTCGTGGGGTCCAGGGTGGGCAGCAGGGCGGCCCAGGGGGTGGACGCGGTGCCGGCCCGGATGCCATCATCGCTGGATGGCGATGACAACAGTTTCCGACGATGCAGGAGCCGGGTCGGAGCCGGCCGCACTGGATGCCGCCGCGTGCCTCTTCCACGGCTTCAGCGACGTCTCCCGGCTGACGATCCTGCAGCACCTGACCCTCGGTGAGCACCGCGTGGTCGACCTGACCGACCACCTCGGCCTGGCCCAGTCGACGGTGAGCAAGCACCTCGCCTGCCTGCTCGACTGCGGCCTCGTGGCGGTTCGCGCGCAGGGCCGCGCGTCGATGTACTCCCTCGCACAGCCCGACGTGACGTTCGAGCTGCTCGCCGCCGCGGAGCGGCTGCTGGCGCTCACCGGTGACGCGGTCGCCCTCTGCCCGACGTACGGGGCCGCCACCCGATGACCACGCACGTGACGCTCCCTTCGCCCACGTCGCAGCGGCGGGCCGCCCTGAGCCGCCGCGCGCAGCTGCTCGCCGCTGCCTCCGTCCTCTACAACGTCGTCGAGGCGGTCGTCGCCATCGCCGCCGGAGCCGCCGCGTCATCGATGGCGCTCGTCGGATTCGGGCTGGACTCGCTCGTCGAGATGGCCAGCGGCCTGGTGATCCTGTGGCAGTTCCGCACCGCCCTGCCCGAGAGCCGCGAGCGGCAGGCCCTGCGACTGATCGCGATCTCCTTCTTCGCATTGGCCGGGTTCGTCGGATTCGAGTCCGTGCGCAGCCTGATCGGCGGCCAGGCGCCGGAGCACTCGACGATCGGCATCGTCGTCGCCGCGGTCTCGCTGGTCATCATGCCGCTGCTGTCCTGGGCCCAGCGCCGTACCGGGCGTGAGCTCGCCTCCGGATCCGTCGTCGCCGACTCGAAGCAGACCCTGCTGTGCACCTACCTGTCCGCGGTGGTCCTCGTCGGTCTGCTGGGCAACAGCCTCCTGGGCTGGTGGTGGGCCGACCCGATCGCCGCACTCCTCGTCGCCGCGGTCGCCCTGCGGGAGGGCTTGGCGGCGTGGCGCGGCGAGGGCTGCGGGTGTGCTCCGACGCCGGACGGCTGCTCCGCCTGAGGCGGCCCCCTTCGCTCCATGACGAAGGGGGAACCGACACCGGCGTCGCGCCCGGGCAGGCCGGACGACGCCGATCAGCCGGCGAGCGTCTCCAGCGCCGCCCGGATCGCCGGCCGCCGGGTGGAGCCGATACGCGTGCACGCGAAGATCCGCCGGACCGGCCGGCCGTCGAGCGGTCGCAGGGTGACGCCCGGTCGATCCTGCGGTTGCGCGAGGTCGGGCAGGAAGGCGGCCGCCAGCCCACGCTCGACCATCCGCAGGTGCACCAGCAGGTCGTTCGTCGTGTACCGCACGTCGGGCTCGAAGCCGGCCGTGCGGCAGGCGGCGGCGGCCCAGTCGCGGGAGGTCGAGCCGACCGGCTCCATGGCGAAGGGGGCGTCCGCCAGGTCCGGCAGGTCGGGCCGACCCCATGCCTGTGGCACGGCGAGTCGCAGGCCGTCGGTGACGAGATCGGTGCGTTCGAGCCCGCGGGGGACGGCACGCGGGTGCGCCGGGTACTCCTCGCACAGCGCCAGGTCGAAGTCGCCGGCGAGCAGCGCGGGCAGGCTCTCCTCGGGCTCCATCTCGGTGGCCTCGACGCGCAGGTCGAGGTGGTCGCGGGAGAGGTCGATGAGGGCGTCGGGCAGTAGCGTCAGGACCGCGCTCTGGAAGGCGGCGATCCGCAGCGTCCCGCGGACCGCGCCGCTGGAGGCGCTGAGGTCCACCTCGGCCCGCTCCAGCTCGGTGAGGATCGTCTCGGCGTGGGCGGCCAGGACCTCCCCCTCGGGGGTGAGCCGCACGCGGCGACCGAAGGGCTCGAGCAGGGCGGTGCCCGCCTCCTTCTCCAGGACACCCAACTGCTGCGAGACCGCCGAGGGGCTGTAGGCGAGCGCCTCGGCGACCGCGGCGATGGTACCGCGCCGGGAGAGCTCGAGCAGGAGCCGCATCCGTCGCACGTCCAGCACGCAGTCCTCGATTCATCAGCAGAAGTGATGGGTCATGGCCAAGTATGCGTGCTGGACCTGATGGTTCGGGCGGAGAAGACTGGCGGTATGAGCACCTACAGCAACCCCGCAGCACGGCAGTGGTCGCTGGGCGCGACGATCACCAGCGTCCGCGACTTCCACCGCACCCTCCCGGGGTACGCGCCGACGCCGCTGGTAGACCTGCCCCGTGCGGCCGAGGAATTCGGCGTCGGGCGAGTGGTCGTCAAGGACGAGTCGTCGCGCCTGGGGCTGCCCGCCTTCAAGATGCTCGGTGCCTCGTGGGCCTGCCACCGCGTGATCGAGCGCCATCCCGGCGCCGAGCTCGTCACCGCGACCGACGGCAACCACGGCCGGGCCGTCGCGCGCATGGCCTCGCACCTGGGGACGGGCGCCACCGTCTTCATCCCCGGCGGGATGCGCGAGCGTGCCGCGACCCGCATCGAGTCCGAGGGCGCGACGCTGGTGCGCGTGGACGGGCACTACGACGACGCCGTGCGGGCCGCCGCAGAGCACGCCGCCGCCGACGGGTCCCGCGAGCTCGTCCAGGACACCGCCTGGCAGGGCTACGAGGAGGTCCCGACGTGGATCGTCGAGGGCTACGAGACCCTCTGCGAGGAGATCGACGAGCAGCTCGCCGCCCAGCCGGACCTCGTCGTCGTCCCCGCCGGTGTCGGGTCGCTCGCGCAGGCCGTCGTCGCCCACCACCGACAGGCCGGCGCCTCCGGCCGCACCCGTCTGCTGGTCGTCGAGCCGGACACCGCCGACTGCATCGTCACCAGCCTCGACGCGGCGGAGCCGGTGGCCGTCGCGACCGACTCGAGCATCATGGCCGGGCTCAACTGCGGGACGATCTCCAGCCTCGCCTGGCCGGTCCTGCGGGACGGCGTCGACGCCGCTGCCACCGTCACCGACGAGGAGGCGCAGCAGGCCTCCGACGACCTCGTGACGCAGGGTGTCTCGTCCGGGCCGAGCGGTGCCGCCACCTACGCCGGGGTGCGTGCCGCCCTTCGCGATGCCGACCTGTGGCGCGACCTCGACCTGCCCGACGACGCGACCATCGTCCTGCTGAGCACCGAGGGGCGGCAGGACGATGAGTGACCTCGACGCCCGGCTGCGGACCTGGCGCCACCACCTGCACCGGCACCCGGAGACGGCCTTCGAGGAGCGTGCGACCGGGGACTTCGTCGCCACCGTGCTGCAGGAGGCCGGCTACGAAGTGGCCCGGGGTGTCGGCGGCACCGGCCTCGTCGCCTCGATGACGAAGGGGGCCTCCCCCCGATCGGTCGGCCTGCGGGCCGACATGGATGGCCTGCCGCTCACCGAGGTCGAGGGCCGTCGCCACGGATCGACCAGCCCCGGACGGATGCACGCGTGCGGCCATGACGGGCACATGGCGATGGTGCTGGGGGCGGCGACGGTCCTGGCGCAGGAGGGCTTCGACGGGACGGTGCGACTGGTCTTCCAGCCCGCCGAGGAGCCCGGCCGAGGCGCCCGCGCGATGATCACGGACGGGCTGCTCGAGCGCTTCCCCGTCGATGCGATCCACGGCATCCACAACATGCCCGGCATCCCCGCGGGGCACCTGCACACGCGGGTCGGTGGCTTCATGGCCAGCGAGGACAACTTCGAGATCGTCGTGACCGGCCGCGGGGGCCACGCGGCTCGCCCGCACGCGGTGGTCGACCCGCTCGTGACGGGCGCCGAGATCGTCCTGGCCCTGCAGACGGTCGCGTCCCGCAACGTCGATCCCGTGGATCCGGCGGTGCTCTCCTGCACCGGGTTCGTCACCGACGGTGCCCGCAACGCCATCCCGACGCAGGTGCGGATCACCGGGGACACGCGCAGCTTCGACCCGATGGTCCAGGACCTGCTCGAGGCCCGGATCCGGGAGATCTCGACCGGCATCGCCGCCGCGCACGGGGTGAGCTGCGAGGTCACCTACACCCACGAGTTCACCCCGACGGTCAACCACCCCGAGGCGACCCGGCGCGCAGTGGCGGCGGCCGAGACGGCCCTGGGCGCCGACCGGGTCGACGGCCAGTGCCCACCGGCCATGCCGAGTGAGGACTTCGGAGTCTTCGCCGAGCACGTGCCGGCGTGCTTCGCCTTCCTCGGCAACGGTCTCGAGCCGGGCCGTGGTGGGACGCCGCTGCACAGCAGCGACTACGACGTCAACGACGACGTGCTCGGCGACGGGGTGCGTTACCTCGTCGCCGTGGCGCGGGAGGAGCTCGCTGCGACGGGGCCGGCTCAGGCCAGTTGGTAGCCCGCCTCCTCGACGGCGGAGCGCACGGCCGGGTCGTCGACCGGCTCGGCGCTGGCGATCTTCACGGCGCCCGACTCGAGGTCAACAGCGACGTCCTGGACCCCGGCGATCGTCTGGAGCTCCTCGGTGACGGCGGCGACGCAGTGGCCGCAGGTCATGCCGGTGACGGTGTAGGTGGTGGTGGCGCTCATGGGAGTCCTTCCGCGAGGTCTGTGGTGCACATCGAATGCTACCCCCCTAGGGTATGAGGCTCACGACGACGCCGGCGACCACCCACCGTGCCGGTGCCCGCGTCGCTAGTCTCTGGGCCATGCCGATTGCCCTACTCGCCCTCGTGGTCGTCAGTCTCGTCCACCTCGGCGCACAGGTCGCCGCACCCGACGGCGTGGTGGCCGACCTGACCCAGATCCTGCTCATGCCGGCCCTGCTGTGGGTCCTGCTCACGAGCACGCCCAACCCCAAGTCCCTCCTGGTGCGTCTCGTCGCCCTGGCTCTGGGCCTGTCGTGGCTGGGGGACACGCTGCCGCGCTTCATCGGGGACGGGAGCGACCTCGGCTTCGGTCTGATGCTCGGGGCGTTCTTCCTGGCGCAGCTGGCCTACGTGGCTGCCTTCCTCCCCTTCGCCTCCCGATCGATCATCCGGCGCAGGCCTGCGCTGCTGGCTCCGTACGTCATCCTCCTCGCCGTGATCATCGCGGTGACGGCGAACGGTGCCGGCGCGCTCTTCCCCGTGGTCCTGCTCTACGGACTGGTCATCGTCGGGATGGCGGTGCTGGCCACCGGCATCGACGCCGTCGCGACCACCGGGGCGGTGCTCTTCCTCGTCTCCGACGGTCTGATCGCGATCAGCGCCTTCGCCACGCTCCAACTGCCGCTGCACGGCTTCTGGGTGATGCTCACCTACGTGCTGGGGCAGACCCTGATCACGCTCGCGGTCTGCCACCAGGACCGGGCGCTGGCGGCCCAGCAGGTCTGAGTGCGCAGCCACCGCATCGTCGACGTCGCCGAGCAGGCGGGACTGTCCCCGGCGACCGTCGACCGCGTCCTCAACGATCGGCCCGGTGCGAGCCCCCGCGCGGTCCGGGCGGTCGAGCAGGCCCTCATCGAGCTCGACCGCCAGGCCGGCGCCCTGCGCCTGGGCGCCCGCTCGCTCGTCCTCGACGTCGTGATGCAGGCGCCCAACCGCTTCTCCGGGGAGGTCCGGGACGCGCTCGAGTCACAGCTGACCGGGCTGCGGCCGGCGGCGGTGCGGGCACGGTTCCACCTGCGTGAGTCGGGCACCGTCGAGGATGTCGTCGACACGCTCGCGGGGATCGGACGGCGGGGCAGCACCAGCCACGGGGTGCTGCTGAAGGTCCCCGACCACCCTCGGGTGGCAGCGGCCATCGACGACCTGGCCGAGCGTGGCATCCCGGCGGTCACCCTCATCACCGACGTCTCCGGCTGCGCCCGCATCGCATACGCCGGACCCGACCACGAGTCCGCCGGCCGGACCGCGGCCCACCTGATCCGCCGGTGGAGCGGACGGGAGACGGGCGCAGTCCTGGTCACGCTGAGCCGCTCGTCCTTCGTCGGCGAGCGCACCCGCGTGGAGGCCTTCGTCGACCAGCTGGCCCGTGACGCTCCCGGGTTGTCGCCGCGGCGTGTCAGTGACGCCGACGGTCTGGACACCGCCACCGCGGACGTCGTCACCGCGGAGCTGGGCCCGGGCGACGATCTCGTCGGTGTCTACTCCGTCGGTGGCGCCAACCGGGCGATCCTGGCTGCGCTACGGGCGAAGGGGGTCACCCCCTCCGTCTTCGTCGGCCACGACCTCGATGCGGACAATGTCGAGCTCCTGCGCACCGGCGAGATCGACCTCGTCCTCCACCACGACCTGCGTGAGGACGCCCGCTCGGCGATCCGTGCCGTGCTGCAGCACCATCGACTCGCGCCGGGCGCCCCGACCTCCCTCGCCTCCGGGGTGCAGGTGATCACGCGGCACAACATCCCCGCCCGGATGGTGCGGAGTGGCCCCTGAAGTCAGGCGCCCCAGCCCGCGGGTCAGTGCGTCGCGGCGCCCTCCGTCGGGGCTGGCTCGGTGGCCCCGTCCTCGACGGGCGGTGTCGAGACGGTCAGGCAGGTGACGATACTGATCGCGGCGAGGCCGGTGAGCAGCGCGAAGCCGCCCTGGGCCCCTCGCGCCAGGTCCGCGGCGGTGGGATCCGGGCCGGCGACCAGCGCCAGCACGGCGATGCTCGTCGCGGTCCCGGCGGCGCCGAAGACCTGCTGCGAGGAGCCGAGCAACGCCGACCCGTGGGCGTAGAGGTGCTGCGGCAGCGCACCGAGGCCGGCGGTGAAGAGCGGAGTGAGGAGCAGCGCGAGCGACAGCGACAGCAGCACGTGCAGGACGAGGATCGTCCACGGACCCGAGGTCGGGACGAGCAGCGCCATCAGCGCGAGCGAGAAGGTCATCCCGATGCTGCCGGGCAGGATGAGCGGTCGGGCGCCGAGACGGTCGTAGAGGCGCCCGACCGTCGGGCCGAGCAGCCCCATGGCCAGCCCGCCGGGGATGAGCAGCAGACCCGCCTCGAGCGTGGTCAGGCCCAACCCGTCCTGCAGGTGGATCGGCAACAGGATGAGCGAGCTGATCAGGGCGGCGAAGGCGAGACACATCGTGAGGAAGGACCCGGTGAAGCTGCGGAAGCGCAGCGTGCGCAGATCCATCAGCGGGTCGCCCGAGCGCACGAGGGATCGCTGGCGCCAGGCGAAGGCAGCGATCGCGACCGCCGCGACGCCGACCGCCACGAGCGGGTCGACGACCGGCTCCGGGGCGGGGCCCCCTTCGCCCGGTGCTCCGCCGCCGATGCCGGAGAGGCCGTAGACCATCCCGCCGAAGCCGATGACGGACAGCACGACGCTGAGCAGGTCGAGAGTGCTGTGCTCGCGCTCGCCGACGTCCGGCAGGTGCCGCAGACCGACCCACAGGGCGACCAGGGCGATCGGCAGGACGGTGAGGAAGATCAGCCGCCACGACCCCAGCCGCAGCAGCAGCCCGGAGACGGCCGGGCCCATGGCCGGTGCGACCGCGATGACCAGGGAGACGTTGCCCATCGTGCGTCCGCGGTCGGAGACGGGCACGAGGTTCATCAGCGTGGTCATCAGCAGCGGGATCATCACCGCGGTACCGCTCGCCTGCACCACCCGGGCCGCCACGAGGATCTCGAAGGTCGGGGCGAGGGCGGCGAGCGTCGTGCCGACGGCGAACAGGCCCATCGCCAGGGCGAAGGTGCGCCGGACCGCCAGCCGCTGCATGATCCAGCCGGTCATCGGGATGACCACGGCCATCGTGAGCATGAAGGCGGTGGTCAGCCACTGCGCCGACGTCGCCGGCACGTCGAAGTCGGCCATCAGTCGCGGGATCGCGTTGTTCATGATCGTCTCGTTGAGGATCACGACGAAGGTCGCGACCGTCAGCACCCGCAGCACGAGGGTCGTCTGCGCAGGCGTGGTGACGGGGTGCGCCTCGGGCGCGGTCGTGGGCATGGGGTCCATGATCCGGCACCGCACGCGCGGCGACCAAATGCTTTGCGGCGAAGGGGGTGCCCCGCGCCGTGCCCGGGTGGAGACTGGTGGCATGTGCCGAAACATCCGCCAGCTGCACAACTTCGAGCCCCCGGCGACGAGCGACGAGGTGCGTGCCGCCGCACTGCAGTACGTGCGCAAGGTCAGCGGGTCGAGCAAGCCGAGTCGGGCCAACCAGGCTGCCTTCGACGAGGCGGTGGCGGACGTCGCTGCCGTCACGCAGCACCTGCTTGACCACCTGGTGACGAGCGCCGAGCCCAAGGACCGTGATGTCGAGGCCGCGAAGGCGAAGGAGCGGGCGCGGCTGCGCTACGGCGCGACCGGGTGAGACGCGCCGCCCACTCGGGCGCCTGTACCTGCCCTAGGTTGACCCCGTGAGCGCTGCAGACGAGACGACCACCGACACATCGCCGGAGCCCGGTGGGGGAGTGACCGGAGCGCTCGGCGGTGCTGCCCACCTCGCGGCGTGGGGTTTCGTCTTCCTCATCCTGCGGATCTTCGCCGTCTCCGGCTATGACTGGGACACGGCCTTCCTCGTGAGCACGACGTTGGGCATCGACGACGGTCTGGCACTGATGTTCGGCTCGCTGATGGCCGGCCACCTGGTGACGTCGATCGTCCTGGTCGTGGTCGTGCCGCTGCTGATCGCTGCCAGACTGTGGGGTCCGCCCGGGCACCGACCGGTGGTGATGCTGCTGACCACGGTCGGACTGGTCACCATGCTCGCCCTCACCGTGAGCTTCCGCAGCTGGTGGCTCCTGCCGACGATGCTCGTCGTGCTGGCAGCGATCACGGTGACCCGCCGACTGCTGAGGGAGAGCAGTCTGCGCCATCTCCTGATCGCGGGGCTCGCCCGGGCCAGCTGGGTTGCGGCTGTGTCGGCACTGGTCGTTGCGGCCTTCGTCACCACCCCCTGGGTCCCCCAGGAGACGATCGAGACCACGGAAGGCATCGTCACGGGACACGTTCTCAGCGTCGACTCGGGGTACCTCAACGTGCTCACCGACGAGCAGGAGTTCGTCATCATCCTGACCAAGGACGTGCTCTCCAGGGACTGAGGGACGCACGACGGGCACGGGACGGTCAGCACTTGCGCGGAGACGGAAATTGTGAGTGGGGCGTGTCGCGAGCTTGTGGATGGCCGTGACGAAAAAGAGTTCTCGTCCACACAAGAAAATCTGCGTTTGCGCAGGTCAGAGCACGTGTTGCCGGTCACTCCGGGAAAGGATCCACAGAGTTCTCCACGGGCTGTGCACAGTCCGATGGCGCGTCGTCCACAGTCTGTCCACATGGTCGTCCACAGGGTCATTTGGCGTTGTCAGAGGGTGGTGCGAGTCTGCTCTGAGCCCCTCTTGTGCAGGGGCGCGTGGGCTCCTTCCGGGGGCCTTGGAGCAGCCACACCGAAGGGGAGCACGTGACGACGAGCGAGTTGGAATCCAGCGTCTTCAGCGACGCGCCCTCCTACTCCTCGCCCCCTCCGGACCGCCTGCCCCCGCAGGACGTCGGCGCGGAGCAGTCGGTGCTCGGCGGCATGCTGCTGAGCAAGGACGCCATCGGTGATGTCAACGAGGCGGTCCGCAGCACGGACTTCTACCGTCCTGCGCACGAGCTGATCTTCGACGCGGTCGTCGACCTGTACTCCCGGGGCGAGCCGGCCGACGCGATCACCGTCGCCGACGAGCTGAGCAAGCGCGGCGACCTGCAGCGAGCGGGCGGGCAGGCCTATCTGCACGACCTCATCCAGTCGGTGCCGACCGCGGCCAACGCCGGCTACTACGCGCAGATCGTCGCTGAGCGGGCCGTGCTGCGCCGACTCGTCGAGGCCGGGACCAAGATCGTCCAGATGGGCTACGCCCAGGGCGGTGGTGACGTCGAGGACATCGTCAACCAGGCCCAGGCCGAGGTCTACACCGTCGCGGAGAAGCGCGGCGGCGAGGACTACGCCCCGCTGTGGGACACCCTCAACGACACGATGACCGAGATCGAGGTCGCTGCCGGTCGCACCGACGAGATGACCGGTGTGCCGACGGGCTTCCACGACCTCGACGAGCTGACGCACGGGTTGCACGGCGGTCAGATGGTCGTCATCGCGGCGCGTCCGGCCGTCGGCAAGGCGCTCGCGCTCGACACTCCGCTACCGACGCCAGCTGGGTGGACGACGATGGGCGAGGTCGCCGTCGGCGACGAGCTGCTCGACGCAGATGGCCGACCGACGAGGGTCGTCGCGGCCACTGAGGTCATGAGTGACCGGCCCTGCTACGAGGTGGAGTTCTCGGACGGGTCCGTGATCGTTGCTGACGCGCAGCACCAGTGGCAGACCGCCTCGGCGGTGCGGACGACTGAGCAGCTCGCGAAGAGTTTGGGCTCCGCGCACGAAGTGGCGCTGACACAGCCGTTGGAGTTGGCTGATGTCGACCTGCCCTTAGCGCCGTACGCGATGGGTGTCCGTCTGGGTCTCGAATGCGTCGGTGGAGGGGAGCTCTCACCGGAGGTGCGGATGCACCTTGAGGCAGAGGACGAAGGGGGTCGCGCCGCTTCACTCCTGCTCCATCACACGGGTCAGGTTGGTGGTGTGGACCTTGACGCCGTCTACCTGAGGGCGGGCGAAGTGCAGCGCAGCGCGCTCTTGGCTGGTGTGGTGGATGTAGCCGGATCGGTGGATGAGGAAGGTCGGGTCGTCGTCGCCGGTGGCGGCGAGCTGCTCGGTCAGCTGGGCGAGCTCGTCGTGGGCCTGGGCTATCGGGTGGAGTCCTTGACTCCCCGGTCGATGGCCTTCCTGGCGGATGCTGATGTGTTCCGAGTGGCTGACAAGGTGTTGTCCCACAAGGAGTCTCGCCCGGCAGTGGCCAGCCGGACCATCACGGACATCCGCCGGATCGAGTCGGTCCCGGTGCGCTGTGTGGAGGTCGACAACAGTCAGCACCTCTACTTGGCTGGCCGATCGATGATCCCCACGCACAACTCGACGCTGGGTGTGGACATCGCCCGCGCAGCGGCGATCCACCATGGGATGGCTACGGCGATCTTCTCCCTGGAGATGAGCCGCAGCGAGATCACGATGCGTGTGCTCGCGGCGGAGGCGAGTATCCAGCTGCAGCACCTGCGGCGCGGCAAGATGAGCGACCCGGACTGGCGCAAGCTCTCCCGCGTCGTCGGCCGCATCAGCGACAGCCCGCTCTACATCGATGACTCGCCCAACCTCGCGCTCATGGAGATCCGCGCCAAGGCGCGGCGGCTGAAGCAGCAGCACAACCTCAAGCTCATCGTCATCGACTATCTGCAGCTGATGACCTCGGGCAAGAAGGTCGAGTCCCGCCAGCAGGAGGTCTCGGAGTTCTCCCGTGCGCTGAAGCTGCTGGCCAAGGAGCTCGAGGTCCCCGTGATCGCGATCAGCCAGCTCAATCGTGGGTCCGAGCAGCGCACTGACAAGCGGCCTGTGATGAGCGACCTGCGCGAATCCGGCTCCATCGAGCAGGACGCCGACCTCGTCATCCTGCTCCACCGTGACCGCGACCCCGACTCGGAGCGTGAAGGGGAGGCCGACATCATCGTGGCCAAGCACCGAAACGGGCCGACGGCCGACATCGTCCTGGGCTTCCAGGGACACTATGCGCGGTTCTCGAACATGGCGAAGGATTCGGGTGGCTTCTAGTAGCCACGGTGGTGGTCCCAAGTCGTGTTCATCGGCCCCCGATTATGGGTGCCTGAGGTCACGTCGTCCGGACTGCGCGTGACCACTACGACACGTAGCAGTATTCTGGTCGTGTCCGGTCGCGCGGGGTCAACGGCCGGGCGGGGGGCACCTGCCCTCGCACACCTGGCAGGAGAGGCGACATGACGGACAAACCGATCACAGTCGGTGTCGATGGATCCGCGGACTCTGTCCGTGCACTGAGGTGGGCAGCCGACTACGCACAACTGGTTGGCGCGCCCGTGGTGGCATTGACGGCCTGGGACCTGGAGACCGTTTACGGGCGCGTGGTTCTCGAGGAGTGGGAAAGCAAGGAGTCGGTCGAGGGCGAGGCCCGCAACGCACTCGCCGATGCCGTCCGCGAAGCCCTGGGCGACGACGCGCGGGTCGAGCAGCGGACCGTGCGGGGCCACCCCGCGCAAGTGGTCGCCGAGGCCACGGAGCGCGCGCAGCTCGTGGTCGTCGGTAGTCGTGGTCGTGGAGGCTTCGCCAGTCTGATGCTGGGATCGGTGAGTCAGCACGTCGTCACGCATGCCGCCTGTCCCGTCGTCGTGATGCCGCACGAGGACCCGCCCTCCGCGTGAGTTCGCCGCCTCCGGCGAGCGAGCCACTCGCGACCGAGGCTGAGTTGGCTCGCGGTCTCAGAGCCTTGGTGGCGGTAAGCGAGCATGCAAGATCATGCCAGTCGTTGCCCTCCTCATGACCGTCGTCGACCTAGACCTTCGGACCTTCGTTTGTGCTGATGAGGAACCCCTGATCGACGAGCCGCCTCCTGCTGGCGGGGCTCCCGCAGCGACCACTGAGGGCCCCCAACTGTCTGCAGAGGACCCATACGACCCGAATGAGATGCACCTTTCAGCAGTGCAATTCGCGGTGCTGGCTGACGGGCATCGGGTGACGCTGCTCGATGACCGTGGTTGGAGCTGTGGCGGTGACGACATCTGGCGCAGGACATCGGTCGAGGAAATTCAGGAGACCGCTCGCGTGGTGGTGGGTCCGGATGAGGCATACGGCCGCCATTCCCAGGCGGATATAGCCGCTGACCACTGGGTCGACCTCGCCGACCCCTGCATCGTCACGGCGTGTGCATCGACGCCGAAGAACTTAGCCAACTGCCGCACGAGATCGAGCTCAGCCAACGGTTGCTGACTCGACTCGCCCATCCGTGACCGACCGGGCTGCACCATCTCATCACCGGTTCTGCCCGAGGGATACTCTCCCTGCCAGCCAGCGAGAATACCGTTCAGTGCAACCTAGAGGCGAGTCTCGCGCAGTCTGCGCTGCATCTCGACATGCGCCACGTTGTGCCTGCTGACCGAGGTCGTGCTACCACGCGTCCACGGTGACGTGCATCGCTGCGAGGTACTGATGGATCTCGGCGGCGTCGGCGCCGGAGCGCATGATGACCTGCAGCCCGAGCAGGTAGGTGGTGACCAGATCGGTGCGGGCTCGGACGATCTCGGAGTCGACCGCCTCGCGAGGCAGGGCTTGGGCGATGAGTGCGTGGATCTGTTCGCGCATCTGTTGTCGGTAGTCGGTGGAGAAGTCGTAGCCGGGCAGCGTGCCGCGCAGTTCGTTGGAGGCCATCACCATCAGGCAGCCGTCCCGACCGCGCTCAGAAACCGCGTCCGCCTCGAACATCTCCAAGAATCGATGAACACCGCGAACCCCTGGGCCCGCTTGATCGATCAGTGCTGCGAACATCGTCATCCGCTGCGCGAGATAGCGGCGCAGCACTGTCGCGAACAGTTCTTCCTTGCTGCCAAAGGTCCGGTACAGGCTCGGCTTGTGGACTCCGCTGACCTGAACGATGTCCGCCATGGAGGTCTGCCCGTAGCCCTTGCGCCAGAAGAGGTCGGTCAAGTCGTGGAGTACCGCCTCCTCGTCGAAGAGTCGCGGACGACCCACCGTGGCCTTCGCAGACTCGCCCATACGACGAGTCTACGACCCCGCCCCCTGTATTTGAATCCTCCTGGTACCAAAAGCCGTGGCGCGTAAGGTACCGTTCGGTACACAACTCAACGTTCGAGTCGGCGCTGCCGACTCACCGTCGAAGGAGAGAGCTCATGGCTGACTTCCAGATGCACGACCAGAGCACGGCGCCCGAGGGCAGTGCGGAACTGCTAGCGCGGTCCGAGGAGCAGAACGGGAGGGTCCCGGGCCTGCACGCCATGATGGCCGAGGCCCCCGGACTGTTGGAGGGCTACCAAGTGCTGCACCAGCTGTTCGTCGACTCGAGCTTTGACAAGGAGGAGCTGACCGTGGTGTGGCAGACGGCCAACGTCGAGCACTCCTGCCACTACTGCGTCCCGGCGCACACCGGCATCGCCAAGGCCATGAAGGTCGACGACGCGATCACCGAGGCTCTGCGTGAGGAGACGCCACTGCCGAACGAACGGCTCGAGGCGCTTCGAACCTTCACTCTCGCCATGATCCGCGAGCGCGGGAACGTCGACGACGACGCCGTACAGGCCTTTCTGGACGCCGGCTTCACGCAGCGTCAGGTTCTTGAGGTGATCCTCGGCATCTCACAGAAGGTGATGTCGAACTACACCAACCACGTGGCGCAGACGCCGGTCGATGCTCCATTCGAGAAGTTCGCCTGGCACGGATCGTCAACGACTGTCTGAGCCGGGGCCCCGATGCGCTCCCGGCACCGAGGGTCTGCTCGTGGCGCCGTGGAAGTGCCATCACGGACCGTCTGCGTCGCCCGGTCGGGACCAAATGGTCGGCATGCACTAGCGGCGCGCGTTCCCTGCCGCCATGATGGACAGATCGGGGGAGGGATCAACCCACCGGCTGATGAAGGGGAGGGGCCATGAGTGGTCTGGCCATGGTCATCGTGGGCCTCGTGCTCGGCGCTGCCGGAGCGTGGTCCATCCGGACGGTCCTCGTCGCCGGTGGGTTCGGAGCGGGTTGGCTGCTGGCCAGCGTCTTCGGGGCGAACTTCCTCACCGCACTCATCATCGCGTTGTCGACGGCGCTGCTCGCGTGGATCGTCCTACGCGTCGCTGCGACGCTCGTCTTCTTCGTCGTCGGTGCGCTCGTGGGCGCGATCGTCGGAGGTCGGCTCTATCGCATCCTCGAAGGGGGCGAGGGGAACATCCTCTTGGCCGTCGTCTTCGTCCCCGCGGTCGCCCTCGCTGCGGGATGGCTGGCTGAGAAGGCGCGGGAGCGATTCGTTGCCTGGGGGACCGCGATCGGCGGAGCAGCCCTCGTGCTCAGCGGCCTCGGCGTCCTCGTCGCAGGGCTGGCGTGGCTGCGCGACCCCACGGAGCAGTGGCAGGCGGTCCTGGGCGGCGTCACCTGGGTGGCACTCGCCGTCGGTTTCCGGCTCATCCAGAAAGCGATCGGCACAGGGGACTTCTCTGATTTCCGATTGCGGCCGGGAGGTGAGCAGACAGTTCCGTCATCGCAGGACGACTAGCGCGACGTCCGCGCAGTCGACCAGAAGGAGCGCTCGCGATGCGTCAGCCCCGGCACGAGTCCCTCCGCAGTGTTGCCGCGTTCGCGGCAGTCATGCTCTTCTACTACACCGTGCCGGTGCGCCCTCTGGACTCCTCGGGCGAGTGGGCGATGGCCGTCGTCGCGCTTCTCGTCGCCGTCGCCCTCCTGGGGTGGGCCATCACCCACCAGGTGAAGCGACAGCTGCGAGCGGGACACGAGACCGCCGTGCGCGTCCAGTCACTGCTGCTGCTGATCTACCTCGTCGTACCGCTGTTCGCGCTGGGGTACTTCGTCATCGAGCAGCACAGCGGGAACCAGTTCGCGGATCTCGTCACGAAGACCGACGCGTTGTACTTCACCATGACAACCTTGGCCACGGTCGGCTTCGGGGACGTGCATGCGACCGGTCAGGTGGCCCGCGTGCTGGTGACGATCCAGATGGCCTTCAACCTCGTCTTCATCGGTGCGCTCGCCTCGGTCCTGTCCGACCAGATCCGGCGCAGGGCGGAGAAGGTCGCGCAGCAGTGAGCGCTCTGCGTTGCGGTCCGCCATCTGCTGGGTCCCAGTGGTCGCCGGGCCGTCAAGAGTGGATCCACCCGCGTGGTCGAGGCAGGGATCATCCCGCGAGCGACCCCCCGAAGATCTGCCACGCCAGCGCGCTCTTCGCCACCAGGCTGAGGACAAGATAGACCTTCTCGCCATAGGCGTAGTCGGCCCACCGGCCGATCTGCCGGTACTGCAGCCATTGGTTGAGCGCGAAGCTGATGAAGAAGACGAACAGCGAGGCGATGATGCCGAGGACGAAGCCCGGGACCTCGGCGGCTCCGACGGTGTTCACCAGGATCGCCACCCACGGCGCAGCCCCGGCCACGCAGCCGAACCAGAAGGGGAGCATCGTCGTCCTAGTGCGACCAGGTGGGTTCATCAGCTCCTGCACCCAGCCGAAGAGGATCATCGCGACATTGGCGCCGATGATGAGGATGACCTCGGTGATCCCTGTCAGCCCGGTGTAGAAGCCGATGAGGATGATCATCAGAGTCGCGCTGACCGAGTACTCGACCCACCGGAACCGGTTGATGCCGGCACGTAGACCCCCTTCGTACCGCCTGCGCAGAGCGGTGGCGGTGAGCAGGTGGTCCAACGCCGCCAGAGCGAGGAACACCGCGATCGCTGCGCCGATCCGCACATCGAAGATCGCCTCCGGCGCCGGCGGTGCCGTTCCGGGCGGGCCTTGTGGATACTGCGAGGTGACCGTGATGGCGAAGTCACTGGCCAGCACGAGTACGAGCACGGCCTGGGCCGCGTGCAGCACGGTCAGGCCGATGTTCCAGACGCGTAGCCGGCCTAGACTCGCATCGGTGACTCCAGTGGCTTCCATGGCGTGATCCTCCCGGCGGCGTGCGTCCGCGGATGCGTCGGCCTCGTCGCCCAACTGTCTCACTCCTGACGCACGAGACGGCGGAGCGCGATGGTTGCGAGATGCGCGTAGACCCGGCTGATGACCGGCGGGCCGGTGACCTCGAGCCAGGTCTCGCAGCCGCGCGGGTGGCCGCGCACCCCGTGATCGAGGCGAAGGGGGAGGCCGAACGCGACAACCCGCCACCGCCACGTGTGCTCCGTGGGCGAGACCTCCTCGATGGTGAACGGGACACCGATACCACCGAAGGTGCGCACCACCCCCTTCGTCCCCGGTAGCAGCTGGGGGTGGGCGTACTCGACCGACCAGATCTGCGGGGACCAGCTGGACCACAGTCTCGGCTCGAGATAGCGCTGCCACGCCGTCTCCGCGGAGGCCGGACCGGTCACGCTCACGCGTGCGGGGCCTCTCACTGTCGATCCTGATCGAGAGCAGACAGGCCCCATCGCACGAGACGCGTCCCCACGGCTCCGGCTGCGCCCGCGCCCCGGCGACGGGGCAGGCCGAGCTCCTCGCGGGCCCAGTCCGGAAGCAGGTCGACCGCACCCAGGGCCAGCAGCTGGTAGCCGGGGCGGGCGCCCCGTGGCAGAGGCGGCTCGCGGAGCAGGAAGACGGCGGCATCGCGGGCTGCCGGTGTTGCCTGCAGGTCGCAGCGGGCTGTTGCCAGGGCCGCATCGAGCTCCACGACGGTCATCGGCAGGTCCGTGGCGCCGAGCGCGGCCGCCGAGACCGCGCTCTGCGCGACGTAGGTGTCAGCCTCCTGCGGCGTCAGCGAGAGAGCGCCGTGGCGTTGGTGGCCGGTGAGGAATGACCACGCTTCGGCGATGTGGACCCAGCGCAGCAGAGCGGGGTCGCTGGCCCGGTAGGAGCGTCCCTCCGCGTCCTTCCCGCGGACGCGTTCGTGCACGCTGCGCACGGTGGTGATCGCCTCCTGGGCGTGCTCGATGGTGCCGAACGTCGTCGTCGCGAGGTAGTGGCTGGTGCGCTGCAACCGCCCCCACGGATCGCCGCGGTACCCGCTGTGCCCGGCAACGCCGGCCATCGCAGAGGGGTGCAGGGACTGCAGGAGCAGTGCCGTGATCCCGGCGGGGAACATCGATGCATCGCTGTGCACCCGCCAGATCGGGTCCGTGGGTGCGAACCACCGGGGGCCGGGGGTGTCCCAGATCCGCGCGTGGGCCGCGTCCGCATCGGGTCCGGCCACCCTGGAGCGAACGGCCTCTCCGATGCGACGACGCAGGTCCGGCACTCCCGATCCGGCGGTCATCGGCAACCGTGTGCAGGCCATGTCACTCCAGGCCTGCGACGAGGTCGGCGGCGAGCTGGACCGAGCGGTTGTCCTCGCGGCTCGGCGTGAACCCCAGGCGCACCACGACGAGATCCTGCGACGGCACCACGGTGATGCTCTGCCCGTCGTGTCCCTGCGCGAAGTAGGCGTCCTCGGGCAGCTCGGAGTGCACGAGGCTTCCGTCGGGTCGGCTGTTGACCCACCAGCCGCTCGCGTAGGCCTGCCCGTCAGCGTCGACGCTCGTCGGTGTCGTGGACTCCTTGATCCACCCGCGGGGGAGCAACCGGTCGCCGTCCCAGACGCCGTCCTGCAGCGCGAACTGGCCGACGGCGGCCCAGTCGAGCGGTGTCGCCCACATGTAGGAGCTGCACACCGGCGTGCCGGAGGCATCCGGCTCCAGCACGGCGCTGCTCAGACCCAGGGGAGCGAAGATCTCCTGTCGGGGCAGGTCCGCCCCGACCCCGGATCGGTCGGTGAGGATCGAGCACAGCAACGTGGTGCTGCCGCTGGAGTACTGGAAAAAGTCCCCCGGCTCGTGCGCCAACTCCTGGGAGGCGACGTAGGAGCCCATGTCCCCCTCGAGGTAGAGCATCCGGGTGATCGGCGTCCCCAGCGCGTACGTCTCGTCCCAGGACAACCCGCTGGTCATCCGCAGCAGGTTCTCGACGGTGATCTGATCACGTCCGTCGTCCCACTCCGGGCGCAGATGGTCGTCCTCGAGGTCGATCACGTCCTGCTTGACCAGCCGGCCGGTCAGCAGGTTCGTCACGCTCTTGGCCATCGACCACCCCAGCTGTGGGGTCTTGCGATCGAAGCCCTCCGCGTACCTCTCGGCGACGAGCTCACCGTCCTTGAGGACGACGACCGCGCGGGTGCCCAGGTCCTGCTGCTCCTGCGACGACAGGTCCTGGCCGAAGGCGGTGTCGAGTGCCGCCTCGACGGCCGGTGAGGGCGTCGGCTCCCCGGGGTCGGCATAGGGGTTGGCCGATGCCGTCACCGCGGTCGGCTCGGCGAGCTCGGGGCGCTCGTCGGCCAGGGTGCACCCGTAGCCGTCGGTGGCCCATGCGCGCTGCTTGCTGAGCGCACCGAGCACGCTGGAGGTGGCACCGTCCTGGTCGACGTCGCTGGTCAGCAGTGGGACCAGTGGGTTGGGCGGGAGGTCGTCACCGGGATCCTCGCGTCCGGCAACCTGGTGCAGGGCACACGCATTGTGGGCGGCGTACCCGGTGCCGGTGAGCAGCAACGGTCGGGCGTACCAGTACCCGCCGACCACCGCGACGAGCACGATGACCAGGAGAGCCAGCAGGGCAACGCGAAGGCGGGACACGGGCTCAGGATAGTTGCCCATTCCTCGAGGGGTGCCGCACTATGGTCCTGCGCGCGAGTACGCGGGCGATCCCTCGTAGCTGACAGCAGCTCTTCTCGACAGGACCGATGCCCCGTGCGCATCTCCACCCGAGTCATCGCGATACTGGCCTCTGCCATGCTCATCGTGCCGACGGCATCGATCGCGGCCGGGAGCCCGGCGCACGCCGCCGCCAAGAAGGTCTCCGCCTCCGTCCTGCTCGCGCAGCTACCGGTCGCCGCTGAGCGGCACAGGTCCACGTACGCACGGACGAAGTTCACGCACTGGACCGACGCGGACCGGGATCGCTGCAACACCCGGGCCGAGGTGCTGATGGCCGAGTCGAGGAAGAAGGCCACCCGCACCAGGCCTTGCACCGTCAGGACCGGGTCGTGGACGTCCCGGTACGACAACAGGCGCTTCTCCCGAGCCTCCGATCTCGACATCGACCACGTGGTCGCCCTGAAGGAGGCGTGGGAGTCCGGGGCGTCGTCCTGGTCCGCAGCCAGACGACAGGGGTTCGCCAACGACCTGGGTTACGGCCCGTCCCTGATCGCGGTCTCCGCGAGCACGAACAGGTCGAAGTCGGATCGCGACCCCGCCCAGTGGATGCCGCGCAGCAGTCGCTGCTGGTACGCCGGCCACTGGGTGGCGGTGAAGTGGCGGTGGGGTCTGAAGGTGGACCGCAGCGAGAAGGCGGCGCTGAAGCGAGCGTTGTCGACCTGCTCCAGCCGCACCCGCATGGTCGTCAAGCCGAGCAAGGGCAAGAGTGCCGTCGTGGCGCGGCCACAGCCCTCACGGGGCAATGACCCGCGGTTCGGCACCTGCTCCGAGGCCATTTCAGCGGGATACGGGCCCTACCGTCGAGGCTCGGTCGAGTACGGCTGGTACCGCGACGGGGACAAGGACGGCATCGCCTGCGAGAGGTGACCGACCCCCCCCCTTCGCGATGCCGCGATGGCCTACTCGCACGACGCACGGTGGGGGCCGTCGGGCAGCGTCGTCCAGGTGCTCGGATCGACCACAGGGAAACGCCGCCCCGTCACCTCGCCCGGCGTGATGCGGATGAACCTGTCCTTCTCGCCTCCCTGCCACGGGAAGAGCGGCAGGTCGAGGGTGTCCATCAGGTCCCCGATCTCGGCGATGCTGTGCGCCTTGCCCTTGACGACCACGCTCCAGGCCCGGTTGGTCCGTGGGTCGTAGCCGTCGGCCTCGAGGGCGACGGCGCCGGACAGCGCGCCGGCGACCTTGCTCCCTTCGCCCGTGCGGAAGACCACGGTGCCCTGGTCGAGCGCGTAGTTGATGGGGAAGATGTCGGGCTGGTCGTCCACGACCACGGCCAGACGCCCGACCGTGGTCGTGCGCATCAGGGACCAGCAGGTGTCGACCGAGAGGTGCTCGATCTCGTCTGTCGCGGCCATCGTCCCTCGCCCCCTTCATCAGATACCTCGAGGCTATCCCCGCTGGCCCCCGCGCGACAGGGGGGACCAGCGAACGGTCAGCGGCGTACAGCGCGCACGACCACGTCGTGGAGCGTGGTGTCCTTCCCTCCCGGACCGGTGACCGTCCGGCGGGACTCGGCCGCGGTGACGACGTCCCACTCCTGGGGGTCCAGGCGCGTGGCCGCATCGTCCGCCCGCACGGAGGCGGCAGCCGGTGGATGGTTGTCGTGCGCGTGGTGGTCGCCCCCGTGCCCATGGCCGTGCTCGTGCGCATGATCGTGCCCGTCGCCATCGTGACCAGTGCGATGCAGGTGTCCGACGAGCAACAGGGTGCCACCGGGCGCCACCCACTCCGCGAGGCGCTGGTAGAAGTCCAGCTGCGGGATGGACGGGTGGGCGTAGTGCGTCGTCACCAGGTCGAAGGTGCCCTCCGGCGTCCACGTCGACAGGTCCGCCTCGACCCAGCGGATGCCGTCGACGTCGTGCTCTGCGGCACGCCGGGATGCCTTCGCCAGGGCCTCGGCCGCGACGTCCACCGCGGTGACCTGCCAGCCCTGCTCGGCGAGCCAGATCGCCTCCGCGCCGGCGCCGCAGCCGGCCTCGAGTGCCGAGCCCGGAGTCAGCGATCCGGTCTCGGCCACGAGGTGCGGGTTGGGCGGGTTGGTGCGCATGGATGACTCCCGGTGCCC